>JANLPL010000223.1:0-10676 GCA_031367195.1 Bradyrhizobium sp.
TTCGCCCACGACCTCGCGCACCCACGCAGCGAACAGGTCCCACGGGACGACGCCCACGTTGCTGAGCAACCGGTCGACCTGTTTTATCCCCGACTTGGGCAGAATTCCCCGCGCCTGCGCCAGCGCCTGACCGACCAGCGAGACCGCCAGCGTCGCCGACGTCATGACCCCGAGCGCGCCATTGGCCAGAGAAAGAATTCGCTTGGCGTGCAGGTCGCCGGCGAATATGCGTCTCAAGAATTCATGAACGAATTCAGATCGATCCCTTGGCGCTCGCATCTCGGCCTCGAAGCTGGCTGATTCGAAAATCAGCCCCGCCTCGGCGCCTCAATTCAGGCAAATATGAGTCCGTCCAAATGGGGGGATTCGTGAGATAAGAGCCTTCATTTTTGACTTTGTCCAGAATAACGCTTTTTGCCGCGTCGTGGCATGTGAAGTGGGAACGTGCCCCGATTCGCTCGATCCCGCAACATTTTTTTGGTTAACGAACAGTTAACGATCAGAATGAGCGCCTCTTGCTTCAGGAAACGTCTGCGGAGATCTCTATCAGCCTGATACTAAACGAATAAATGTCGCGATGCACGGCTGGCAATTTTGGCGATCATTGCCCATGCGACCACGACCCGCTCTTGGACAAGGCCCCCAACTTCTCAAGAGTTGGAGCCTCCGGCAAACTCGGCGCGGTGCATATCGACAGGATCGCGTCGATGGGGTTGCGCAGGGGGGCCTCCTCAAGCCATAGTTTACCCAAAGCCAGTGCGCGTTTGGCGGCCCGGGAGCCAGACGCGACGACCGACAACAAGGCGGAACGCCGGGCGGCGGCTTCGCCGGGACAAGGGAGGAAACCATGCGCGATATTTCAAGGCGGACGTTGATGGTGTCCGGCGCGGCCGCCGCAGGTGCGCTCATTTGCCGAGCGGCCGCGGCGGAGCCAACCTGGAAAGGCCCCGCCCCTGAACCGAACGCTTCGATCAGAGTGTTGCGCTGGAAACAGTTCATTCAGTCGGAGTTCGACAGCTTTATCGCCAACACCAAAAAGTTCAGCGAACAGACCGGCGTCAAGGTGCGCGTCGACGCGGAAAACTGGGACGATATCCGCCCCAAGGCGGCGGTTGCCGCCAACGTCGGCGCCGGGCCAGATATCATTATTGGCACCAACGACGACCCATTCAAATTTTCCAGCAAGCTCCTCGACGTGACCGAACTCGCAGAATATCTCGGAGCAAAAAACGGCGGTTGGTATCCTATCGCTAGAAGCTACGGCATGCTCGGAAAGAAATGGATCGCGCTGCCGCAAGGTTGCAGTGGCGGGACGATGAACTACCGCATTAGCTACATGCGCGCCGCTGGCTTCGAAGAGTTTCCCAGCGACCTCGCTGGCTTTCTGAAACTATGTCAGGGACTGAAGAAGATTGGCAAGCCGCCCGGCTTCGCGCTAGGCCACGCCACCGGAGATGCGAACGGCTGGTGCCATTGGTGCCTCTGGGCTAATGGCGGTAAGATGGTCGACGATGACAATAACGTCGTCATTAATTCACCGGAGACGGTCGCCGCGCTCGAATACGCGAAGCAGCTCTACGCGACATTCATCGACGGGGTGCTCTCCTGGAACGACGCCAGCAACAACAAAGCTTTCCTCGCCGACCAGATCAGCGTCACGAACAACGGAATTTCGATCTACACGGTCGCCAAGAACTCGCCGGAACCGGCGCTGAATGCGATCGCGAAAGACATGAACCACCACAACATGCCGATTGGCCCGGTGGGCCGGCCGACCGAGCAACTGAACATCCTCACAGCCTATTCCTACGCCTACACCAAATATCCGAACGCCGTGCGCGAATTCTTGCGCTTCATGTGGGAGGGGCCGCAGGTGGACGCTTGGGTGACGGCCTCCAACGGTTACGTCGCTCCGCCGATGCCGGCGTGGAACGACAATCCGGTCTGGACCACAGATCCCAAGGTGACGCCGTTCCGTGACGTAATGAAATTCGGCGTTCCCATTGGGTATTCCGGGTCGCTCGGGGCCGCTTCGGCCGCGGTCATGGGCGACTTTATCGTTGTCGACATGTTCGCAGAGGCCTGCAGCGGCGCGCAAACACCCAAGGCCGCCGCGGAGCGCGCAGCAGAGCGCGCCAAACGCTACTACAAGAGCTGACGTCTATGACGGCTGACGCCAACGAGCGAAAACCAGGCGGCGCCCAGCGAAGGCGCCGTTTCCGGCGCGGGGAGGGCGGTATGGCGGCTAAGTTGCAGACGGCTGACCGATCCGCCGCGGGCTGGCGCCGTTGGAGCGCGCGCGCCCTCGACAACCGCAATTTTCTAGGTTTTCTCTTCATGCTGCCGGCGGGATCGATCCTGCTGGTGTTTCTGGCTTACCCGCTCGGCCTCGGCTTCTGGTTGGGGTTAACCGACACGCCCATCGGCCAGCCCGGGCGCTTCGTCGGGCTCGCCAATTTCGTCTCGCTCGCCCACGATTCCGTGTTCTGGCTCTCGGTGTTCAACACGTTATTCTACACGATCGTCGCCAGCGTCTTTAAGTTTTTTCTTGGCCTCTACCTCGCGCTGCTGCTCAACCGCCGGCTGCCGTTCAAGTCTTTTTTCCGCGCCGTGATTCTGCTGCCGTTCGTCGTGCCGACCGTACTTTCCGCGATCGCCTTTTGGTGGATCTACGATCCCCAATTCTCGATCGTTTCCTGGGCGCTGATCCAGCTTGGCGTCATCGATCGCTATATCGACTTTCTCGGCCAACCCTGGCACGCGCGCGGCGCAGTGGTCGTCGCCAACGTCTGGCGCGGAATTCCGTTCGTCACGATCACCTTGCTCGCGGGCTTGCAGACAATTTCGCCCTCGCTTTACGAGGCCGCTACACTCGACGGCGCAACGCCCTGGCAGCGTTTCCGGTTTGTCACTCTGCCCATGCTTTCGCCGATCATCGCAGTGGTGATGACATTTTCGGTGCTGCTCACCTTCACCGACTTCCAGCTCATTTACACGCTGACGCGCGGCGGCCCGATCAATGCGACGCATCTCATGGCGACGCTGTCGTTTGAGCGTGCGATTACGGGCGGTCATCTCGGAGAGGGCGCGGCGATCGCCAATGCGATGACGCCGTTCTTGCTCGCCGCGGTTTTGTTCAGTTATTTTGGGCTTCAGCGCCGCCGGTGGCAGCAAGGATCGCGGGCTTAACATCATGGCGCAAAGCAATGGCGAAGGCATGGACTATCTGGAGCGGCTGCCGCGCCGCGTCGTCACGCTCTACCTGCCGCTAGCGATGTTCATGTTCTTCCTGCTTTTTCCATTCTACTGGATGACGACCACTACGTTCAAGCCGGACGCCGAGCTCTACGACTACGCGCATTTCAATCCGTTCGGGATCGTTCATCCGACGCTGATGCATATCCATAAGTTGCTGTTCGAGACCAGCTATCCGCAATGGCTGCTCAACACGACGATGGTGTCGGTGGCGGCGACGGCGATCTCGCTGTTTTCGAGCGTGTGCGCGGCCTATGCGATCGAAAGGCTGCGCTTCACCGGGGCGCGATACGTCGGCCTTGCAATCTTCCTTGCTTATCTCGTGCCGCCGAGCATTCTGTTCATTCCGCTCGCCGCCATCGTCTTCCAGCTCGGCCTCTACGACAGCGACTGGGCGCTGATCCTGACCTATCCGACGTTCCTGGTGCCGTTCTGCACCTGGCTGCTGATGGGCTATTTCCGCACCATTCCCTACGAACTCGAGGAATGTGCGATGATCGACGGGGCTTCGCGGCTACAAGTCCTGTGGTCGATAACGCTGCCGCTGGCGGTGCCCGGCCTGATTTCGGCGGGCATTTTCGCCTTCACGCTGTCCTGGAACGAATTCATCTACGCGCTGACCTTCATTTCCTCCTCGGAAAACAAGACGGTGCCGGTCGGCGCGATCACGGAACTGGTGGAGGGCGATGTCTACCACTGGGGTTCGCTGATGGCGGCGGCGCTGCTGGGATCGGTGCCGGTGGTGATTCTCTACTCGTTTTTCGTTGAGTATTACGTCTCCAGCCTGACCGGCGCGGTGAAGGAATGACGGGCGCTCCGCGCCGCGCGATGAAAATTGGGACCGCTGCGACGTCTCCGCGCAGGTGCGATGACGTTGTTCCGGTGCGATAGGGAAGGAACAAAATGGCGAGCCTGTCGATCGAGAACGTGAAGAAGACCTTTGGCGGAACGCCGATCCTGCACGGCGTCTCGATTGAGATCCCGGACGGCGCCTTCGTCATCTTGGTGGGTCCGTCCGGATGCGGAAAGTCGACCCTGCTTCGGATGATTGCCGGGCTCGAGGAAATCACGGCGGGCGCCATCAGAATTGGCTCGCGAGTCGTGAACCGCGTGCCGCCGAAGGAGCGCGATATCGCAATGGTGTTTCAGTCCTACGCGCTATATCCGCACATGACGGTCGTGCAGAACATGGCGTTTTCCCTGAAGCTCAAATCGTCGCCGAAGGAGGAGATCGCGGCCAAGGTCGGACGCGCCGCACACATCCTCGGCTTGCAGGACTTGCTTCACCGCTACCCCAAGGAATTGTCGGGCGGTCAGCGTCAGCGCGTTGCGATGGGGCGTGCGATCGTGCGCGACCCCTCGGTGTTTTTGTTTGACGAGCCGCTGTCAAATCTCGACGCCAAGCTGCGCGTGCAGATGCGCGGCGAGATCAAGTCGCTGCACCAGCGGTTGGGCACGACGACCGTTTATGTCACCCATGACCAGATCGAGGCCATGACAATGGCCGATCAGATCGTGGTCATGAACAATGGCAGGATCGAACAGATCGGCGCGCCCCTGGATCTATACGACCGCCCCGCCAACCTTTTTGTCGCCGGCTTCATAGGGTCGCCGTCGATGAATTTCCTCACCGGAACCGTGTGCGAAAATGGCTTTAAGACGCAGGACGGTTTGCTCCTGCCGCTCTATGCCGGCGCGGCCGCGCACATCGGAAACCCCGCGGTTTACGGCGTCCGGCCCGAGCATCTGGCGCTCGACGCCGGCGGGCTGCCGTTCGCCGTCGAACTCGTCGAGCCGACGGGGTCGGAAACCCAGGTTCAAGGCAAGCTCGGCGATCAGCCGATCTCAGGCGTGTTCCGCGAGCGCATCGTGACCAGGCCCGGCGAGACCCTGCGCGTGACGCCGCAAGCGGGCGCGATTCATCTCTTTGACGCAAAATCGAGCCAACGGCTCAACTAGCCGCAGGCGCGAAGCTTCGCGGCGACGGACGTTGCCTGCCGCGCCACGTGCTACGGTCGGAGCCCCCACAGGAAGCTGAAGGGACTCCGACTGTGCGCTGGCGACGCTCAGCCGGGACCAGCGCCTTGAGTGGCGGTATAGACGGCATAGAGCGACTGGCTCGCCGCCATGAACAGCCGGTTGCGCTTGGGCCCGCCAAAGCAGATGTTGCCGCAGATTTCGGGGATCCGGATGCGACCAAGTAACTTACCTTCGGGCGACCAAACCGTCACGCCGCTATATCCGACGGCGCGCCCGGCATTGCTCGAGGCCCAAACGTTGCCCTGCACGTCGCAGCGCCCGCCATCCGGACCGCATTTCACCCCATCGACCATGCAATCGGTGAAGAGCTTCTGGTTGGACAGCTTATTGTCCGCTCCGACGTCGAAGACATAGATGTTTCCCTTACCGCCGGGTCCGGTGTCGCCGGGCCCCTTGCCGGTGCTGATGACGTAGAGCTTCTTGAAATCCGGCGAAAACAGGATGCCGTTGGGATCAGGGACCTGGTCCTCGGTCACGACGATCTCGATCTTGCCGTTTGTATCCACGCGGTAGCAGTTGGTCGGCAGTTCTCGTTTGCCGGGCACAAATCCGGCGGGTTGACTGAGTTTCGGATTGAGCTTGCCTTCAGCGTTGGTCGGACCGCCTCCGACGTCGGGTTCGCCTTCGTAGAGTTGGCCGCCGTAGGGCGGGTCGGTGAACCAGATGCTGCCGTCGGAATGCACCTCCGCGTCGTTGGGCGAGTTCAGCCGCTTGCCGTTGTAATTGTCCGCTATCACGGTCGCCGATCCGTCGAGTTCATAGCGCACGACCCGTCGCGCGAGGTGCTCGCAAGATATCTGCCGGCCCTGGAAGTCGAACGTGTTGCCGTTGCTGTTGTTCGTCGGCGTGCGGAAAACGCTGACATGGCCATCGTCTTCCAGCCAGCGCATTTGACGGTTGTTCGGGATGTCGCTCCACAGGAGATAGCGACCTTGCGAATTCCATGCGGGGCCTTCCGACCACAGCGCGCCGGTCCACAAACGTTGGATCGCGGCATTAGGCTGCGCCAGGCTATTGAAGCTCGGATCGACGGCGATGACGTCGGGATCCCAAAAATAGGTTGTCGGCGCTCCCTTCGCACTGAAATCGCGCGGCGGTGTCGTAATTGTGCTAGGCGGCGCCATCGGCGCGGTATCAGCCATTGCGCGGGAAACAGCGAGCGCCGCGGCGCCCCCCGCCAACCCGGTGACAAGTGTTCGCCGCGACACCGCGCCGCGGCTTTGCAGACCGTAGTCCTTATCTTGCGCCATGATTTCCTCCCTAAATGACTTTCGTAAGTTAGACTTCTATTTTTTTGACGATTGCGGAACGCCCGGCCTTGTTCGCCGACCGCGTCATAATAGCATCCCGGCGACGTTTTACTCAACCCCCGGGGCCCACTCCCGGCGGGCCGTTGTCACGATCCGTCTGCATGTCGGTTCTATCTGTTTGGTAGCCCCCCTAGCCGCCCAGACTCTCCAGAAGCCGCGCCGCCTGCGGCGCCAGCGCCTTGCAGCGCAGCGCGGCCGCGAATGCAATCGCCGCCTTGCGGTCGGGGTGGGACCGCAATTGCTGAAGCTCGCTGCGCTCGGCCACGCACGCGGCGTCGGCGGCGCTCGAAGGGACCGCTGCGGGAAGCGGGGCGAGCGCGCGCTGCACACCCGGCGCAGACGGGGGCGGCGACGCCAAGCCGAGGCTCTCCATCAGTCGCTGCGCCTGCGGCCGCAGCGCCGCGCAAGTAAGGCGCTCGTAAAGGGCTTTCGCGCGAGCGAGGTCGGGCTCGGCGCGGAGGCGTTCGAGCTCCCGTTCATCGTCCCCGCACCCCACGCCTTCGGGGCTGCGCGCGGCAAATCGCGTCATCGCAACCGGGGTCGGCGGGACGACCAGGCCGACACTCTCCATCAGCCGAGTGAGCTGCGGTCGCAGCGCGACGCAAGTCATCCCGCTGGCGAAGGCGGAGATCGCGTTCGGCGAGGGATCGTTTCGCAAGCCGGTCAGGCGCGCGCTTTCGGACTTGCAGCGATCGGCCTCGCTCGACGTCGCATCGACCTTGCCGGAAGCGGGAGAGAGCGCTACCAGTCGGGTCGGCGAGGGCGCGGGTTCCGGCGGCGCGGCGGGCGCAGGCGGCGTGGTCCGGTTAAGTTGGGCCCGCGCGAGTTCGACATAGAAGCCGCCTTCGCGGTGCGCCGCGATGAACGCGCCCCAGGCTTCCGCCGAGCCAACTCGTTCGGTCAAGGCGTAATCGGCGGCAGTCGCGGCCAGCGGATCGCTGGCGGTCGCCGCGGCGGTGGCCGGCGTCAGCGAAATGCTTTCGCCGCCGAGCGAACCGTAGACGAACGGCTCCTGCCGACGGCCGGTCGAGGCCAGCACATCGTCGCGCACCTTGCCAAGCGCGATGCGGATGTCGAGGCCGGGCTCCACGATGTATTTCACCAGCGCCGAGGTGAACGGGCTGTTCGGCCCGACGCCGTCGTAGGAGAGCGAACCCGCCTTCGCGGCATAGGCGATCAATGTGTTGGCGGTGGTCGCCTGGACCCCGATTAGATTATGAGCGCCGATCCCGCGTGTCGTATGTCTCCCGTCTCCGCTGTGCACAAACGGGTTTTCGCGGCAGGCGTCGAGAATTATGAGGCTCAACGATTTGACGCTCGATGTCGCGAGCAAGAGCCGGTCGAGCGGCAGCGTCTCGTCCTCGACGTCGAACTCGTTGACGAGCCTGGCGTCGACGGGAATGAGATAGTTGACGCCAGCGGCCTCGATGCCGTGGCCGGAATAGTAAATCACCGCGACGTCCGCGTTGCTCGCCGCGGCCGCGAAATCGCGCACGGCGCGCTTCATCGCCACCACGCCGAGGTCGTCGCGCTCATCGACGGAGTCGAAGCCCGCGTTTTTGAGGACAGCCGCGATCGCGCTTGCGTCGTTAAGCGTGTTGGCGAGCACGCCGGCGTGCTCGTATTTGGCGTTGCCGACGATCAGCGCAACGCGGCGCAGCGCCAGCGCGTCGCCGACGTTGAACGCCGCCAGCGCCAATCCGGTTAAAAGGCCCAGTAGGTGAGCGCGCAAACGACACATGGATCAGCTCAAGTCGGCGGACCTCGCCGCGCAGGCTGCGGGGGAGCGATAGTCGATTTCACTTAAGAGCATGTTTACGGTCTGCAATAGCCGCTGACAATGCGGGCCTCACTCGAGGTCGCGTGCGAGCCGGAAGCCGTTGGCGTAATAGCGAACGTCGTTATCGTAGCGAAAGCGCGCGGAGGAGGAGACGCCCGCCGCCTTATCGAGGAACGACCCGCCACGCAGCACCCGCAACGCGCAGTCGCCCGACATCCACGCCGTCCCGTCCGCCGGCGCGCGCTTGTAGGAGGGATTCCAGCAATCCTCAACCCACTCAGCGGCATTTCCCGAGGTGTCGAACAGGCCGAAGCCGTTGGGCCGGAAAGATCCGGTGGGCGCCGTGCCGGCGGGCTTGCCGCCGCAATCCGCGCATTTGGCGTGGTTCGCGCCCGCGTCCTTGCCCCACCAGAAAGGCGAGGGGGCGCCAGCCCGCGCGGAATATTCCCATTCCGCCTCGGTTGGCAGCCGATAGCCTTTCCCGGTCGTTTTGGAAATCCACGCCACATATTGTTTGGCGTCCATCCAACTCAGATTTATGGCCGGCCGGTCGCCGCGTCCCCAGCCCTGATCCGGCGGGGTGTAGGCGCAGCCGCCTGCGGCCACGCATTGGTCCCATTCGTCGAAAGTGACCTCCTTGCGCCCGATGGCGAAAGCCTTGTGCAGCGTGACCGGATGCGGCGGGGACTCCGAAGGCTTCTGCGACGAGCCCATCACGAAATCGCCGGCCGGCGCGACCACCATCTCGCCGCAGCTCTCGCAATCGCGAAACGTCTCACCCGGCAAGCGCTCGGTCGCCGGAGCGCTTGTCAGCCAACCGCCAACGGCGAGCGCCAGGACTGCCATCCGACCGCGTACAAATCTCATTCCGTCCCCGTCAACGCGCGCACCGCAGTTTTACAAGCCTCGGGCTCATGCTATCGTCATAAGTCAGAGCCTTCAACAGCGGCCGCAGGCAGCGCGGCCAGTGGGAGAAACCAATGCGATCTGCCATTTGGGCGCTTGTCGCTGGGCTATTCGTCGCGGGATGTTCGCTTCCGGCCTTTGCACAGTCGGCGGACGCTCCCACCCTTACAGCCTCTCCCCCGGGCGCGAAATCCTATTTCGTCGATCTCAAGGAAGGCGCGACTATCGCGCCGACGACGACGATCCATTTCGGACTGACGGGCATGGGCGTTGCGCCCGCTGGCGTCGCCAAACCCAATAGCGGCCATTTCCACCTGCTGATCGACGCCGACCCGCCGGCGCTCGACCAACCGATCCCCAACAACGAGAACCACCTGCATTTCGGCGCGGGTCAGACCGAAGCGACCGTCACGCTTGCGCCCGGCAAACACACGTTGCAGATATTGCTCGGCGACGCCAATCACGTGCCGCACTCTCCGCCCGTGATGTCCTCGATCCTCCATGTGACCGTGGCCGAGCCGACTGCGGTCGCGACGCCTGCGGCTGCGGCTGCGACTGCGACGCCGACGGCCGGGCGGCATCCCTCGCCGGCGAACGCCAAAGCCTATATCGAGTCGCCCACCAACGGCGCCTATGTGACGACGACCTTCACCGTCCGCTTCGGCCTGACCGGCATGGGAGTCGCGCCGGCCGGCTTCGACAAGCCGAATTCCGGACATCACCATCTCATTATAGACGCCGCCCTGCCACCGTTCGACCAGCCGATTCCCAACAATGAGAACTACCTGCATTTCGGCGCCGGCCAGACGGAGGCGAGCGTCACGCTGCCGAGAGGCAAGCATACGCTGCAAATGCTGCTCGGCGACGCCGGACACTTGCCGCACGATCCACCGGTTTATTCGCAGCCGGTCACCGTCTATGTCGGCATGACGCCGCCCCGACCGGCGCATCGCCCACGTCATCGCCGCTACAACCACGGCTAACAGTCGGTCGCGATCCGACGACGAAATCCGAGACGCTGCGGGATTGCGGCGATTGAAGCCAGCGTCGCCGTGGACAGGGCGCGACCCGCGGCATTTGACCCATTCGAAGACGAAGCAAGGGCAGGGGAGGAGATTGTCGAGGCCTATGCAGGAAGGCGCCGATCCTTCCACGCCTCGCCCGTCCCCGTGTCCCACGTCCAAATAGATACGAGACGAACCGAAGTCGGCGCGTTATCAAGTTGAGAGGGTCTGCTTCACTCTCGGTGCAGCCGGCGGGACAGAGGGTAATTGCTCAGGGGGGTGTTCTGAAGGCCGGCCGGCTGGCGTTTGACGCGGGACTCGGGAGTTGATTCAAGCTTCCGATGGATCGGGAAGCGCTTGAATCGCTGGACAAGGAATGCC
>JANLPL010000043.1:0-25935 GCA_031367195.1 Bradyrhizobium sp.
TCGCCCACCAGCGGCTCGAATACCGCGTTGGTGGCGAAATATTGCTCCAGATAGTCACTGGAGCCCATTACCGATTCGATTGACTTGCGCACGCCTTGCCAAATCGGATCGTCCAGCCAGTGCTTCTTACCCGCCGTGACATCGAAACCGGGGATATCGAGGCCGATTTCGCTGAGATACAGCGTGATGTCCTGGGCGAAGCGCAGTTTGTATGACGAGTTGGTCAGAATCGCGTTGTTGACCATCTGCGTATAGCCGTAACGCTGGGCCTGCATGGTTGAAGTTCCCAGTCCGAATTCGGCATGCTTGTAGGCGCCCAGATGGTCCTGAAGAATCTTGACCCAGGCCGGGTCGAAACGGGATGGCGCACCCGCCTTGCGACCGTTTTCGATCGTGCTCTGCACCATGCCGCAAATGGTCGACTGCCTCTGGTAATGGGTCTTCTCCCATTCCTGATCGACTGCGCGGAACTTATGCCAGTTCGAACTCTTGGCGGCGGTCCAATCCTTGGAATAGGTCGGCGTGCCGTCTGGGAACGAAATGATCCAATCCTGGAGCAGGTAGCGCTCGGGGTCCGGTTGAACGTCGACAGTCATGTCCTCATAATGCGTGGCCTTTCGGCCCTTCGGCTCGAAATAATTGTACTTTCGGCTGTCCGATCCGGGGAATGTGGCCGAACCTGCCGCTCCTGATTTGACCGGTTTGGCTTCGCTCTGAATGCTCATAGGATCCTCCTTGTCGAGTCTCTCTTTGCGACGATTATGACTTCACCGTCATCGCGTGGCCGGCGTGAACTTGTCGAAGAATATATGGTCGGGTTCGACGCCGTTCATTTGCAACACAGGCAGAAGCGCGTCGATCATGGGCGTCGGGCCGCAGGCATACGCGTCAATCGCGCCGCTGAGCGTCTTCGACTTCATGTGGCGCGCAACCACCTCGTGTATCAGTCCGGTTTCGCCCTCCCACGCGTCGGCCTCCGCGGCATGGGACAGCGCCGGAATAAATTGGAAATCGTCGAGCTTTTCAGAGATCGCCTTCAGCTCGGCCAGGTAAAACAGATCTGCACGCGTACGGGCGCCGTAGAAGAAACGAATTGGCCGCTGCTCCGCGCTCGCGATGTGATCGGACAGGATCGACCATAGCGGCGACATTCCCGAGCCGCCGCCGACCAGCACCATCGGGCCCGCGCGCCCCTCGCGACGGAAACACGTGCCATAGGGCCCTTTGGCGGTCAGCGTGTCGCCGACCTTCAAATCGCCGTCGAGCAAGGACGAGAAGGCGCCGTTCGGATATTTCTTGATAATGAAGCGCAGATTCGTTGACTCGCCCGGCGCATTCGCCATCGAGAAAGCGCGCGTGATCGCGCGACCAGGCAAGGTCAGATCGACATATTGCCCGGCCCAAAATTTTAGCGGCCGTTCGATCTCGATCTCCAGCAGTCGGATATCGTCGGTCAAGGCGCTTGTCGCGACGACCCGACCCGGAAATTCCTTCACCGCGATCGAGCGGCTCAGCAAGTCCTCGTCATAATTGAGCAGTTCGACCGTTATGTCGCTGAAGGCATGGGTGCGGCACAGCAGAACCTGGCCAACTTCGCTCTCATATTCGGGCAGCGCGAAGGTTGAATATTTCAACATTTCGACGTCGCCATCGATCATGCGGGATTTGCAACTGCCGCACTGACCTTCCTTGCAGCCATGCATAAGGGCAATGCCCTGACGAAATGCCGCATCGAGCACGGTCTCGCCTTCCTCGACTTCCATTTCGACGCCAAGCGGCTCGAAACGAACTTTATGGACCGTCGCTCCCGGCATTCCCTCGACCCTTCGATGTTTGTGATTGCCGCCGCTCGAAAGCGCGGGAAGTAAAACGGGGGCCGTCGGAACGGCCCCCGCCGCTGTCGGTTAGTTGCAGGGGTTGATGACGTAGCCCTTGCGATACTCGGCCACGGCCGCGTCGCGCTGCTCAGGCGTCAGCGCGCGGAATCCGCGCAACGGACTGCCGAGGACGTGGCCGCGGATGTCGTCCAGCGTCCACATGTCCTTTTCCTCGAAGCTGAGGTGCGGCTGAGCGATCATCGTCTTGCCGTCCGGACGAACGAAGCCGAGATCCTTGACGCAATCGGCGACGTCCCAACCGTGATAGCAGTCTTCCCATTCGCGGCGACCGCTGAAGCGACCCATCGCCGGCGTGGCGCGACCTTCGTACTCGGCGGCAAAAGCCACCTTATGCGTCCAGCGGCACCCTTCCGAGCAATAAGTGTACATCTTGCCGTCGACTTCGTCGCAAACGAAGTCTTCGCGGATGAGCGCGGGAACCATGCAGCTCCAGCAGCGATGCGGGTAGACATAGCCCACGTCGCCGTTGAAGAGGATGTTGGTCGAGCCCTTCTTGCTGAGCTTCTTGTGCCACTTCCAGAAGTTGCCGAACTCGGCGTACCAACCGGGATACTTATGCTCGAACCACTCGAAGTCTTTCTCGGTCTGGGCCTCGATGCGCCAGAAATTCACCGACCAGCCGACCGTGAAGAATTGCGCGGTCTTGTGGACGTAGGTTTTCTTGACGATGCGATCCCACGCCGCAGAGACGTCGTCGTGATGGATCTTGATGCCGTATTTTTCGAGCGGCAGCATGTAAGTGCGATAGTAGTCCTCGTAAATCCAACGATGCCAAAGTTCGGCGTAGGATTCCTTGTTCTTGTCGCGGTTGGTCGTGCCGTATTCGATGAACGTGCCAATGGCCGCGTCCACGATCGCGTGGTTCTGCCAGAACGCGTAACGAAGATCACGCTCAAGCAACTGATGGTTCGAGGGATCGTTGATCATCGCCATCAGCATGGAGTGACCATTGCCGATGTGGCGCGACTCGTCCGACTGAACCGACAGGAACACGGTCGGGAGCGCGTAATCGCCATTGCGCGCGGCTTCCGAGGGCATGGCCACGAACAGAGTGTTCGTGAATGCGGTCTCGGCGACCACGGTCAGATAGACATTCGCAGCGGTGATCGCGTCGCCGGTCAAAAAGCCTTCCGCAAATTGACGGCCGATCGTGGTGGCGTAGCACTTACCGAACGCGGCTTCAGTGATGTCGAAGCCAGCGGGGTCGATGTAGTTCTCCATATACCACTTCTTCAGATTCATCTGAATTGTGGAATGGCGGAACTCATCGACCATCTGCATCGTGAAGCCGGTGCGGAGTTCCTCGCCGGGCGCCAGACGGGCGACCATCGCCATCGAGCGCGCCGCCGAGATCTCCGGGAACGGGATGATCGCCAGGAACAGCTTCATCCATTCGATCCAACGCGGCTCGACGTTACGGAACATGTCTCCGCGCAACGCTGCATCAAGAGCGCCGTAAACGCGGTTGTCCTTTTCTTCTTGCATCGGGAAGTAGGAGCGCAATACCTGTTTCATAGGATCGCGCGGAACCTTCGAGATTTTATAGTCGGTCGGAAACGTCATCGCTTCCTGAACGTAGCTCGGCGTCCAGCCGAGATCAGCGACGCGGCTAGCCGCCTCGCCGATCGCGATGCCTTTCTGCGCCGTTATCTTGTTGAGCGTAAGACTTGCTGTCATAGTTAGCTCCTTCGTGTTTCCATTTCACGTCTGGATCACATGGGATTCCGTAAATCCGGATCCTGCGATCGTTGCTTGCGAAATAGTAACGGTCGAAAATGTACTTTAAGTTCGGTAAAGGTACGTTGAGCATAGTGCAGAGGCGCTGTGCTCCGAGGAGCTACGATAATTTCGTATCTGCGCCGCCGTTTCGCTTAATGAGCGGCTTGCCCTCGGCAATGAATCGCGCCGAAAGCACCAACACGCCCATGGCGAATTCCTTGCCATGTTTGGCCACCATCTCCTCCGCGACTTCCGCGAGACGGATGAAGAATGCGTCTTTTGACGCGCCTTCATCGGATAGACCCTCAGCGGTAGGCGCAGCTTCGAACAGTTTGTCGAGAGCCGAGACTTTGTCCTGGTTTTCCGTCATCAGGCGTGTCCTGCTTTTCCGTGCGTGTTCGACGAGGGGCCGCTGTCGAATTCGAGCAACGAAGCGTTGAGCCATTCACGCTCGACGACGAGACGTTGATGTTCGTCTTCGAGCACCCGCAGGCGTTGCGTCGTTCTTTCGATTTCAGCGCGGGCCGTCTCACCGGCTCCCGGCTTGTTGGCGTCCCGAACCGCGCAGGCGCGCTCGATTTCGGCGCCGCCGCGGGCGCTCTCGTTTTTCAATTGCAGCTCGTTATTGCGGATCATGGCCTCTATCAACTTGTGCCGCGCCAACATGCCGGCTCGCGCCTTTTCGAGCACGACTTCTTCCTCGGCCGTGAGTTGCGGCCCCCGTGCGCCTGCTCCCGCACCCGTCATTGCCTGGTCCTCCAGATCGGCGCCGCGCGAGCAATCACGGGATGAGCACGGCGCGGCCGTTGATTTTACCGTTATGCAGATCGTGCAGCGCGTCGTTGGCCTGCGCGAGCGTGTATTCGCGTGTGTGCAGATTCACGAGCCCGCGATCGGCGAGCGCCATCAACTCGACCAGCTCGGCGAAAGTGCCGACGAGATTGCCGACGATGGTCTTCTCGGTCGTGACCATGTCGATCGTCGGGATGTCGATTTTCCCGCCATAGCCGACGATGTAGTAGTAACCGTCGTTCGCCGTCATCGCCAGACCCTTGGCCACGGCTTCGCCTTCGCCGACGAAGTCGATCACCGCCTCGGCGCCTCGACCGTCCGTCAGGGCGAGCACCGCCTCGACTTCTCCGCCGTCCGCCTTGACGAGATGATGGGCGCCGCAGGTTTTGGCGAGTTCCAGCGATTTCGCGGCGCGATCGACGACGATGATTTCCGCGGCGCAAAGAGCGGCAAGAACCTGGATGCCGATGTGTCCCAGGCCGCCGGCGCCGATCACGACCACGTATTGTCCCGGCAGCAGGTGCCGCGAGGCCTTCTTCGCGGCGCGGTAGGCGGTAAGTCCGGCGTCCGTGTAGGGAGCGACGTCCTTCGGCGCGAGGGTCTTGGGCAGCTTGATCAGCGAACGTTGACCGGTCAACAGATATTGCGCGTAGCCGCCGTTGGCGTTGATGCCGGGAAAGGAACTGTCGATCGCGTGCATGTCGTTACCGCGCCGGCAGGCGAGGCAATGGCCCGAGGTCACCAGCGGATGGCAGATCACGCTGTCGCCGACCTTCACGCCTTCCACGCCGGGTCCGATCGCCTCAACCCAGCCTGCGTTTTCGTGACCCATGATATAGGGCAGCTTTACGTCCACCTTCGAACGCCAGATGCCCTCGACGATGTGGAGGTCAGTGCGGCAAACTCCGGCGCCGCCTATGCGCACGATAACATCGGTCGGCCGCGTGATCTTGGGGTCTGGAACGTCTTCGAATTTGACGAATTCCGTAGCGGTCAACTTTTCGTCGAATGCGTGAAGCACTGCCGCCTTCATTTTTCCGTCCCTTGAATGTTTTGTTCGTTCGCCGACCGCCCGGGCCAAACCGCGCATCTCCGTTGAGCAAGGTGCGTGCCAAGGCAAAGTTCGTTGAAAATCAAGGCGTCGTTTGGACGATACTTTTGGCAATCGCTCCGAAAGGGTCCAACATTCGCCAGCAAATTTGTTCCGAGTCGGAACAGATCGAGGCGTTTTGCAATGGGTTGGCGCCTTCTACCGTTTCGGCTATTATAATAGCCGACCGAAGCGACGGCGCAGTGACGCCGTCGAGCGGGGGCGGGAGACGTACGCTGAAACCGGCATCGAGGGCATCTATGTTCTCCGTAAGAAGATCCATGGAGCATGCGCGTCTCACGCTGGAGCGGGAAGGCGTTCCTTCGCCCGAGTTCCTCGCGCCCGAAATCTACGACAGCTGGATGCGCTGCATCGGTTACGGGCTTGATGCCCGACATCCGCCTGAACCCGAAATCGTCAACATGGCGACATTGCGCCAGGAGCATCAGCGCCATTCGCTGGTGCGCGGCCTCGCGCTGGCCGAGATGCACTCGCTGCATATGCAGATCGCCGGCACGAATTTCATGATCGCCTTCGCTTCGCCCGAGGGTTTGTTGCTTGACGTCGTTTCCGACAACAGTTTCAAATCGGCGTCTGACAACGCCAACATTCGTCCGGGAGCCCTCTGGAAGGAATCGATTTGCGGCACCAATGGTTTGGGCAGCGTCGCGCATTTGAAGCGTGCCGTGACGGTGCACGGCGGCGAACATTTCTTTCCTCGGTTCAACAATCTCACCTGCACCGCCGCGCCTGTGTTCGCGCCCGACGGATCGTTGTGCGGCATTCTCGACGCCTCCTCCGATTGTCTCTCGCGGCAGGCGCACACGCGCGCTCTGGTCGGCATGGCCGCGACGCAGATTGAGAACGGATTGTTTCGCGAGCAACATCGCGGCAGCATCGTCGTCGCGTTGCACAATCGCGGCGAATATCTGCATACGCTGAGCGCGGGCCTGCTCGCCGTCGATTCCGACGGCTTTCTGCTCGCGGCGAATCGGGCCGCGCAAACGCTGTTGCAAGGCCTGCCGTTGGCGCCGGGCCGGCGTTTCAACGACATTTTTCGCACTCGCTTTGGTTCGTTCATCGACGAGGGGCGGCGCGAAGAGCGACAAAAGCTCCAGGACGAGGTCGGAAGCCATTTCGTGGCCTCGATCGAAAACCCGCGCCAGTTCCCGTTCGCGCGGACGCTGTCCAGGCCTAAGCCGGCCGCGCCTTCGGCGGTCTCGGTGGAGTTCGTGGCGACCGATCCGAAGATCGCCGAGACGGTGCGCCGGGTCGCCGCCGCGGCGTTGCGAAAAATGCCGATTCTCATCCGCGGCGAGACGGGAACAGGCAAGGAGCAACTGGCGCGTTACGCGCATGTCGCAAGCCAGCGCAGAGGCGCATTCGTGCCCGTCAATTGCGCCGCGCTCCCCGAGAGCCTGATCGAGGCCGAATTGTTCGGCTATGCCGAGGGGGCGTTCACCGGAGCGCGCAAGGGCGGCTCGGTCGGCCTGTTCCGCGAGGCCGACGGGGGAACTCTGTTCCTTGATGAAATCGGCGATATGCCGGTCGCCTTGCAGGCGGTGTTGCTGAGGTTCCTCGACGACTGGACCATTCGCCCGGTGGGCGGCGGATCGCGCGTCGTCGATGTGCTGCTGGTTTCCGCGACAAACGCGGACCTGAATGCGTCGATAGCGAAAGGACGCTTCCGGTCGGACCTGCTCTATCGGCTCAACACCCTGGAAGTCACGTTGCAGCGCCTTCGGGAGCGCGCCGATTTCGCGGAAATCGTGCGACATTTGCTGCGCGCGCTGGATCCCGACATGCACTTGACCGAGCTTGCGGTTGAGTGTCTCGCGCGCCAGCAATGGGACGGCAACATGCGCGAATTGCGAGCCGTGCTCGCGCGCCTGTCGCTGATCAACCGGGGCGGCATCGTCGATGGCGACGCCGTCGCCGACCTTCTGGCGGAGACTGTCGGATCGAATGCGCGGCCCGCCGTCGCCGACCGCGAGGACAATGGCGCCAACCTGCACGAGTTGCAGCGCGCCCGGGTGCTCTCCGCCTACGCCGAATGCGGTGAAAACATCAGCAAGACGGCGCGCCGGCTTGGAGTCTCGCGCAATATGATCTACCGCGCGCTGCACAACCGCGCCGGTTGACTTAACACATGAATTCACGTCGATTTAGGGGTGAAAATGTTCAAAGCCGACAATGACCTCGAAGCGCTCATGCAGGCGGCGGTTAAGGAGCCGCGACGGATTCCCGCTTTCTACACGAAGCTGCTCGAGAGCGAGATTTACATTCTGACGCCCGAGACTCCGTTGCAGCCGAACAAGCGCCGTTCGTTGAAATATAAGGAAAAGCTCAACATCGCGACCGTCGAGTTCCAGGGCCTGACATGGTGCCCCGCGTTCACCTCGAAACGTCGAATATCCGACTATTTGAAGGAACCCGAGGTTTGCCTGGGGGCCGTCGCGAAGGATCTGTTCGAGATGCTGCCGGACGCAAATTTCTGGTTGAATCCGCTCGGCGAATGTCAGAAGCCGATACCGGCGTCGGAGGTGGCGTTGCTGCTGAACGGACGGATCTTCGACGTTGTCAAGGCCGCGAACTGACGCCAAGAGCCCTATCAATTGACTTGTCATGGCCGGGCTTGTCCCTGATATCCACGCCGCGCCGCCTTCGAACGGTCAAATAGGATCTGCAACGTATCAGCGACTTGGTTGAACTGCGCTGATGCTCAACCGCGTAGATGACCGGGACAAGCCCGGTCAGGACGGCGGTTGGTTCGCGTGGCCGTTGGTATGAGTTTTCGCCCAGGCGCAGGAAGAGGCGGCAGGCGGATGTCGTCCGCACCGCGCGCGGCTCTCAGTTCCAGAGCGATTGTGCGGCAAATTCGCCGCCCCGTCAGGCGTCCTTGGCTTCCCGATTGCGCGGTCGCGCCGCCACACCGGCCGCCGCGATCTCCGCCACCAGCGAGGCGACGGAGGAGACTGTCGAGGTTGGCAGCCGCCCGACGTCCTCTTGCCCGGCCGCCCCGGAGGGCGCGAACGCCCGCAGGAATCCGAGCTTGGCCGCCTCCTTCATTCTGAGCCCGGCGTGGCCGACCGCGCGCACGGCGCCTGACAGCGCGATCTCGCCGAAATAGACCGCGTCATGCGGCAGCGCGACGCCGACCAGCGAGGACACCAGCGCGGCGGCTGCGGCGAGATCGGCCGCGGGTTCACTGATGCGAAGTCCGCCCGCGACATTGAGATAGACGTCGTAGCCGCCCAATTTCAGCCCGCCATGCGCCTCCAGCACCGCCAGCACCATGGCGAGGCGTGAGCCATCCCAGCCGACCACGGTGCGGCGCGGCGTGCCTAGCGTGCTCGGCGCCACCAGAGCCTGAATCTCAACCAGCAGGGGCCGCGCGCCCTCGACCCCGGCGAACACCGCCGCGCCTGGCGCCGAAACGTCGCGCCCGGCCAGAAACAAAGCGGAGGGGTTGGCGACTTCGGCCAGCCCGGCGCCGGTCATCTCGAACACGCCGATTTCATCCGTTGCGCCGAATCGGTTCTTGGTCGCGCGCAGCACGCGGAAGGCGTGCGCGCCGTCGCCTTCGAACGACATCACGGCGTCGACCATGTGCTCCATCACGCGCGGGCCGGCGATCTGCCCGTCCTTGGTGACGTGGCCGACCATCACCACCGCCGCGCCGCTCGATTTGGCGAAGCGAATCAGCGCTTGGGCGGAGGCGCGGACCTGGCTGACGCTGCCGGGCGAAGATTCGACCGCGTCGCTCCACATCGTCTGAATCGAATCGAGGATGACCAGCTTTGGCGCGTCGCCCGAGCCGAGCGTGGCGACGATGTCCTCCACCAAAGTCTGCGCCGCCAGTTGCACCGGCGCGCTGGCCAGGCCGAGCCGGCTTGCGCGCAACCGCACCTGCTCGGTCGATTCCTCGCCCGAGACATAGACCACCCGCCCGCCGCGCCTGGCGAGCGTCGCGCAGGCCTGAATCAGCAGCGTCGATTTGCCGATGCCGGGTTCGCCGCCGATCAGCGTCGCCGAGCCCGGCACGAAACCGCCGCCCGCCACCCGGTCGAGCTCGCCGATCCCGGTTATGATCCGCTCGACGGGCTTGGAGACGCCCGCCAGGCTCTCCAGCGCAAACGCGCGCCCGACCAGGCCCTTGCGGCCGGCGGCGCCGCCGACGCCGAGCGCCGCGGCCTCCTCGATGATCGTGTTCCACTCGCCGCAGGCCTCGCATTTGCCCTGCCAGCGCTGCGAGACGGCGCCGCAATTCTGGCAGACGTAGGAGGCGCGGGCGCGGGCCATCAGGTCGGCGGACAGCCGTTGTCCTTAAGCACGGCGCCGGCGAGATAGAGCGAGCCGGCGATCAGGACGCGCGGCGGTTTGGACCAAACTTCGCGCGCGAGCGCGTCGAGCGCATCGCCCACACTCTCGGCCACGCGCGCGGAAAGCCCGGCGCGGCGGGCGAAATCGGCGATCTCCTGCGCGGTGCGCGCGACGTGCTCGCCCGGAATCGGCACCGCGATCACTTCGCGCGCAAGACCCTTGAAATGGGCGAGAAACGCGCCGGTGTCCTTGGTCGACAGCGTGCCGCAGATCATCACCAGCGGGCGCGGGTTGGCCTCCTCGAAATCGGCCATCGCCTCGGCGAGCACGCGGCCGCCCGCCTCGTTATGGGCGCCGTCGAGCCAGACTTCGGCCCCGGCCGGCGCGCGATCCGCCAGCGGGCCGGAGCGAAGCCGTTGCAGCCGCGCCGGCCATTGCGCTTGCGTGAGGCCGCGTTCATAGGCGGCAGCGGAAAACTCCGGCGTGATCGCGCGCAGCGTCGCGATTGCGGCGGCCGCGTTGCCGTATTGATGACGCCCGACCAGCCGAGGCTTGGGCAGATCGAGCAGTCCGTGCTCATCCTCGTAAACCAGCCGGCCGTTTTCCGCGCGGATGAAGAAATCGCGCTCGGCGACGTGCCTGACGACGCCGAGTTGCAACGCCCGTTTTTCGATCACGCGCAGCGCCGCCTCGGGCTGCTCGGCGATGATGACGGGCGCGCCGGCTTTGAGAATGCCCGCCTTTTCGAACGCGATTCTGTCGACCGTCGCGCCAAGGAATTCGGGATGATCGATCGAAATCGGCGTGATCACGGTCGCGCGGGGGCGGGAGATCACGTTGGTGGCGTCGAACCTGCCGCCGAGGCCGACCTCCAGCAGCGTGAAATCGGCGGGAACCCGGCTGAACAGCAGGAACGCGGCGGCGGTGAGCAGTTCCCAGATCGAGATCGTCTGGCCGTCGTTGACGCGCTCACACTCGCTAAGCGTCGCCGCCAGCGTCGCGTCATCGACCAGCGTTCCGCTAAGCCGGATGCGCTCGTTGTAGCGCACGAGATGGGGCGAGGTGTCGACATGCACCCGTTTGCCCGCCGCCTCCAGTATCGCGCGCAGGAACGCCACGGTCGAGCCCTTGCCGTTGGTGCCTGCGACATGGATCACCGGGGGCACGCGCTCGTGCGGATCGCCGAGACCGGCGAGCAGGCGCTGAATACGCCCCAGCGACAGGTCGAGGCGCGGCGGATGCAGCCGCGCCACCCGCTGCAAAATCTCTTCCGTCTCGCGCAACGGCCGCTCCAGACCGGGGTTCAACCTCACGCCGCGGTCGCGGCGGGCGCCGGGGTGCGGGCCAACAGGCGGCACAGCCGCGCCAGCGTCGCCCGCATCTCCGTGCGCGGCACAACCATATCGACCATGCCATGCGCTTGCAGGAACTCGGCGCGCTGGAACCCCTCGGGCAGGCGCTGGCGCACCGTCTGCTCGATCACGCGCGCGCCGGCGAAGCCGATCACCGCGCCAGGCTCGGCGATCTGGATGTCGCCGAGCATGGCGTATGACGCCGTGACGCCGCCGGTGGTCGGGTTGGTGAGCACTACGATATAGGGCAGCCGCGCGGCGCGCAGGCGCTGCACCATGACCGTAGTGCGCGCCATCTGCATCAGCGAGAACATGCCCTCCTGCATCCGCGCGCCGCCCGAGGCGGTGAAGATGATGAAGGGCGCGTGCTTCTCGATCGCCAAAGTCATCGCGGTGACGATCGCCTCGCCCGCGGCCATGCCGAGCGTGCCGCCCTGAAAGGCGAAATCGTGCACGGCGACGACGATCTCCTGACCCTCGATCCTGCCCAGCGCGGCGAGGATGGCGTCGGGGGCGCCGGTCTTGGCGCGATGCTCTTTCAGCCGGTCGGCATAGCGTTTGATGTCGCGGAATTTCAGCGGGTCGGTCGGAACCTCGGGCACGGCGATCGGCTCGAAAATGGCCTCGTCGTAGAGCGAGGCGAGGCGCGCGCGTGGGCTGATGGCCATGTGATAGCCCGAGCCCGGCACCACCATCTGGTTGGCTTCGAGATCCTTGTGGAACACGAGTTGCCCGCTCTCGGGGCATTTGACCCACAGGTTCTCCGGCGTCTCGCGCCGCAGCAGCGAGCGAATTTTCGGCGGAACGACGTTCGACATCCAGTTCATAGGGGAAGTCCTCAGCGCGCCGCGCTTCTCACGCCCTCGGCCAATTCGCCGACCCGTTTCGTCACCGCCTCAACCACCGATCCGCCGGCCTCGACCGCTCGGGCGACGGCCTCGACCAGAGCGGAGCCGACCACCACGCCATCCGCCCGCGCCGCGATTCCCGCCGCGCTCGCGGCATCGCGCACGCCGAAGCCGACCGCCACGGGGAGATGGGTATGGCGTTTGATGCGCGCAACGGCCGCGCCCACCAAATCCGCGTTCGGCGCCGCCGCTCCGGTGACGCCGGCGATCGAGACATAATACACGAAACCCGAAGTGTTTGCGAGCACGGCGGGCAGGCGGGCGTCGTCGGTGGTGGGGGTGGCGAGGCGGATGAAGTTGAGACCGGCCTTGAGCGCGGGCAGGCAAAGTTCCTCGTCCTCCTCCGGCGGCAGATCGACGACGATGAGGCCATCGACCCCGGCCGCCTTCGCCTCGACCAGAAACGCCTCGACGCCGTGGACATAGATCGGGTTGTAATAGCCCATCAGCACGATCGGGGTCGTGTCGTCGCCTTTTCGGAAATCGCGCACGAGGGCCAAGGTCTTGTTGAGCGTCTGGCCGCCTTTGAGCGCACGCAATCCCGCCGCCTGGATCGCCGGGCCGTCGGCCATCGGATCGGTGAAGGGCATCCCCAGTTCGATCACGTCGGCGCCGGCGCTGGGCAGCGCCTTCACCAGCGCGAGCGAAGTTTCGTAATCGGGATCGCCGGCCATGACGAATGTCACCAGCGCGGCGCGGCGGGCGTCTTTCAGGGCGGCGAAACGGGCGTCGATGCGGGTCATGCGCGCGGGGTTAGCATGGGCCGCAATTTTGGGAAACCAGCGAAAATCAGGTCGGGGGATCGCGCGGTGCGGGTTCGGCTGGCGCAAAGCGGCGCGGATCATAAAGACGCCGCCGGCGCTGACGAGAAAGCAGAAGATCCAGAGCATCGAGAGCGGCGCCAGAAATCTCGCGTCGCCCGGACCTATGCCGCCGAACAGGAATATGCCCATGAATCCGAGCGAACAGGCGCCGGGCAACAGCAACAATACGCCGACGACGAGGGCGAGCGCGCGTAACATTGGTTACTCCCTCGGCAACTCCTTTACTCCGGCGCGGCGCGCGCGAATTGCAGCACGTCGTCGTCGATGCGCGCAAAACGCAGCAGCCGCACGTCCTTGAGATAGTTCTGATTGATCCGCCACGGCGGCTTGGCGCCCTGTTTGGGCAGCCTCGCCAGCGCACGCTGCACATAGCCCGAGGTCAGGTCCATGAACGGCAACGCCGTTTCATCAGGCGCGCGGGGAGGGGTCGCGGCGACCAGCCCGCGCGCGTGCATGAAATTCAGCAGGCGGCAGGCGTAGCCGGAGATCAGGTCCGCCTTCAGCGTCCAGGAGGAATTGGTGTATCCGAACACCGAGACGAGGTTCGGCACGCCCTCGTACATGCAGCTCTTGTAAACGTGGGTTTCCGCGAAATCGACGCGCGCGCCATCGACCGTGAAGGCGACGTCGCCGAGGAAATTGACCTCCAGCCCGGTCGCGACGACGACGATGTCGGCCTCCAGCGTTCGGCCTGACGCCGTCCGCACTCCCGTCGGCGTAAAGGTCTCGATGGCGTCGGTCACCACGCGGGCGCGCCCGTCGCGCACGGCGTGGAAGAAATCGGCGTCGGGGACAAGACAAAGCCGCTGATCCCAGGGCGCATATTTCGGCGTGAAATCGGCAATGTCGGCCTTGTCGCCCATCTGCGCCCGCGCCATGCCGACGAGCCTTTGCTTGGCCTGCTGCGGATATTTGCGGAACAGGCGGTAGAAATACATCGACTGCGCGACATTGCGTAGCCGCGTCAGGCCATAGGCGAGGCGGGCGGGCAGGCGCTCGCGCAGTGCGTTGGCGAGCGCGTCCTGCGAGGGCCGCGCCACCATATAGGTCGGCGAGCGTTGCAGCATGGTGACGTCGGCCGTTTTCGCCATTTCCGGCACGATTGTCACCGCCGTCGCGCCGCTGCCGATGACGAGCACGCGCTTGCCGGCATAGTCGAAATCGCTAGGCCAGAATTGCGGCTGCACGACACGGCCGGCGAAGGTCGCAAGACCGGGAAAATCGGGGACATGGCCGCGATCGTAGCGAAAATAGCCCGCGCAAAGCGCGAGAAACCGGGCAGTGTGCCTAACGGCCACGCCGCCGCGCTGCGCCTCGACCGTCCACAGGGCGACGCGCGAATCCCAAGCCGCCGAGACGACTTTGGTTTCGAACTGGATGTGCGGCTCAACGCCGTGGTCGACGGCGGTCTGGCGGACATAGCGCAGGATCGAAGGACCGTCGGCGATGGCTTTCGATTCCGTCCAGGGCTGGAACGCGAAGCCGAGCGTGTGCATGTCGGAATCGGAGCGCACGCCGGGATAGCGGAACAGATCCCACGTGCCGCCGATCGCGCCGCGCGCCTCCAGCATCGCAAAACGCGCCCAGGGCGCGCGGCGTTGCAGATGGCAGGCCATTCCGATGCCCGAGAGGCCGGCGCCGACGATCAGCACATCGAGCGGCTCGCTCATGTCGCGCCCGCGAGCGCCTTGGTGAGAAAGGCGGCGGCTTCGTCGAGCGAGCGGCGCGCTTCCGGCACATAGGCGTGCAGGAATTGCCAGACATGCGGCGCGCCGGCCCATACCTTGACCTCCGCCCGCCCGCCCGCGGCCCGCGCGGCGGCGGCGAAGCGGATGGAATCGTCACGCAAAATCTCCTCCTCGCCGACATGGAACAGCAGCGGCGGCAAGCCGGAGAGATCGCCGAGCAGCGGCGAGGCGCGGGAATCGCGGGGGTCGGCGCCGTTGAGATAGAAGGCGCCGAGATTGGCGAGTTGGTCGGTGAACATCGCGTCGCGATGGGCGTTGGTTCGCCAGCTTTCGCTCTCGCCGGTGAGGTCGGTGGCGGGCGAGAACAGCGCCGCCGCCGCCGGACGACGCGCCTCGTTCTTGACGATCAGCGACAGCGACAGCGCCAGATTGCCGCCCGCCGAATCGCCGGCGATCGCTGCCGGCGCGCCGACCCGCTCGGCGAAGCCGCGCCAAGCGGCGGTGGCGTCGTCGATAGCGGCGGGAAACGGATGCGCCGGCGCCAGCCGATAGGCCGGCGCGAACACGCGGAAACCGCGCCGCGCGAAGGCGCCCGTCAGTGCGCGATGGGTTTGCGGCGAGCAGCCGACGAAGCCGCCGCCGTGGAGATAGAGCAGCGGCTTGGTCCCACCCGCCTCCGCCCATTCGCCGTTGACGCCGCCGAGCGTATCGGCCCGGAAACGCACGCCGCGCGGCGGCGGCAGCGTCACCCCCTCGAACACGCGCTTCATCTTGTCGAGATCGCGCATGTCGCCCAGGCGAGAGCGCACGCTGAGCCGCACCAGCGCCGAAAAGGCGCGAAGCCGAAAACTAGGCGCCAAGGAGCCTCCGCAAAAAGTCGATCAATCGCGCGCCTTCGGCGAAGGCAAATTCCGTTTGCGACAAAACCCCCGTCCCCCGCCGCAAGCCGATCTTGGCGCCGCGCGAGGGGAAGGTCCCGCGTCAGGCCGCCGGCTTGGTGAACATGCGGCGCAGATTGTCGAACAGTTCAACCCTGGCGCCGGCGCGCTTCATGATCAGCGACTGCTGAAGGATCGTCAGCGTATTGTTCCAGGCATAGTAGATCACGAGGCCGGCCGGGAACGAGCCGAACATGAAGGTGAAGATGAACGGCATGTAGGTGAACATCATCTTCTGCGTCGGATCGGTCGGCTCCGGCTGCATCTTCATCTGCAAGAACATGGTCAGGCCCATGATCAGCGGCCAGATGCCCAGATGCAGGAAATGGCCGAACACGGGCAGCACGGTCGGATCGAACGGGATCAGGCCGAACAGGTTGAACACGTTGGTCGGATCAGGCACCGAGAGATCCTTGATCCAGCCGAAAAACGGCTGATGCCGCATTTCCAGCGTGATCGAGAACACGCTGTAGAGCGCGATGAAGACGGGGATTTGCGGCAGCATCGGCAGACAGCCGGCGACCGGGTTGACCCCCTCCTTGCGCATGATCTCCATCTGCGCCTGCTGCTGCTTCTGCGTATCGTTGGGATAAAGCTCCTTCAGCGCGGCGAGTTTGGGCTGGATCAGCTTCATCTTCGCCATCGAGCGATAGCTCTGATTGGCGAGCGGGAAGAACACCGCCTTGACGATGACGGTCACCATCAGGATCGCCAGACCGAAATTGCCGATGAATTTGTAGATGAAATCGATCAGATAGAACATCGGCTTGGTGACGAAATAGAGCCGGCCCCAATCGATCATCAGGTCGAATTTCGTGATGCCGAGATTGCTGATGTAGCTGTCGATGGTGGAGACTTCGAGCGCGCCGGCGAAGATGTGGGTCTGATGCGAGGCCGAGGCGCCGGGCGCCACGTCGATCGGAGCGGCGACGAAATCGGTCTGATAATCCTCGCGCGCGGACGGGCCGGCGGCGGAAAAGCGGGCCTCGACCGGTTCGCTCGGACCCGGCACGATGGCGGACGCCCAATAGCGGTCGGTGAAGCCGAACCAGCCGCCCACGCCCTTCAACGGTTTGAGCTTGTCGGTCGCCTTGTCGATGCCGGCGTAGGTTTCCTTCTGCTCCGACCCATCGACATAGGCGACGAACCCCTCGTGCACCGAAGCGCCGCTGGGCTTGGGCGCGCCGCGACGCAGGATCAGGGCGTAGGGGCGCAGCGAGACCGGCTTGTCGCCTTTGTTCTCGACTTTGTCGGTCACGGTGAACATGAATTTGTCGTCGACCGCGA
Organism: Bradyrhizobium sp.; assembly: GCA_031367195.1. Classification (GTDB taxonomy): domain Bacteria; phylum Pseudomonadota; class Alphaproteobacteria; order Rhizobiales; family Beijerinckiaceae; genus Roseiarcus. Next base: position 16,820 of record JANLPL010000043.1, read on the forward strand.
TCGCGCGGGAGAACAGCAGCCCCTCGCCATTGTCGTAAGTGAGCGTGACGGGATGGCCCGGGGTCAGTTCGCCGTCGGCGGAGGTCCAGCGCGTCGTGCGGCTCGGCGTCTTGACCGATTTGTCGGGCGTGACGAAGCCGGTTTCGGCCCAATAGGGCTCGGCGGAGTCGGCGGGCGAGAACAGCACGACGTTGGGGCTATTGGGGTCGATGGTGTCGCGGTAGCCCTTCAAAAACACGTCGTCGATCTCGCCGCCTTCGAGATTGATCGAGCCGCCGAGGCCGGGCGTGTCGAGTTTGACGCGCGGGGTGGCGGCGAGCGCTTCCGTGCGCGGTTTGACGACGTCGGCGGCGGGGGCGGCGGTCTGCGGCGCGGCGGCCGAATTCGCCGAGCCGGCCGCGATCGGGGTTTGAGGCGCGTGCGCGGGGCGCGGCGGCGGCGCGAAGAAGAAGTTCCACCCGATCAGTACGAGCGCCGATAGCGCGATCGCCAGGATGAGGTTGCGTGTGTCCTCGGAATTCATGACCGTCCGTCTCGTGCGGGGCGCGGCGTGTGAGCGCGGCCGATGGCCGCGGCGATATCGGCGACCAGCGCGTCGAACGCAAGGGTCAGCGCGTCGCGGCGCGCCATCAGCACGTAGTCGAAGTCCGCGCGCGCATCCATCGGCGACACGCGACGCATCGCTTCGCGCAGGCGGCGGCGGATGCGATTGCGTACGGGCGAATTGCCGGTTTTCTTGGTCACGGTCAGGCCGATACGCGGCCCCGGCGCGCTCGCTTGCGCCGCGCGGGCGTTGGCCTGTAGTGTGAAGGCGCCTGCGCCGATGCGCCGGCCCTTGCCGACGCGCTGGAATTCGGCCCGCTGCGTCAGCCGCCCCCAGCGCGAGCCTTGCGCGTCCAACGGCCTAGATGTCAGGCCGAAAGCTTCTTGCGGCCGCGCGCGCGGCGGGCGTTCAACACCTTGCGGCCGCCGACCGTCGCCATACGCGCGCGAAAACCGTGGCGGCGCTTGCGCACGATTTTGCTGGGCTGAAAAGTGCGCTTCACGGTATCGACTCCTGATCAGGCGGGGGGCCCAAGGCCCCAAAAAAATTGCGGCGGAAAACCCCGCCGCGTTGGGCCGGCTTATAGGCAAAGGGGGGAGGTGAAGTCAACGGGGCGGCTAGAGGGGAAGCTAGAGTTGGACACGAGCGGACGAGGCGCTTTAGGAGAGGTTAGAGCGCCTATCCCGTCATTTACTCGTTTTGCTGGCGTACAAGCGCATTAATTTGCGATCTGTAGGCCCTTGTGCTGCGATCCGGCGATCAATTTCCCCAAAGGTAATCGGCGTGGTCGTGCGATTTCGGGGATCGTTCCTGTAACCCATGACCATGTTTGCGCATGATTTTTCGTTTAATGCGCGAAGGAACCGATCAGGCAGTTTGCCTGCAAATATAACCGATTCAGGAACGTTGTTTCCCCCGAATAGCGATATAGCCATTATACCGTTCCCATCCGGCCCGGGCAGTATACCGACCGTGTGGAGGCTTGCATCTCGAACCTGTACTGTCTTGCCGAGCGGCAACCGAAGTTTTCGGTCTAATTCACAAGATATTTGTCCGCTTGGATCGGTTTTCCAATTGTCAATAGAATTTATCACGATTTGACGTATTTTGGAAGCCTCATGTCCAAAACTCCATTCCTCTCCTAGTATTTTGTGACCTATTCCAAGTGCGTTTTCAAAATCCCTCTTGTCCACGCTTCTTGTTCAAAATATGCAATCTTAAAATTGATTCGATCAATAAGTTTTTCTTCGGCCACACTAAATACGTCGTCTAGTGTCGTAAGTTGCTCCCCAGACATGGATCGGAGCGTACCGTTAGATTTATTCATCTTATTTATCTTGCCGGCGATAATTGTATTGAATATTTCTTCGGGAGCTCCAACAGAAATAACTTCTACATTTCCAATATTATTGCGCACTACTGACGGTTCGAACGCGATATCGCCCGTTCCGTCACTATGAATCGTCATTTTTCCGGGAATTCCATCGTCACTATGTCCGTGCCAGACGATAGGCGGTATTTTTCCGCTGGAACTTTTGATTTTCAGCTCATGTCGCTTAATCGCGATTGGCAGTGTATTCGAAAACGGTGCGTCTACGCTTGATCCCAGATCGTTGTTTGACCGTTTACATACGTCTAAGGTCGTAAATCCATTCGATCCACCGATCGATAGCGGAATTATATGCTCTTCGGAAGCTGAATTGGGCTCTCCTTTGGTTTTAAAATTCAATTCGATTTCACAGTAAATACATTTCGACATTTTATTTCTCCAAAATGCTCTCACCGCGCCAGCGCCAGCAGCGCCTCCACCCTGACATGCCTCTCCAAATGCGCCGCCAGCCCATCGAGCGTCGCCTCGACCTCGGCCTCGTAGTTCAGTCCCGATCCCGCCGCGCCGATCCAGTCGAGCCACGCCCGGCGCTGCGCGTCATTCCCGAACAGGCCGTGCACGTAGCAGCCGCGCACCCGGCCGTCAGGGCTGACCGCCCCGTCCTGGCGCCCGTCGTCGAACCCGAGCAATGGCGGCGCGCGACCTTCCGTGCGGCCGACATGGATCTCGTAGCCATCGAAAGGCGCCCCGTCGGCCAGCGAGCGTCCGGCGATGCGCGCCAGCGTCTTAAGCCCGCCGAGCACGGTCGCCACGTCCAGCAGGCCGAGGCCGGGGATCGTTTCCGGCGGGCCTTCGATCCCCTCGGGGTCGGCGACCGACCGGCCCAGCATCTGGTAGCCGCCGCAGAGACCCAGAACCTTACCGCCGCGCCTGACATGGGCGAGAATGTCGATGTCCCAACCCTCGCCGCGCAGCGCCTTCAGATCGGCGATGGTGGCTTTCGAGCCCGGCAGCACGATCAGATCGGCCGGCGGGAGAGGCTCGCCGCGCGGCGCGAACACCAGCCGGACGCCGGGCTCGGCCCGCAGCGGATCGAAATCGTCGAAATTGGCGATGTGGGGCAGATGCGGCGCGACAATGGTTATCGCGCCGTCGCCGGGCGGCGCCAGCCGGTCGAGCGCGACGGAATCCTCGGCGGGCAGCCGGCGGGCTTGGGCGAAATGCGGGATCAGGCCGAACGAGGGCCAGCCGCTCATCGCTTCGATCCGCGCCATGCCGTCGGCGAACAGCGTGGGGTCGCCGCGAAACTTGTTGACGAGGAAGCCGCGCACCATCGCGGCGTCGGCGGGGTCGAGCACGGCGCGCGTCCCCACGATCTGCGCGATCACGCCGCCGCGATCGATGTCGCCGATCAGCACGACGGGCGCGTTCGCCGCTTGCGCGAAACCCATATTGGCGATGTCGTTCGCGCGCAGATTGACTTCCGCCGCGCTGCCCGCGCCCTCCACCAGCACGATGTCGGCCTGCGCCTTGAGAATCGCGAAGCTTTGCATGACCGGCGCCAGCAGCCTCGGCTTCCAGGCCTGATAATCGCGCGCCTTCGCGCTGCCCATGACCTGCCCCTGCACGACGATCTGGGAGCCGATCTCACTCTGCGGCTTCAGCAGCACCGGGTTCATGTGCACGCTCGGCTCGATCCGACAGGCGCGCGCCTGCAACGCCTGCGCGCGGCCGATCTCGCCGCCATCGGCCGTCACGGCGGCGTTGTTGGACATGTTCTGTGGCTTGAACGGGCGCACGCGCAGGCCGCGATGAGCCAGCGCGCGGCAAAGGCCCGCCACCACAAGCGATTTGCCGACGTCGGAGCCGGTGCCCTGGAACATCAGCACGCGAGCGGTCACGCGGCGCGCGGCCTGACACAGTCGCCGTCATGCCCGGACTTGTTCCGGGCATCCACGCCGCTCCTTGGCGCGCCGGTCTCAGCGTCGCAGTCTTTGCGCCGCCCTGCGCCCGTCGACGTGGATGGCCGGGACAAGCCCGGCCATGACGGCGTTGTTGCGTGCCTCCTGCCGCCCACTAGAACTCGATCCCCGCCTGCGCCTTCACGCCTGCGGCGAAAGGGTGCTTCACCGCGCCCATTTCGGTGACGAGATCGGCCGCCTCGATCAGTTCCGGCTTGGCGTTGCGCCCGGTGACGACGATGTGCAGGTCGGGCCGGCGCGCGCGCAGCGCCGCCACCACCTCGGCCAGCGGCAGATAATCGTAGCGCAGCGCGACGTTCAACTCGTCGAGCACCAGCAAGCGGATCGCGGGATCAGCCATCATCTCCAGCGCCACGCCCCAGGCGGCGTTCGCGGCCGCCACGTCCCGCGCGCGATCCTGCGTCTCCCAGGTGAAACCCTCGCCCATCGTGCGCCAGACGATCTGATCGCCGAAGCGTTCAAACGCCAGCCGCTCGCCGGTCTCCCATGCGCCCTTGATGAACTGCACCACGCCGACCTTCCAGCCGCGCCCGAGCGCCCGCAGCGCTAACCCGAAGGCGGCGGTCGATTTGCCCTTGCCGGGGCCGGTATGGACGATCAGCAGCGCCTTCTCCGCGATTTGTTTGGCCGCGACTTCGGCGTCCTGCACCGCCTTGCGCTTGGCCATCTTGGCCTGATGGCGCGCGTTCTCTTGCCCGTCTGTCATGGGGCAGAGCCTTTAAGGCGCCTTGGCCCGCGTTGACAGGGGGGGGGTCCTAGCCCTACCAGACAGGGCGACGGTCCCCGCGCGAGCGGGGCGAACAGGGAATACGGCCAAACCGTAGCTGCCCCCGCAACTGTAATCGGGATGTCTCGCGTCATAACGCCACTGGAGCAATCCGGGAAGGCGACGCAGGCGAAGCCCCGTGAGCCAGGAGACCTGCCGTCACATCGATTGGGCCGAAGCGGGCGGGGCGCCCCGCGTCGGCGAGCCGGGTTTCCCCCGGCGCCCGTGCTTGGCGCCCCTGGGATGATTGCGTGGGCGAATCCGCTAAAATCACTGTCGCCGTCTGCACCACCTGCCGCGCCGAGGGCGAGCCGCTGGAGCCGCGCGAGGCGAGGGCGGGCGCGCGTCTCTACGCGGCCTTGCGCGAGCGGGCGGGGCCGGACGATCCGGCGGTCATCGGCGTCGAGTGCTTCAGCGTGTGCAAGCGCCCCTGCACGCTGAGCTTTTCGGCCCCCCACGCCTGGACTTACGTTTACGGCGATTTCCCCGCAGACTTCGACGCCGACGCGATTCTGGCGGCGGCGCGGCTCTACGGCGCCTCGCCACAGGGCCTCATCCCGTGGAAGACGCGCCCGACCGCGCTCAAGAAGGGCGTCGTCGCCCGTATCCCGCCTCTGGAGACATTCCCTTGAGCGCCTTTTCAAAAATCCCCGCCACCATCGTCACCGGCTTCCTTGGCGCCGGCAAGACGACGATGATCCGACATTGGCTCGAAAACGCCAACGGTCGCCGCATCGCGCTTGTCATCAACGAATTCGGCGACGTCGGCGTCGATGGCGACATTCTCAAATCCTGCGGCGTCGAGGCCTGCGGCGAGGACGACATCATCGAACTCGCCAATGGCTGCATCTGCTGCACGGTCGCCGACGATTTCCTGCCCGCGATCGAGACGCTGCTGAAGCGCGCCGACCGGCTCGATCACATCATCATCGAAACCTCCGGGCTCGCTTTGCCCAAGCCGCTGCTTAAAGCGTTCGACTGGCCAGAAGTGCGTGCGAGGCTCACGGTGGACGGGGTGATCGCGGTGGTCGATGCGGCGGCGGTCGCCGACGGACGCTTCGCTGATGACGCCGAGGCGCTTAGCCGCCAGCGCGCCGCCGATCCCTCGCTCGATCACGACAATCCGCTGGAGGAGGTTTACCAGGACCAGATCCTGTGCGCCGACATCGTGGTGCTCAACAAGACCGATTTGCTCAAGCCCAGCGACGCCGCGCGGGTGGCGGTCGAGGTGCGCAAGGCCGCGCGCGGCGCGACAAAAGTGATCGCGGCGCAGGAGGGCCGCGTCGATATCGACATCGCGCTTGGGCTTAAGGCGGGCGCGGAGGATGATGTCGCCGCAAGGCCATCCCATCACGACGCGGAGGAGGGCCACGACCACGACGATTTCGATTCCTTCGTGCTCGACGTGCCGGCTTTGGTCGACGCTGGAAGCTTCGTGGAGAAACTGGCCGAAGTCGCGCGCAGCCACGACGTGCTGCGGGTGAAGGGCTTCCTCGACGTCGCGGGCAAACCGATGCGTTTGCTGGTGCAGGGCGTCGGCGCGCGCTTCCGCCAACAATTCGACCGGCCTTGGGGCGTAAGCGAAGCGCGGCGCGGCCGCCTCGTCGTCATCGGCCGGAAGGGGCTCGACCGTGAGGGCGTCGCGGCGGCGTTGCGCTGATGCATCTTCTCCGCGCGGAGCTGCGATCGCTGGATGAGACGACCCCCGCCGTCGACCTCGAACAGACCCGCGCTGAAATCGTCGTGCTGTCCTTCGCCGACAGCGATCTCGGCGTGATGGCGAAGGCCAGGGAGGCGACGGGTGGGCGCAGCCTGCGGCTGGCGAGTCTGGCCAACCTGCGCCATCCCTATTCCGTCGATCTCTACGTCGAGAAGGTGATTTCGCACGCGAAGTTCGTGCTGATCCGGCTGCTCGGCGGGCTCGACTACTGGCGCTACGGCGTCGAGGAAGTCGCGCGCACCGTCCGCGCGAACGGCGCCGCGCTCGCTATTGTTCCCGGCGACGAGCGCGAGGACGCCCGGCTCGACGCGGCCTCGACATTGCCCGTCGCGGACTTGCGCCGCCTGTGGGCGTATTTTCAGAACGGCGGCGCCGAAAACGCGGGCGCGGCCTTGCGTTTGTTGCTGGGCGCGGGCGACGTCGCCGCGCCGCAAGCGCAGGCGCCGCTGGGCGAACTCACGCGGCGCGACGGCCCGGCGCACGCGCCCCGCGCGCTGATCGTGTTCTACCGCTCCGCCTGGCTCGCCGGCGACACCGAGCCTTACGAGGCGCTTGCGGACGCGCTGGAGGCCCGAGGCTTCGCGGTCGAGGCGCTCTATGTCACGAGCCTGAAAGACCCCAGCGTCGTCGCCCCCTTGCGCGCGCATTTGGCGAGCGCGCCGCCCGACGTGATCCTCAACGCGACCGCCTTTTCCGCCCGGCTCGACGACGGGACCGCGTTCGACGCCTGCGACGCGCCCGTGTTGCAGGTCGGCGTCAGCCTCTCGTCAGCGGAACAATGGGCCGCCTCGGCGCGCGGGCTGGCCAGCGCCGACCTCGCCATGAACGTCGCGCTGCCGGAACTCGACGGGCGCCTCTACGTCGGCGCGCTGTCGTTCAAGGCGGAGGCGCAGCGCATCGCCGAGCTTGAATACGCCCCGCTGCGATCTCGCCCGCACGCCGCGACGATCAACCACGCCGCCCGGCTATCCGCCGGCTGGGCCGCGCTGGGGCGCACGCCGAACGCCGCGAAACGCCTCGCCTTCGTGCTTTCGGATTATCCCGCCAAGAATGGGCGCGCCGGCTACGCCGTCGGGCTCGACACTTTTGCTTCGGTCGCCGAAATCGTCGGCCATCTCGCGCGCGAGGGCTACCATCTCGACGATCCGCCCGCCGACCTCGCGCGGCGGCTCTCGGCTGAAAAAGCGCCCGCGCTGTCGCTGGCGCGTTACCGCGAGTTGCTCGCCCAACTGCCGCCGACCTTCGTGCACAGCGTTATCGCACAATGGGGCGACGCGCGCGACGACGAGGCCGCGCGCGACGGCGTGTTCCGCTTCGCCTTCCTTCGTCTGCAAAGCAGTCTCGTCGCGCTGCAACCCGACCGGGGCCGCGCGTCGTCGCGCAGCGTCGATTACCACGACGCCAACTTGGCCCCGCGCCACGCCTATGTCGCGTTCTATCTCTGGCTGCGCGAGGTCGAGCGGGTTCATGCGCTGGTGCATGTGGGCGCGCATGGCACGCTGGAATGGCTGCCGGGCAAGGCCGTGGCGCTGTCCGCCGATTGCGCGCCGCGTGCGGTGCTCGGCGCGCTGCCGGTGATCTATCCCTTCATTGTCAACAATCCTGGCGAGGCGGCGCAGGCCAAGCGACGCACCTCAGCCGTGACGATCGGCCATCTGACGCCGCCGTTGATGGCGGCTGTGGCGCATGGCGCGACGGCCGAGATCGAGGGTCTGATGGACGAATTCGCGCAGGCGCGCGCGCTCGACCCGCGCCGCGCCCGCCGCCTGGCCGATCTCGTGTTGGAGCGCGCGCGCGAAACCGGGCTGGCCGACGAGGCGGGTCTTGCCGGCGCGCTCGACGCCGACGAGGCGCTGACAAGACTCGACGCGTGGCTGTGCGATCTCAAGGACATGCGGATCGGCGACGGGCTGCATGTGTTCGGCCGCGCGGTCGAGGAGGCCGATCCCGCCCGCGCCGCCTCGCCGGCGGCCGAAATGGCGAGCCTCGTGGCCGCGCTCGCCGGCCGGCGCGTCGCGCCCGGCCCGGGAGGCGCGCCCTCGCGCGGCCGGCTCGACGTGCTGCCGACGGGCCGCAATCTTTATTCCGTCGATCCGCGCGCCGTGCCGACCCGCACCGCCTGGGAGCTTGGCGTCCGCGCGGGCGAAAGTTTCGTGGCGGCTTACGTGCAGGATCACGGCGATTGGCCGGCGCGCGTGGTGTTCGACCTCTGGGGCAGCGCCGCGATGCGGACGGGGGGGGAAGATTTCGCGCAAGGACTTTGGTTGCTCGGCGCGCGGCCTTTGTGGGATCACGTCTCCCACCGCGTCAACGGCTACGAGGTGCTGACGTTGGCGCAACTCGGACGCCCGCGCGTAGATGTGACCTTGCGCATTTCCGGGCTGTTCCGCGACGTGTTCCCCGAGCAGCTCGCTTTGTTCCACGCCGCCGTCAACGCGGTGGCCGCGCGCGACGAGCCGTTGCAGGAGAACCCGCTCGCCGGCGCGGGCGCGATCTCGCGCATCTTCGGCGCGGCTCCCGGTGACTATGGCACCGGCGTCGCGCGCGCCGCGCTCAGCGGCGCATGGGACACGCGCGACGATCTGGGAAAGGCCTATCTCGCGGCGACCGGCTTCGCCTATGACGGCGCGCAGGCGCGCGCGTCGAACGAATTCCGCGACCGCGTCGGCGCCGCGCAAGCCTTCGTGCATGTGCAGGACATGGCGGGGCAGGACGTGCTGGATTCCGACGCCTTCGCTGAGCATGAAGGCGGCTTCGCCGCGGCGGCGGGGGCG
>JANLPL010000238.1:0-14651 GCA_031367195.1 Bradyrhizobium sp.
GTATTGCAACACGCCGATGATGATGTGCACCATGGCGTCAATAACGCCCATCGCCCGTCCCGCCTGCGAAACAACCGCGGCGACGTCGCCGTTCAGCAACGACGGCTCCGGGCGCGTCTTCTCGAGCCACAGCAGGATCAACAGGCTTTCCGTCAAGGGAATGCCGTTGTCGAGTTCGAGCGTCGGCACGCGCGCGGCCGTGTTGAGCTTCAGCAGGGCCGGGTCGTCGGCCCAGGGATTGACGATCTCGGCGCCGCTGATGTCGAAACCCTTCTCGGCGAGCGCGATGCGGGCGATGCGCGCGTAGGGCGACGTCGTGTTGGTGAGAATGCGCATGTTCGTCTCCGTCATGCCGCCAGCAGATTGTAGCCGACGCGGGGGAAGTGGACGTGGACGACGCCGGCGCGCTCGTTCTCGTTGCGGATGACGAACGCGTCGGCGTTCGCCGCGACCAACGTCCCGCGGATCGGCTCGCCCGCCTCTTCCGTGCGCACGAGCACCGCGTCGCCGCTGTTCAGTCCGCACGGGTCGTTCGCCGCGACGCCGCCGACCGCCGCCGGCGTGGCGCGGCGCGCGATCGCCAGCGCCTCCTCAGCCACGAGCGCCGTGCGGCGCCCGTGGCCGATGGCGCCGATGCGATCCATCCAGGCGCGCAGCGGCGCGTAGGGCAGCATCGCCTGCGCCTCCTCGCCGCCGTTCTTGGCGATGAACCAAAGCGGGTGGTAGGCGGACAGATCGGCTGCCGACAGCGCGTCGCCCAGGAGAAAGGCGCGGCCGTCCCTCAACATGTCGGCGAGCCAGTTCATCGCCGCGTGCATACGCTGTGTGTTGAGCGGCAGTTCGCGCAGCGAGGCGGCCTTGCTGAAATCGTGCTTCATGAAGCCGATGCGATCTTTCAGGAAGGCTTCGGGCACACCGTCGCCGATGATGCTGGTGGTCAGCGTCGCCCCCGACATGAACATTTTCTCGTCGGCCCAAAGGCTCAGCACGCCGACAAGGCCGAGCTGAGCGCCGGGATACAGAGTGGGCGAGGGATGGCGGCGGTCGAGTTCGCGAAGGATCAAGAGCGTATCGCAATAGACGTCGGCGCCGATCTGCAACACCGGCGCGCGGCGATAGCCGGCCATCATCGGCGCAAGGTCCGGCCGCGGCGGCCAGATCGAGATTTCGACCGACAGCCAATCCAGCTTCTTGTAGCCGAGCGCGATGCGGATTTTCTCGCTGAACGGCGAGAGATCGTAGTGGTGCAGGATCAGTTCGGTCATGATGTCCTCCCATGTGCGCCGCTCAACCCAGGCAGCGCTCGAAGATCGCTTGCGCTTGCTTCACCGTCATTTTGCGCGCGGACGGACAGGCGATGATCGTGCGGTCGCCCGCGGTCGCGGGGTCGAAGTCGTTGGCGGCGGCGCCGGCGTAGAGTCCGGGAACCGCGCGCTGCGCCATTTCGCGCACGCGCGCGGGGGGTAATTGCTCGGGCGTGAAATGGGTGGGAAAATCGATGTCGGCGTAGAGACCGCGCACCGCTTGCGCGCAGGCCTCGACGATCTCCGCGCGATCGAGGCCGATCGTATCGACGTCGAGCGCATCGGCGAAAGGTTTGATCTTGGCCGGCAGCACCGGCAGATTGAAGCCGATCACATGCGGCAGCAGGACGCCGACGCCGTAGGGGTGCGGTAGATCGAGATGGCCTTCGAGCGGCAGCGACAGGGCGTGCCCATGGCCAAGCCGCGCATTGCCGCAGGCGATGTTGGACATGCACGAGGCGATCAGATTGTCCTCGCGCGCGCCCTCGTCGTCCGAGTTGATCGACGCCCGCAGCGAGCCAAATTGCAGGCGCACTGAAGCCAGGGCGAGCGCGTCGGTGATGGGGGAGCCGATGGCGCTGAAATAGGCCTCGACGCCGTGGGTCAGCGCGTCGACCGCGGGGAGAGCGGCCACATGCATTGGCAGCGAACGCAGGGTCACGGGATCGAGAATCGCAGCGTCCGGAAAGCTCAGCGGGCCGCCGCCGAGCAGCTTCAGATGGCGTTCCTCGTCTTTGACGATGGTCCATTGCGACACTTCCGATCCCGACCCCGCCGTCGTCGGGACCATGATCATCGGCAACGCCTTCTTGTCGAAACGACCGACGCCGGTGCATTCGACCATCGGCTTCAGATTGGTCGCGACAATGGCGACGCCCTTGCCGGTGCACATCACCGAGCCGCCGCCGATGCACACCACGCCGTCGAGGCCCTCGCGACGCGCGCGCGCGCCTTGCGCGTCGATGTGCGAGCAGCGCGCGTCGATGCCGCATTCGTCGAAGCGGGACGTCTTCACGCCGGCGTCCTGCAAGGCGGCGAGCGCCTGCGCGTGGAAAGGCTGCCGGGAAATGACCGGATCCGAGACGACCAAAACCCGCGTCATTTTGAGGTCGCGGGCGAGTTCGCCAAGGCGAGACAGCGAACCCTGACCGGCGACGATGCGCGTCGGCATATAGAAGTTACTGATCACCGGCGTCGCCTCCCGCGCCTTTCGCTTATCCTGGGTCGCCGCGCCGCCCTCAATCGTGTTTGATGATCGTCGTGCGCAACTGCGACATGTCGTGCAGCGCGGCAAAGCCCTTCTCGCGGCCGTGGCCGGACTTCTTCATGCCGCCGAAGGGAAGTTCGACGCCGCCGCCCGCGCCGAAGGCGTTGACATAGACCTGCCCCGCCTTGATGCGGCGAGCCACGCGCAACGCCCGCCCGGCATGGGTCGACCAGACCGCCGCCATCAGACCATAGTCCGTCCCGTTGGCGAGCCGCACCGCGTCGGCTTCATCCTCGAAGGTCAAAATCGTCAGCACCGGGCCGAACACTTCCCTACAGCTCAGTTCGTGATCGCGCGGGGCCGGACCATAGACGCGCGGGGCGACGAAGAAGGCTTCCTTCGGCACGCCGGGCGCGATCCTGCCTTCGCCCAGCACGGGAATGCGGTCGCGCTCGGCCCGCTCGAAAAAGCCTTCGATCCGCCGCTTCTGCGCGGCGTTGATAACCGGCCCGAGATCCAGATCCATCTCCGGCGTGCCGGCGGTGAGGGTGGCGAAACGGTCGGCCAGCAGGCCTGCGACCTTGTCGAACAGCGTGCGCTCGACGATGACGCGCGAGCCGGCCGAGCAGGTCTGGCCGGCGTTCTGCACCATCGTGTTGGCGATGATGGGAATGGCGGCGTCGAGATCGGCGTCGGCGAAGATGATATGCGGCGACTTGCCGCCGAGTTCCAGCGTGCAGCCGATGTGATTTTTCGCCGCCGCGGTCTGGATCAGCGTTCCCACCTCCGGCGAACCGGTGAAGGAGAGGAAGTCGATGTCGGGATGGCCGCTGAGCGCCGCGCCGGCCTCTTCGCCGAGCCCCGGCACGACATTGACGGCGCCCTCGGGAAAGCCCGCTTCCGCCGCCAGTTCGGCGAGGCGCAACGGCGTCAGACAGGCGTCCTCCGCCGGCTTCATCACGATCGCATTGCCCATCGCCAGCGCCGGCGCAACCGTGCGGCCGAACATCTGCGCGGGATAATTCCAGGGGATGACGTGACCGGTGACGCCATGCGGCACACGCTCCGTGACAGCGAAATAACCGTTGAGGAACGGGAGCGTTTCGCCATGCGCCTTGTCGGCGGCGCCGCCGAAATATTCGAAATAGCGCGCGGTCGCGATCATGTCGTTGCGCGCCTGTTTCATCGGCTTGCCGGTGTCGCGCGCCTCCGTCATGGCAAGCTCTTCGGCGTGGTCGGCGACCTTTTGCGCGAGCTTCGTCAACAGCCGTCCGCGTTCGGTCGCAGTGAGACGTCCCCAGCCGCCTGTTTCCAGCGCCGCTCGCGCGGCGGCGACAGCGCGGTCGACGTCTTCCTTGCCGCCGGCGGCTATCGACGCGAACACGCGACCCTCGGCGGGCGCGACGACCGGCAGCGTGCGGCCGGAGGCGGCGGGCGACCAGCGGTTGTTGACGAAGACGCCCTTTGCGGCGCTCACGCCCTGGGTCATTGGCTTCCTCGCGTTGAGCCTCGCCCGCCGGGCGCATGGCGCACGCTGGTCCGAGAGTTTCTTGGGTCCGAGAATTTCTTGGCGACACATGTCGCCGGCGCGTTCGTTCTTTGCAAATAGGACTTTGTTTGGGCCGCTATAGCGATCCGCTATGATGCGTTTCGCATTTCGGCATAGGTATCGCCGGCGCCTCTGGCCGTGGAAGCTTCGCAATATTGGGCAGAGGCGCGCGGGATGCCTAGACCTCGCCGTGAAGCGGTTTGTTCCGCCGCCGCCTGGAAACCCTCCGAGATGTCCTCCCCTCTGTCGAATCTGGCGCTGTTGCTGTTCGTTCCGGCCGACCGGCCCGATCGCTGGGCGAAGGCGTTCGCGTCCGGCGCCGACGCCGTCATCCTCGATCTCGAGGACGCCGTGGCGCCAGCGGCCAAGGCCTCGGCGCGAGCGGCGCTTCAGACGGGGCGCGCGGCGATCGCCGCCGCCGGAGTTCCCGTCCTGTTGCGGGTCAATGCGCGCGCAACCGCCGAGCACACGCTCGATCTGGAGGCGACGCGAGGCTTAGGTCTGGTTGGCGTCATGCTCGCCAAGGCGGAAGCGGCGGCCGATGTGCGTGCGGTGGGCGCCGCGAGTCGCCTGCCCGTCGTCGCGCTGGTCGAAAGCGCCCGCGGGCTCGCCGACGCCCGGGCGCTCGCGGAGGTGGCGGCGCGCCTCGCCTTTGGATCGATCGACTTCGCCGCTGATTTGGGCTGCGCCCATACGAGATCAGCGCTTGCGGCCGCCCGCTCCGAACTCGCGCTCGCGAGTCGCCTCGCCGGACGGCCCGCCCCGATCGACGGCGTTACGATGAGCACAAAAGACCTCGCTCTCGTGCGCGCGGATGCGCAATACGCCTGCGAGTTAGGCTTCGCCGGCAAGCTGCTGATCCATCCGGCGCAGGTCGAGCCGGCGGCGGCGGGGTTCCGTCCGAACGAGGCCGAAGTCGCCTGGGCGCGACGGGCGCTCGCGATGGGCGCTGGCGGCGCCGCTGCGGTCGATGGCGTCATGGTCGATGCCCCGGTGCGGCTTCGCGCCGAGCAAACATTGCAGCGCGCGGCGCGATTTGCGGGGCCGATGGCGGGACATCAGAGTCCTGACGGGCTCGCCGTGTCGCGATCGTGAAGCCGAATTGCCTCCCGCGTCGGCTACCCCGCGCAGCAAATCAGACGTCATGATCAGGAACTGACACATGGACATCACGTCGAGCATTTGCGGATGTACGGTGACCAGGGCCGCCGTGGTCGCGTAAATGGCGGAAAGCGTGAGGTATCCGAGTTGTGGGGGGCAATACACGACCACAATATCGTAATCGTCCGCAACGGTTGAGAGCGCCCGCGGCCGACCATGTCGCCGTCACAATCACGTCTCGCTGCACCGAGCCCACGCATGATGGCTCGTTTACGAGACAGAGGTTCGTCGCTTCGACAAGGTTGTCGTCTGCGGCGGCGTGCTGTCTCGCGCGCTGGCCCATTCGCTCGGCGTCCGGGTCAATGTCTAACCGGTCAAGGGAAATTCCATCCCCGTCAATCTGACGGAAAAGGCGGATCAGGGCGCGGCGCCGTGGGTCAGTCTGTTGGACGACAGCGCCAAGATTGTCACCAGCCGCCCTGGCGCCACGCGGTTCCGCGTCGCGGGCGCGGCGGAGTTCAACGGCTATAACCGGGATATACGGGACACGCGGATCGCGCCGCTGATCGACTGACGCCGCGCGCATTTCCCCGGCATGAGCACGCGTCAATGCGCGCCCTGGGCGGGGCTGCGGCCCATGATGCCGAACATGCTTCCCCGCGTTGCGCGAGGACGCAACCCGCGCGTGTTCTATAATACAGGTCACGGAAATCTCGGCTGGACATTGTCGGCGGCGACGGCGCTCGCGACGGCGAAATTGAACTGATCGTCACGGCTTGAGGCGTCGCACGCCGACAATCATGCGTTCGTCGAAATGGCCTTGTTGTCCCGCGACACTCGATTTGGGGCGAACTTATCCCGCCAACAGGCTGTTACAGGAATTGCCGGCCGCCATCGACGATCAACGTCTGGCCAGTCACGAAGCCCGACAACGGGGAAGCGAGATAGAGCGCCGCGCCGACCATGTCCTCAGGCGTAGCGGCGCGTTTGAGCGCGCCGCGCGTCACGCCATAGTTTTCGGCGTTCTCGATCAGGCCAAGGCTGGCTTCGGTCAGCGTGAAGCCCGGCGCGATCACGTTGACGCGAATCCTGTCGTCGCCGAGTTCGCGCGCCATCGCGCGGGTCATCGCAATTACGGCGCCTTTGGAGGCGACATAGTGCAACCAATACGGCGACCCGCTCATCACGGTCGCCGACGAGACATTGACGATTGAGCCGACGCCCGCCTCGCGCAGCAGCGGCAGGAGGGCGCGGCTTACCTGCCAGACGCCCTTGACGTTGACCGCCATCACCTTGTCCCAGACCGCCTCGTCGAGCAGTTCGAACGGCCGGCGCTCGAGCCCGGCGTAGATGGCCGCATTGTTGATAAGAATGTCGACGCCGCCCAGCGTCCGCCGGGCGGCGTCGGCCAGCGCCAGACAGCTTGCCGACGACGTGACGTCGACCTGCGCCGCCTGAGCGTCACCGCCCTTGCCTGATATCAGCGCCGCCGTTTCGGTCGCGCCGTCCAGATTGATGTCGGCGACGAGAATCCGCGCGCCCGCCGCAGCCATCCCCTCGGCGAAGGCGCGGCCCAGACCGCCTGCGCCGCCTGTCACCACGGCGCGCATAGCTTTCAGTCCAAAGTCGGTCACCGGGGCCCCCCTTCCATGCTGAGATAAATGTTCGACTGGTCGAAGCCGCGGCCCGCCGCCAGGAACCCGCGCGCCATGTGGCGGCCGGCGTTGGTCAGCACCGATGGAAGCACGAAATCCTCCAGCATCGCCAGGGTTTCGCCCGCCGGCGCGCCGAACCATCCGCCGATAGTTGCGACGCCGTGCGGCGTGAACCGCCAGACCTTGTCGGCGTCCTTGACCAAGGCGTCGTCGAGCGAGGTCGCGGTTTTGAACGTGTCATGCCGGTCGATAATGGCGAGCACGGCGTCGATATCGACACCCTCGGGCCGACGCCGCCGCAATATGTCGCCGGCGATCTCGACGCCGTCGATCTCATGCTGGCGAACGAGATCAGGGCGGGTCGGATTGGGGCCGACCGCAGCGGTCAGGAGCGCGGGATCGGCGCGCTTCCAGCCGACGTCATGCAGCAGTATCGCAGGTAGTACGACGGACAGGTTCGCATCCGGATGCTCGGCGCAGAGCGCACGCGCCAATCGATAAGAGATCAATGTATGGACGTCGTTGGAGCGCACGTCGAGGTAGGTCTTGGCCTCCAACCAGAGCGTCTCGTCGCGCGGCAGCAGCGTATCCAATATCATGCAGGCCTCTCGTAGCTCAGATACATCGTCTTCCATTCGAGATAGCTTTCGACGCCCCGAGACTGACGGCCGCCAGGCGCCGCCAACAAACATGTCCATGGGAGCGTCCTCAGATCAGATGCAGCATCAGGATCTCACGGGTTCGCGCGAGTTCCTCAGCGGCGAGGCGACATCCTGTTTCAGTTTCGAGCAAATGCTTCTGCTGCTCGAGCCGGTCGGCGTAGCCGTGCGGGGTGGTCTTGAACCAATCGCAGGCGACCGCAACGCCCGTCACCGAGAAGCGCCACAATTTGTCGGCGTCGCGCGTGAGCCGGTCATCGAGATGGCGCGCGGTGGGGCGCGTGTCGTGTCCGTCGATGATCTCGGCGACGCGGGCGATGACATCCTCCGGCCAGCCGGTCTTGCGCAGCACCTCCCCCGAAAGCCTGACGCCCTCGGCCTCGTGCCGGTAGCGCACGTCGGATTGCAGCATGTTGGGACCGGAAAAGCCCTTCTCAAGGATATCGACCAAGTCGATCGTGTACCAACCAATGTCATGCAGCACGATAGCCAGCAGGACCACGTCGCGGTCGGCCTCGGGATGCTCTTCCAGCAGGCGCAGCGCCCAGCCGAACGACAGCGGGATGTGCACGTCGTTCTTGCGCGCCCGCATATAAGGTTCGGAAGCGCGCCACACCGCGTCGTAGCGCGTGAGATCCCAGGCTTTCGTTGACATGAGGCGCGTCCTATCAGGTAAGCAGGGCCGCGCCTCGTCGGCGCGGCCCGAAGGGATCAGTCCAGGATTTCGACGGTGCCTTTGCCGCCATCGACCCGAAGGCGCTGACCCGTCTTGATCCTTGAACTTCCGACGCCGGTGCCAGTCACCGCCGGCAGTCCGTATTCGCGGCACACGATGGCGGCATGGCTCATCATGCCGCCGATATCGGTGACGGTCGCGCGGATCTTGCCAAACACCGGGGCCCAGCTCGGCGCCGTAACGGGGGTCACGAGAATTTCGCCCTGCTGAATCTCGCCGAGCTGATCGGGGCTGCTGATGACGCGGGCGAGGCCCTCGACGAGGCCCGGACTCGCCGCCATGCCGGTCAGCATGTTTCCAGCTTCGTCGGCGCCGAGCCAGTTCTGTATGCTTTCGGACGTGATGCCCCACAGCATGATTGTGAACGGCTCGGTGATGACCTTCGGCGGATTGTTGAGCGCGGGCTGCGGCCGCTGCGTCGCCAGCGCGTCGATGATGGCGCGCCTGCGCTCGATCTCCCGCGGCCAGTAGCTCGGCCCGATCCAGTCGCCGCCCGTCGCCCAGGCGTTGGAATAGTCGAACAACGCGTCGCGCACTTCCTGGCGGGTCAGATAGAACAACCCGTCGTCGGTCGGCCAGAAACCTTCCGACTGAAACAGACGCGAGAGCTCGCGCATCTTGCGCCAGAACACGCTCATCGACCAATGCTCGATATAGAAATTGTGGTTCTCCACATAGGGGTAAACCACGCGCGCCAGCCCCAGCTTGCCCTGGAAGGCGGCGCGGGCCTGTTCGTCCATCATCTCGGCATATTCACTCGTGATGCGGTCGCGCTCGGCGATGAGCCTGGCCGTCGGGCGCTCGATGGTCTCCCCCGCCTTGGCGCGCTCGATGTAGTCGCGCATGTAGCCGAACGGAATATCGAGGTGTTCGATCCAATATTTGTCGGTGGAATAAAAGCCGTTACCCGAGGTGAAGTTGAACCAGGGGTCCTTGGCCGCCTCCCACGCGGCAAGCCATTTTTTCCCGTTGGGCGCGAAGGCGACGGCGGCGAGCGCCTCCTCAAGGTTTCCCTTCGCGAGCGCCGTGTCGACGCCGAGTTCAATCGCCAGTCGCGCCAGCTTCTTCAGTTCGTCGTCCGGGCGGAACAGATCGGAATCCACGCCCTGCACCATGGTCGCGATCGCCTGATCGGGGATGGTGGGGAACTGACCCTTCATGAAGCCGAAGAAATCGAGATAGGCGGCGTAGCCGAGATTGAGGAACTCGAAGTGATATTGCCAGGTCTTGTAGAGAAGCTGGATCGCTTTGTCGTAGCTCTCCATGAGAGCGTAGGTGTTGTCGAGCCCGACGCCGCCGGTCACCCATTCGAGCGGCACGGCCTGCGGCAGCTTCTCGAAGCTAAGCGTCTCCATCTCCGCGATGGTCGCCTTCACCTTCTTGTGCCAGTTGTCGAGCAGCGGCCCCCAGTTCTGGAAATAATGACCGGCGCGCTCCAGGAATTGCGGGATGCGGGCCTCGATCAGTTCGGGCGCGACCGCAATCGGGCTCATGTAGCAATAGCCGTTGTGAATGCGGTAATCGACGCCATTGGCCGGCGGCACCATGAGATGGCGCGTGTTGTATTGGCCCAGACACTTGACGGCGAATTCGACCGTGACGGCGTCGAACGGCTTGAATGGATTGGGCCAGTGCTGGCTGTCGCAGAACCAGAACTTCGCGTCTTCCTTGTCGCGCAGGTTGTCCTGAAACGTGAGATAATAGGGATAGAGGTCGCGCCAACCCTCGGCGCCGTTGGGCGCTTTGAGGTCATAGGCGCTGGGAAACAGGGGGGCTCTGGCGTCCATTAGGTTTTCCTCCTTCAAAGGCCGCGTTTGTTGGTTGCGGCTTATGGCGTTATGTTCAAAGTGGTCGGCATCAACCTGTCTGCGTGCCGAGGGGATTGTTCAATGCGCCGACGATGCCCATCATGCCGGTGGCGAAACTCACAGGCGATTTGACCTTGGGCTTGCGCGACCACACTGTTTCGGGACGGCTTTGCAGCGCGAGCAGGTTCGCGCCCTCCGGCAGATCGGCGTCGATGGCCCATTCCATGTCTTGCGGGCAGCCGTTCTGGCGTTCGAGACGTTTGGCCAGTTGCGCGACCTCGATAATTTCGCGCTCGCTCAGGCATTGCGCCTTGCGCCGCGCCTCGTCGACCGCCCGCTCGACCGCACGTCGGGCGGCGGGATCGCCGACAAGCTCGACATGTTTGTTAGAGATCGTGCGGGCAAGCACCTGCATCAGCACTTTCTCGACGACATAATTGTCAGGCGTCACGGTCCCCGACACCACGAGTTCGCCCAGCCCATAAGAGGCGTCGATGACGATGCGGGTGCGGTCGCCGTTGGTTGGGTCAAGCGTCATGGCGACGCCGGCGGCGCGCGCGTTGACCATCTTCTGCACGCCGACCGACATGAGGACGTCGATCTGGCCGAGCTTGTTATGGGCGCGATAGGCGATGGCGCGCGCGGTGAAGAGAGAAGCCCAGCAGTCGCGCACCTTCTCGACGACCGCGTCGGCGTCCGACACCCAAAGATACGTGTCCTGCTGACCGGCGAAGCTCGCATCCGGCAGATCTTCCGCCGTCGCCGAGGAGCGCACCGCGACGGGCAGGTCGCGCCCCATCGCCTCGTAGGACGCCCGGACCGCCGCCTCTATCGCGCCTGGCAGGACCGCGGCTCTGAAACGCGCGCGGATCGCCTCGGCGGCGACGTCCTGGCTGACGACGTCCGCAATGTCGAGGCGGTCCAGAATCGCAACAATGTCCGCCTTCAGGCCGCCCTGCGCGAGCATCGCCGCATAGGCGTCCGTCGTGACGGCGAAACCCGGCGGCACCGCGACGCCGGCCTGCGTCATCTGGCCCAGCGAAGCGCATTTGCCGCCGACGCGCACAAAGTCTGCGGCGCCGATGCGGTCGAACGCGAGGATGTAGGGTTCGGCGGGACTCACAAGGACGCTCCCCATTCGATTTCGACGCGCGAAGGCGCCCGGAACGAAATGTTGTGCAGGAATTCGATGTTCTGTCCCTGCGACAAACGCATATCGGGGAAGCGAGTGACGAGTTCACGCAGCATGGCGGCCAGTTCGAGCTTGGCGAGCTGAAACCCTAAGCAGAAATGGATGCCGTAGCCGAAGCTCAGGTGCGTGCGCGCGTTGTCCCGACCGATGTCGAACTCTTCGCCGTGCGCATATACGCTCGCGTCGCGGTTGCCGGACCCCAACAACAGCAGAATATCGGCGCCCTTGGGCACCCTCATGCCGCCGATTTCGGCATCCGCCGTCGCGCGCCGCCGCCAGGAGACGATCGAGGGCGAATGGCGCAGGATTTCGTCAATCGCGCCGGGGATCGCGCTCGGGTCCGCCCGCAACGTCTCCCAGGCCGCGCGGTTCTGCATCAGCGCGATGACGGCGTTGGCCATCAGCGTCGTCGTCGTCTCATGGCCGGCGAAGAGCACCGAATACATGATCCCGGCGATTTCCTCGTCCGAGATTTCGGCGCCTTCGGCTTGCAAACGAAGGAGATCGCTCGGCAGATCGTCGCCGGGCGCCATCTTTCGCGCGGCGACAAGACGGCGACAATAGGCCCAGTAGTCGACCATCTTGCGGGCGTGCGGGATCTGCTCGTCGTCCGACAAATGGCCCCAGGTGAGCAGCGCCCGGCTGGCGGCCCAGTCCTTCACCTTCGGCACGTCTTCGTCCGGCACGCCGATCAGTGCGAAAAGCACCAACGCCGGGACTTCGTAGGCGACGTCGCGAAAGAAGTCCGCCTTGCCTTTCGGCGCGATCAGGGAAAGGGCGCGATCGACGATGGCCTCGATTTGCGGCTCAATCGCCTTGAACCGGCGCGGCCCGAACGCGCCCTGCACTATTTTGCGGATGCGGGTGTGGTCGGGCGGCACGCGGGCTGAGAGGCCGGAATAGGCGGTGAAGCCGCCCTCGCGCATGATGCGACGGCCCTCTTCGCAAAGGGGGCGCATCGGAGCCTGCGCGTTCTCCGAGGAAAACGTGCGCCAGTCGTCGAATACGGCCTTGATGTCGGCGTGGCGGCTGACGACGAAATAGCCGGTCGGGGCATGGAAAAACACCGGCCGTTCTTCGCGAAACTGGCGCCAGATCGCGTGCGGCGCGTTGAGATCGTAGGGGTCGAACGCGGGCGTCGAATCCGCATTCAGCGCAACGCTCATGGCCGCTCTCCCTTGCCGATTTATTTTGTTGATCACAGGCTAGACCCCTAACCTTTGGTTTTTCTTTGGCCGAGTTCTCGCAGCGGGGTCGTCGTCAGGCGCCCCATTCAGGCGAGTTTACCCGCCTTGAGCGCCTGATAGGTCGCCTTGAGCCCGGCGCTCTTGGGCCGGTCGTCGAAATGCGAGACCGAGTTGACGTAGAGATTGAATTGGCGGTCGATCGCCTCCGCGCGGCCCTGCGCGGCGAACACCCGCATCGCCTCCTCGTGGGCGATTTCGCACAACGGATCTATCTCCAGCGCCTTCTGGCAATGCACCAGGGCGGCGGAATAGTCCTGTCGCTGGCGATAGATGCTTGCTGCATTCTGCTGCACCTTGAAAAACATTTCGCGCAGCCAATAGCGCTTCGACCAGCACCAGTCGCGTTGGTTGTCGTCCGTATATTCAGCGGGAATATCGGCGAAGAGATCGCCTGTATAGAGCCGATTGCCGGCCTGCAGGCAGATCATCGCCTCGTCATAGGCGCCGACTTTCATGTGCAGCGTCGATTGACGACAAAGCTGTTCGAAGGTGGAAATGTCGAGCCAGCTCTTGTCGGGCGGCACGAGCACATAGCGCGACGAATCCCGGATGAGATAGGCCGGGCGCCGCGTCTCGGCGCCTTGTCCCAGGGCTGCGCGCAGATAGCGAACCGTGTGATAAAGCCGGTTGCACGCGGCTTCAGCGCTTTCCGCGTCCGGCCACAGCAGATCGGCGAGTTCGTCCGTCGTAGCGCCGTCGCCGCCCTTATGCAGCAGATAGGCGAACAACGTCTTGGTCTTGCGCGTCGCGCCCCCCGGGGCGTCCCAGACGATTTGCGAGCCGTCGTTGCGATAGACGCGCAAGCGTCCGAAGCAGCGGATCTTCCAGCGGTCGCGCGCCTCGAAGCCGGCGATGGTCGGCTCCTGCGTCGTCTTGCGCAGCAGCCACATCGGGTCCGCGCCTTCGGCCGCGTGAATTTCCGCCCCTTCGGACGGCGGCGCGAATTCGGGAGAAATTGCGTTGAGCCAATGATCGACCTGCTGGCGAAGCGTGCCTCGAGTCAGTAAGCGAGCCGGCAGCCAGTGCGGATTTTGATGCACGCCGCCCGTCGTCAAAATCCGGGGATGGCCGCGCAGGGCGGTCAGCATTTGCTCGTCGATCATCAACCGACGATTGTAAAGCGAGATGACGGGAAACCCGAGGCCATCCGCCAGCCTCTCGGCGATTTCCATCCAGGTCTCGAAATTGGCGGTCGCGGAATTGGTGGCGAGAACCCAGCTCATATCCGTCAGCAAGACCTTGGTCTGGTTATCCAGATCGGGGGCGGCGGCCTTGACCCAGGCGCTGACGCGGATCAGCGTCGTCTTGAACGACAGCGGCGTTTCCAGGAAACCGGCCTCATCAAATCCCAGGCGAAGCGCCGTGGGCGTTGTCTTGGCGCTCGATCCCCGTAGTTTATCCCCAGGCCGCTTCTCCCATGCCAGAGGCTGGTCGGTGACGGCCAATACCGTCGAGCGGCCCGGCAATTGGGCGATCGCGCCCAGCGCCTCGCCGACGACGGGCCCGGCGCCGGACGAAAACAGCGCGAAGTTATGGTCTCCCGTCGATGTCAAAGCGAAATCCAACCTCCGGCATGAATATTTTGCCTTTCCGATCAAAGATCGCGTCAAAACGCCAACACGTCAAATATGATTTTCAGCGACGATGGTCGGAGGCTATTCAGAATCCGTTGAAATTGACGCCTTATCGGGCCGCAGGGCGGGCGTGCTGTCGCGCGCTGAAGAGTTGCGACCGCGAATGCCGGTGTCGGGCAGATTCATTGCGGCAGCGACTGAAGAAAAGTTCCAATCAACGACGAGATCGTCCTCGGCTGTTCGAGATTCGGCAGATGGCCGGCGTTGGCGACGATTTCGAAACGCGCGTGCGTTATCGACTCGGCAAGTTCGCGCACCAGCGCTACGGGCGTCGAGCTGTCCTCCTCGCCAACGACGCAGAGGGTGGGAACGCGGATCTCTCGACAGAAGGGGCGAAGGTCGGCCGCGCGAAGCGCGCCGCAAGCCGCGAGATAGCCGGCCTTGTCGGTTCGCGCCAGCATCAAACGCCAACCGGCGAAATCCTGCTGTCGGCTCGTCCTGTATCCCGCGCTGAACCAGCGCTCCAAAGCGCCCTCCGCAACCGAAGCGACTCCCCCGGCTTCGATGGCCGTCATGCGAATCGTCCACATATCCTCGCTGCCGATCTTCGCGGCGGTGT
>JANLPL010000130.1:0-14336 GCA_031367195.1 Bradyrhizobium sp.
CATCGACAAAGCCCGAGGAGCCGGACGCCCGCCAAAGCACGCCACGATCAAGGCGTCGTCCTGATTGTCGCGGCCCGCGACAAATAAATCCTGCCGCGTCAAAATACCCCTTGCAATCCTGCCGCGCCGCGACAATCATCATTCCGCCGCGACCGCTAATATGGCTCTTCCTCGCGCCGCAAAATTCTCATCCAGATTGTCGCGCCACAGTTGAACGCCGCGATGCACGAGACTGGCCGCAAGCGGCTCATCTTCGTCAGCGCGATGGGCAACTATGGCGAAGTCCCCGGCGAGCTGTGCCGCAGCATCCTCGACCCCTATCGCGACGCCGCGGCTCTGATCGAGGCTTCCGACCTCGACTACACCATCCTGCGTCCGGGCTGGTTCACGCGCGGTCGTGAAGGCCCGTGCCGGATCACGCAAGAGGGCGAGCCCTTCCATGGTCACGACATCGCGCTCGACAGCCTCTCGGCGCAGATCGCCAGGATTGCGACGACACCCGGCCTCTACGAACGCGCCAGCATCGGCGTCAGCGACGAATAGAACCCCCGCCGGCGAGCCCTGCACTCAAGGAGATTACAATTCCGAAGGTGAGCGTGGCGATCGGTCCAGGCTCGATTGGCCAGGCCATAGCGCGGCGGGTCAGCGCGGGTAGGCATGTGATGCTTGCCGATCTACGCCCTCAGAACGCGGAGGCCGCCGGCAAGACCCTCGGCGAAGCCGGCTTCGAGGTGTCGGCCACGACTGTCGATGTGTCCGACCGTCGCTCGGTCGAGGCCCTGGTCGCCAAGGCGCGTGCGTTGGGCGAAATTCACGGCCTGATCCACGCCGCCGGGGTTTCGCCCTCACAGGCCACGCCGCAAACTATCCTGAAGGTCGATCTCTGTGGAACGGCGCTCGTCCTGGAGCCGTTCGGCGAGATTATCGCCGAAGGGGGGAGCCGGGGTCGTGATCGCCTCTCAGTCCGGTCACCGTCTGCCGCCGCTCTCGGCAGAGGACAACCGCGCGCTCGCGACGACGCCAGTCGAAGACCTGCTCAAATTGTCGATGCTTCAGCCTCTGGCGGTCACGGACCCGCTGCATACCTACCAACTGTCGAAGCGCGGCAATGCGCCGCGCGTCATGTGGGAAGCGGCGAACAGGTGAGGCGTGCGCGGCGCGCGACTGAACACGATCAGCCCCGGCGTCATCATGACGCCGCTGGCCAAAGACGAACTGACGGGACCGCGCGGCGCGGGCTGCCGCCGAATGATCGACGGCTGCCCGGTGAAGCGCGCCGGCGGAAGCGCAACCCTCGACATGCCCTGCACGAGCAGGCGCTCTGACATGCCCACCAGGCGCGCGAACCTCCTCGTCGTGGTCTCGCCGTTGGCGATGGCCATCTTGGCGACGACGAAATCCGTGGCGGCGAAGCGTCCGAACCGTCCGAAGTCGCGGGCCTCCTCTTTCGTGCCGACCAGATGATGGCTCGGGTTGACTCAGCCGGGGTCGCGGCAGAGGCTGATTGTGTGCCGCCGCCTACCGGGCGCAGCGCCCTGGCGCTCAGGGACGACGCGACGCACGTAGGCAACGCGCCCGCCGACCCTGATACGTGCATAGCCTCGCTGATCGCGCGCGCCGGTCCACGCCCAGCACGGGGTCGCTAGGCCGAACGGTACAAAGTCGGTTACACGTATCTTCGCCGCGAGACACGGCATCACATCGACAGGCCCGGAATTACTGGGGTCCGCCTGTCCCTGGAGACAGCGTTTTATTGTCAAAACCTCCGTCGGGGACGTCAGGGAGACATTGTCGGAGACGTTGCCAGCTGTCCCGGAGACATCGCCACCCGTCCCTGGGAACCATGTTTCATGCTCAAATCGTTCGTCGGGAACATCAAGGTGGCAGGTGGCTGAAGAACGTCAAGGCGCCGGGCCGAGTATTCGGTTCCGTGGCACAGTTCGAGAACCACCTGGCAACGCATTTTGCAATTGATTGCCTTTTTTCTTCTGACGTAACCTGATCGAGATTGAGGCCGTCAGTGACCCGGATCACGCAAGGGAGTTGTCCCACCCGGCCTCAGCCCGACAGGAGGTCGCCAAACAGCTTCCAGTGCTCGCCGTCAAACCGCTGTAGCTGGTATTGCCGGATCATCCGATAATCGGTTGGACTGCTGTTGATTTTCACGCCGGGCAGGCTGAGCGGCAATGTGAAGTCCATGACGCCCGTAGCCTGTCGCAGAATGTTCTCGCGCCACAGATTGTCGCCGCAGGCGCCGAGCACGCGCACGAGCAGCGCCGCAGATTGGTATCCATAGGCGGCCCCGTTGCTCGAGAGATCGGTAGGCGTCATGTACTTCCCGACGAATGCGACGAAGGCTTTGACGTCGGGGTCGTCGCGCCAGTGCGGATCGGTGACGTCCTTGCTCGGGATCGCCGTGACAAGGTCGCCCGCATCGTCGAGGCCCGCCGGTTTCATCGCCGTTGCGATCGAGGAGGAAACGACGGAGACATAGCGCGTGGGCTTCCAGCCCAGATCGGCTGCCTTGCGGATGGCCTGCGCGGCGAATTTCGGCGAGGCGGCGATCAGCAGAACATCTGCGCCCGAGGCTTGCAGCGAGATGACCTGACTATCGACGGTCGGCTCAGACAATTCGTAGGACGCCGTCTTGACGATCATGCCATGATGCTGGGGCCGAGACCGTCCGTGAAGCCCTTCAGTTAGCTGCGCCCCAGGTCGTCGTTCTGATAGAGGATCGCGACCTTCGCCTGCGGTTGCGTCTGCAAGGTGTAGTGGGCGTGGATGGCCGCCTCGTTGGCGTAAATCTGGAAGAACGGCAGCGTCCATTGGCAATGCTCGGGATCGACGATCCCGAAGGCCGAAAACAGCTGCGGAACCTTGTTCTCGTTCAGATAGGGGCGCACGGCGAGTTGGGCTGCCGTACCGATGCCGTTGAACACGAATGCGACGCTTTCCTGCTCTACCAGACGTCGGGTCTGTTCGATGGTCTTGGGTGGGCTGCAAGCGTCGTCAACGTCGAGGAAATTGGGCTTGCGGCAGTTGACGCCGCCCTGCTCGTTGGTCATGTCGCTCTCATGACTTCGTACCAGATGCCCTCCAGCGGGGACGTGAGGGTCGGTTCGGGCTTGGGCGCGGCGACCTCGACGTAGATAGTCTTCGTTGCCGGCGGCAACCGCGCTTTGGCGGCGTCGATGTGTCGAAGGCCTGGATCAACATCGCCGACACGGCCGGGAGCAAGCAGCGCGTGGCGAACGAAGCGTCCGCGATCGCGGCCGCCTTCGACGGTCCCTGGTCGAACTGCGCGGCGATCGTCTGCGAGGCGACGGGCGGCTATGAGCGCGCCTTGATGGACGTCGCCCAGGCGCGCGGCCTGCCGCTGCGCCGAGCTCACCCCAACCGCGTCCACGCCTTCGCCAAGGCCAGCTGCGGCCTGGCCAAGACCGACGCCCTGGACGCGAAAATGCTGGCCAAATTCGCGGCCTTCACGGCTGAGGAAGCTGCGCCGCCCCTGCCCAGCGCCCAGACCCGGGAGCTCGCCGCTCTGGTCGCCCGGCTCGTCCAGCTCACCGATTTGCGCCAGAGCGAAACCTGCCGCGCGAAAATGGAGCCGGCCGGCGCCGTCAAAGCCTCCCTCGCGGCCGTGCTGCATATCCTGGGCGTACACCCCGAGCGCCAGCAAGCCGTAGGGAGGCCGGATTGGGCGCGGGCGGCGTCGGCGTGACAGGCGCAATTATTTCGCCGGTTTCCAGTTGCGCGCCAGTTTCTGCGCTTCCGCGACCTGGGCGCGCGTCATTTTGGCTCGGAGTTCGTCACGCGATTTCCGGGCGTCGTCACTCGCGGCGGTGTATGTGGACTGAGCAGATGCTAGGTTGAACCACATGTACGCGAGCACATAGTCCTGGGGCACGCCCTGCCCCCCTTCGTACAGGAGCCCCAGATAATTCTGAGCAGGTGCAGCCCCTTGATCGGCGGCCTTGCGCAGCCATTTGGCAGCTTGAACGTTATCCAGCGGAACCCCGCGACCAAGCGTATACATCACGCCGAGTGCCATCTCCGCACTTGCGTGCCCATGCTCGGCGGACCTCCGGATCCACTTTGTCGCCTGGCGAACATCCACCGGGACGCCTTGGCCTTGGTCGTACATGGTGCCGAGTAGAGCCTCTGCTATGGGGTCGCCTTGCTCCGCCAATGGCAGCAGCATTCGCGCGGCAGTTAGATAGTCTTCCCGCTCGTGCGCAGCTACTGCGTCTTCCAGAGGGCCGGCAATTGCGCTACCCAACTGCAAAGTGATGGACACAACCAGAGCCCAGGCAGAAATAGTTTTAAGCAGACGTTTTATTGCGCCCAGGCCTCAAGACTGAACAACTGAACGCCTATTGACGCCTACAACGGGTAAACATCCTCACGGACAGCACCTAGTATCTACTGATCATCGTTTGTGTCGGACAAAGATTTCCCGCTGCCGAAGTCATATTTGCTGCCCAATTGTTCGTCTTGCTGATGCTTATACCCATAATATTCTTCACTGCTTGGCAGTGGATGACCATCCGATGGATGATCCCATTCTGGGCGTTGCTATGAAGGTCGGTCTTGAGCCATGCACGGCGTAGCCGACAATATTACTGAGATAACGAGGAAATATTTCATTTTGGCTCCCTTTATCGGAGTGACGTCGAAAAGTCACCCCTTTAGGTCGTCTTGCGCCAGCGCTCTGATTTCCATTGGTAGGTCTGTCTCAACGTCTGCCCAATATAGTACGTTCAATTCCGGGCGCGCCTCATTCGCAGACATACCCCAAATCCTAGTCGAGACCGGGTTAGGCTCGCCCTCGCGGAAATGACCAATATACATTGCCGGGCGGTTATCAGCTTGTGCGTCGAAATTCCGTCCTAGCGGCGAGGCGATCAAGAGCAATCGCTCGCCCTGCTTAGTCGCGGGGGGCGGCCCTGGGTTCCACCTAATGCCAGCCATAAAGCGCCTACCTGCTTCCCATGCGCTTCCCAATCCGGCTATCTGGGAAGCGTTGCCGCCAAAATCTTTGTTTAAACCCTTGACTTTATTGGCGTCCCGGAAGGGAATCGAACCCCTGACCCCAGGTTTAGGAAACCTGTGCTCTATCCTGCTGAGCTACCGGGACCCGCGGACGCGCTATAAGACACGCGGGGTCCGATAGCATGATTTTCCACCACGCGCATCTGCTTTGGCTTTGCCTCAGCCTCGCCTCGCCGGCGACGGCCTGCGGGGTCGTCGCGAGTGCGGAAAAAGTCGCGTCTGCGCGCGGCGGCGAAATCCAGTTCGCCGACGGGGCGCCGGCCAGGCTCGGCGGACTCTGGCTCGCGCCCGCCGCCGCGTCCGCTTTGGCCGCGTTGGCGG
This sequence comes from Bradyrhizobium sp., assembly GCA_031367195.1. Taxonomy (GTDB): domain Bacteria; phylum Pseudomonadota; class Alphaproteobacteria; order Rhizobiales; family Beijerinckiaceae; genus Roseiarcus. The sequence continues at coordinate 5,374 of JANLPL010000130.1, forward strand.
GCAGGCGTTTCGGCGTCGCCATGCTCGCCCCCGCGCCAGACCGGTGGGGACGCAGAATCGTCGATCTCGTCGACGCCGAGGGGCGGTCGGTCGCGCTTGACCTGATCGCGCGCGGGCTCGCGCTCGCGCGGCCCGAAACGGATATTCGCGACTGCGCGAGCGAGCGGCTCGACGCCGAAGCCGGCGCGCGGGCGGCCGCGGAAGGGATTTGGGCCGACCGGAGCGCCGTGCTCGACGCCGCCGACGCCGCGGCGCTCGCCAAAGCCGACGGGCGCTTCGTGCTGGTCGAGGGGATCGTGCGGAGGGTTGGCGAGGGGCGCGCAAAAGTTTATCTTGATTTTGCCGGCCGTAACGGATTCTCCGTATTGGCGGCGAAAAAGGCCGAACCTTCGTTCCGTCGCTCCGGCGTCGATCTGAAGGGTTTGGCGGGGCGAAGGGTGCGTGTGCGCGGCGTGATGGACGTTCGGTTTGGGCCTCGGATCGAAATCGCCGATCCCTCGATGATCGAGCTATTGGATAGCGCGAAGGGAACGGGTCGCGGCGAATGAGGAAAATGTCGCTACGTCCCATCGCTTCGAGGCGGACGATGTCGCGCGTGGCTGTGGTCGTGGCCGTCGCGTTGCTGGCGGCCGGCTGCGCCACCATCGAGCCGCAGATCGCGTCGCCGCCCAAGTCGGCTCCGGCCGCCGCCGCGCCGCCGTCCAGGCCCGCCGTCGACCCGGAAAAGCGCCGTCTGATGGCGGCGTTCGGCGGCGAATATGTCGCCCCCGGCGTAAAATCCTATCTCGACAATCTGCTCGCAAAGCTCGCCCCGGCGAGCGAGACGCCCACCGAGCCCTATCGCGTCACCTTGCTCGATTCACCCGTCGTCAACGCCTTCGCCCTGCCCTCGGGCGATATTTTCGTCACCCGCGGCCTGCTGGCGCTGGCGGGCGATGGGGCCGAAGCAGCGGCGGTGATGGCGCATGAGATCGGCCACATTACCGCGCGCCACGCCTCGCAGCGCGCCGAACTGGAGCGCCAGGGCCGGCTGTTCAGCCGCGTCTCGACCCAATTGCTGGAGCGGCCCGAACAGGGCGAGGAATATGTCGCCCGCACCAAGCTGACGGTCGCGCGGTTCTCGCGCGAACAGGAGTTCGAGGCCGATCGCATCGGCGTCCGCGTCATCGCCAAGGCGGGCTATGACCCCTATGCCGCCGCCCGCTTTCTCGACAAGCTCGGCCGCTGGAGCGCGCTGCATGCGGGCGGCGGCGGCGCCAACGCCAAGCCCGACATGATGGCGACGCATCCCTCGACGCCCGAGCGAATCGCCGCCGCCGTCGCGCTGGCCAAGCAGATCGGCGCCAGGGGGATCGGCGATCCCGCGCGCGATTCCTACCTCGCCGCCATCGACGGACTGGCGTTCGGCGACAATCCCGCGCAGGGGCTCGCGGTCGGAACTCTGTTCGTGCATCCCAAACTCGGCTTCGCCGTTCGCGCGCCCGAGGGTTTTGCGCTGGAGAACCAGTCCACCGCGCTGATCGGCGTCGGCGAGGCGGGCACGCAGGCGCTGCGGCTCGACAGCATCGACGCGGGCTCGGCTTCGCTCGAACAGGCGCTCGCCTCGGGCTGGATCGACGGGGTGCAGACCAATTCGATCGAGACGCTGAAGGACGCCGACCTGCCCACCGCCGTCGCCATCGCCAAAGGCGATCAATGGACATTCCGGCTCGCCGCGATCCGGGTCGGTTCGCGTATCTACCGGCTGATTTTCGCCGCGCACACGCTCAGCGCGCCGGTCGATGCGGCTTTCCTGGCGTCGATACGCTCGTTCCACCGCGTCACCTCGGAAGAAAGCGGGTTGGCGCGGCAGGCGCACATCCATATCGTGACCGCCGAACCCGGCGACGAGGCGGCTTCGCTCGCGCGTAAAATGGCCGACGTTCACGAGGGAGAACAGACGTTCCTGATCCTCAACGGGCTGCAAAGCGGCGGCGCGACGCCGGCGGGACAGCGCTACAAGATTGTCGGCCCGTGAATATGCACAGAAAACTCACCGGCCGCGTCGTCGCGGCGACCCACAACAAGGGCAAGCTCGCCGAGCTGCGCGACCTGCTGGGCCCCAGCGGGATCGAGCTGGTGGGCGCGGGCGATCTCGGCCTGCCCGAGCCGGAGGAGACTGGCGACACCTTTGTCGCCAACGCGCTCATCAAGGCGCGGGCGGCGGCGCAGCGCAGCGGCCTGGCGGCGATTTCGGATGATTCCGGCCTTTGCGTCGCTGGGCTCGACGGCCAGCCTGGCATCTATTCCGCGCGCTGGGCGGGCGGCGGCGGCGATTTCGCGCCAGCGATGGCGCGGGTCGAGCGGGAGCTGAAGGAGCGCAGCTTCGCGCCGCCATGGCGGGCGTGGTTCGTCAGCGCGCTGGCGATCGCCTGGCCCGACGGGCACGTCGAGACGTTTGAGGCGCGCGTCGACGGCGATCTGATCTTTCCGCCGCGGGGGAGCGCCGGCTTCGGCTACGACCCCTGTTTCAAGCCGGACGGCCATGCGCGCACGTTCGGCGAGATGACGGCGACCGAAAAACATGGTCTGCCCGCCGACGGCTCGCAGGCGCTGTCCCATCGCGCGCGCGCCTTTCAGGCGCTGGCGCGCGCCTGCCTTTGAAAGCGGTTTGATGAGCGAAGCGGTCAAGCGGAAACTCGATCCCAAACTGAAATTCGCGCTCGAACTCGGGCCGCTGGCGCTGTTCTTCCTCAGCTACTGGAAGTTCGGCATCAAGGCGGCCACCGGCGTGATGATCGTCGCCGCGCTTGTGAGCCTGGCCGTATCCTACGCCAAGCTCGGCCGCTGGCCGATCATGCCGGTGGTGACGGCGGTCATCGTCGTGATCTTCGGCTCGTTGACGTTTGTGTTCAACGACAGCACCTTCATCAAGATCAAGCCGACGGTGCTTTACAGCCTGTTTTCCGCCGCGCTGTTCTTCGGCCTCGTTTTTCGTCGGCCGATCCTGCAAATCATGTTCGACGGCGCGCTGCAACTGACGCAAGCCGGCTGGCGGATTCTCACCTGGCGCTGGGCATTGTTCTTCCTGTTCCTGGCCGGGCTCAACGAATATGTCTGGCGCCATTATGCCGAGGAGACGTGGGTGACGTTCAAATCCTTCGGCTTCCTGCCGCTGACAATCGTGTTCGCGCTGGCGCAGACGCCGCTCATCCTGCGTCACGAAACCAGCGATGCGCCGCAGGAGGAAGTGCTGTAACGTGGGATAGCGGCGCTAATCCGTCGATCAGATAAATTCGCGCGCCTTGCCGCCGGCGGCGGGCTATCAAGTATAACGGGGAGGCGGTTGTCGCGCTCCGTCGGAGTCGTCGATGTCGCCACCGACCGCCCTGCATCGGCGCGGTTTGCTGCTTGTCTTCATCGCCACCGTGCTGTGGAGCCTGGCTGGCCTGTTCGCGCGTGCGGTTCCGCATCTCGATTTCGGGGCGATCCTGTTCGGACGCGCGGGCTTTGGCGGCCTGTGCGGGCTGTTTGTCGCCTTTCTCGATTGGCGCAGGGGACGACTGGACCTGCGGCGCCTGAAATCCCCGATGGCGCCGGTGATCGTGCTGCTCTCCTCCACCGCCATATCAGGCTATGTCGCGGCGCTGTTGACGACGACCGTCGCCGACGTGCTGGTGATCTATGCGACGCTGCCGTTCATCGCCTCCGGCCTCGCCCTTGTTCTGACCGGCGAGCGGCCGTCGCGGCGCACGATGATCGCCGCCTCGTTCGCGATGATCGGCGTCGTGGTGATGGTCGCCGACGGTCTGGGCCACGGGCGCATCCTCGGTCAGGCGTTGTCGCTGTTCATGACGGCAGGCTTCGCCGGTCTCGTCGTGCTGCAACGCCGCGATCCCCACCTGCCGGTCGCGCCGATCAATGCGGCGGCGGCGCTGCTTGCCTCCGGTTTTGGCTTTTTCGTCGCCGGCAGCGTGAAAATGTCGGCGTTCGATATCGTCGATCTGTTCTTTTTCGGCGTCTCGACCATCACTATCGCCTTCGCTTTGTTCATGGAGGGCGCCAAGACCGTGCCGCCGGCGGAAGCCTCGCTGATCGCCATGCTCGACGTGGTGATGGGGCCGCTGTGGGTCTGGCTCGCGTTTCGCGAGCAGCCGAGCGCCGCCACCGCGATCGGCGGCGGCTTCGTGCTGGCGGCGGCTTTGTGGCGGCTCGCCCCCGAGCTGCGGCGCCGGCGCGAAGACCTCGCGCCCGCCGCGCCGTTGGTTTAAGGAAACGGCGGGGAGGAACCAACAATGGATAGATTCGCGCTCGTGACCGGCGGCGGCGTCGGCATCGGCAAGGCTTCGGCGTTGAAACTGGCGCAGGCCGGCTGGCATGTCGCCGTCACCGGCCGCCGCGCCGAACCGCTCCAGGCCACCGCTCGGGAAATCGAGGCCAGGGGCCGGCGCGCGCTGGCAAAAACCTGCGACATCGGCGATCCCGCTGAGGTGCTGGCCCTGTTCGCCGCGGTCGAGCAGGCGTTCGGCCGGCTCGACCTTCTGTTCAACAACGCCGGCGTCGGCGCGCCCGCCGTGCCGATGGACGAACTCACCTACGAGCAGTGGAAGAGCGTGGTCGACGCCAATCTGACCGGCGCCTTCCTGTGCGCGCAAGGCGCGATGCGGCTGATGAAGAAGCAGCGCCCCGGAGGCGGCCGCATCATCAACAACGGCTCGATCTCGGCCACCGCGCCGCGCCCCAACAGCGCGCCCTACACTTCGACCAAACACGCCATCACCGGCCTGACCAAATCGATCGCGCTGGACGGGCGACCGTTCGACATCGCCTGCGGCCAGATCGACATCGGCAACGCCTTGACCGAGATGGCTTTCAAAATGACGCAGGGCGTGCCGCAGGCCGACGGCCGCATCGCGATCGAGCCGATGATGGACCCCAACGAAGTCGGCGACGCCATCGTCCACATGGCGAGCCTGCCGCTCTCCACCAACATCTTCAGCATGACGATCATGGCGACCAAGATGCCGTTCGTCGGGCGGGGGTGAGCGCGCTCAACGCCTGGCGCCCGACCAGCCCGGCGGCGGCGCTCGGCTTGTCGGTTGAATATCTGAGCCAGAAGCCGGCCTTCGCCGCGCTTCCCTTTGGCGAGTGGTCGCAGGTTCTGTTTCATCAGGTCGCGCGCGGCCACTACATTTTCGTCGTCGATGGCGAGCAGCGCATTCGCGGCTTTCTCGGTTGGGCCTTGACCGAGCAGGCGTTCGCGGAAGCGTGGGTGGTGGGCCAGGCGGGCTTGTGTAACGAGAGCGGCGACGAAGGCGATTGCGTCATCGTCAACGCCTGGGCGGCCGACGACGCCAGCGCCCAGCGCTTCCTGCGCGCCGCCGTGACGCGCTTGTTCGCCGATCGCCGCGTCGTCTATTTCAAACGCCATTACCGGGATGGGCGGGAGCGCCCGATGCGGCTGATCGTGCCGGCGCATCGGCGCTCGTTGCGGGCACGATCCTGATTCGGATGCGCGCTAACGATATTGCCTGTTTGCGCGCATTATTGACCGCTTTCCTCAGCTTCCGCTACGTTTCCGCAAGCCTATCCCGTAAGAGACGGGATATGTTTTAAGCGGAGGGCGCCTCATGACGCAGAAGCTCTACTTTCTCGCGACCGACAAGCAGGGCAAATCCGATCTCTGGGTGACCGACGGGACAACGACGCAGGCGGTCGGCGGCCTTGGCGATCTCGGCGTCGCCGGCGTCAGCAATTCAGGTCTCGGACCCGGCAACATCACCGCTTTCGGCCAGAAGATGATCTTCGGCGGCGAGGACGGGCTCAACAACACCGCCTCGAACGGCATCTGGATCACCGACGGCACGGCCGGCGGGACGACCGAGGTCGGCGGCGTCAGCCCCGGCCCGGGTCACTCATCGCCTTTCATCAACGGCAACCCCAGCGGGTTGAACCCGACCGATTTCGTGACTTTCGGCTCCAAGGCGCTCTTCTTCGGCACGGATGCGGCGAGCTTCACCGGCCTGTGGTCGACCGATGGGACGGTCGCCAACACATTAGAGCTGGGAGGCCTGCAAAACGGGCAGATCGTCGGCCGCGGCCTTAACTGGAACCCGACCAACTTCGCCGCCTTCAACAGCAGCGTCCTGTTCTCGGCCCGCGATTCCAGCGGCGGCGGTAGCTATATCGGCCTGTGGATCACCGACGGCACGAGCGCGGGCACGGTGGAACTGGGCGGCTTGCAGAACGCCGCGATCTTCGATTCCAACGCCAGTGCATTCCAGGCCAACGACTTCATCCAACTCGGCGGCCAGATGTTGTTCAACGCGCCCAACCAGACGGGCGATTCCGCGCTGTGGATCACCGACGGCACGGCGGCGGGCACGGTCGAACTCGGCGGCGCGGGCAATGCAGGAATTGTCGGCGCCGACAAGAGCACGGGATTCGGAAGTGGGCTGGCGCAGTCGGTCCGCTTCGGCGCGCGTATTTTCTTTGGCGGTCCCGATAACGACGGCTCCGTTGGCCTGTGGACCACCGACGGCACGGCGGCGGGCACGATCGAGATCGGCGGCCTCGACGACGGCGGATTGACCGCCTTTGGCCAGCATCCCTCCAGCATCGGCCTTGGTCCGACCGATCTGACCGTCAACGGGCAGCAGGTGCTGTTCAATGGTCGCGATGCGATCGGCTTTCAGGAATTGTGGGCCTCCGACGGCACGACGACGGGAACCTATGAGATCGGTGGCCAGGGCGTCGGAGGGACCGTGTTCAATGAAGCGGTTAACGGCCTCGATCCGACCTCGATCGTCTCGCTCGGCAACGGCAAGGCCGTGTTCATCGGCAGAGACAGCAGCAACATTCAGAACTCGGGCAAACCGACGCTCTGGGTGACGGACGGGACTTTTGCGGGCACGCAGGAGATGGGCGGGCTCAACAACCTCGGCGTCGCCCAGATCAACGCGACCGGCTTCAATTTCTCGCAAACATTGGTCGGCGGCGACGGTCTGGCCTATTTTGTCGGCGCAAACGCTTCCGGCAACCAGGTCTTGTGGAAGACCGACGGCACGCGCGGCGGCACCAAGATCGCCGTCGCCACCGACGGCAACGCGCCGGCGACCGGCCTCAATCCGGCGAATATGGCGCTCGCCAACCCGCCGGCCGCCGAAAGCGCATTCACCGGCGGCGGGAAGAGCCTCAACCTCAACAATATTCCCGGCGAGACCGTTGACCTGTCCGGCACCAACAATGTCTTTGACACGGTGACCGGCTCGAACGGCACGATCAACCTCTCGACCGCGCAGGCGTTCGCGATCGGCAGCGGCTTGTTGATCACCATGAGCGGCGTCGGCAGCGCCGTGAATCTGTCCCAGACCAACGGCAACAAGGATTCGGTGTACGGGTCGAAGGGCGCCGTGACGTTGACCGGCGCCCAGGCCAACGTGATCGGGGCCAAGAACAACATCACCTTCGCTCCCGGCACGACCGGCGACGTGGTCTATCTCTCCAACACCAATGGCAGTTGGGACAACGTCACCGGCTCGGGCGGAAAGATCTATCTGACCAGCGCCAAAGCCAACGTGACCGGCGGCGGCGACACGATCTATTTCAACGGCGGAACCGGCGACGACGTCAGCCTCTACAGCACCAACGGCGCCTGGGATACGGTTTACGCCACGGGCGGCCAGATCGAGGTCACGCAATCACAGGTTTCGGTGGTTGGCGGCCAGAACGTGATCAACGCGACCACCGGCTCGTATGTCAGCCTCTTTTCCACCGTTGGCAACTGGGACACGTTCAACGGCTCGAGCGATCAGGTCTATCTGACGAACGCGCAGGCCTCGATCGTCGGCGGCGGCGATACGATCACCGCGACCGCGGGCTCCTCGGCCAGCCTCTACAACACCGCCGGGGCCTGGGATCTCTTCAAGGGCTCGAACTGCCAGGTGATCCTGATCAACGCGCAAGCGGCCATCGCCGGCGGCGGCAATACGATCGCCCTCGATTCGAACTCCTCGATCAGCCTCAGCGGCACGAACGGGAAATGGGACGGGGTCGCCGCCACGGGCAATCAGATCACGTTGAGCACGGCTCAGGCCGCCGTCACCGGCAAGGGCGACACGATTTTCGCCAATGGCGGATCGACGGTCAGCCTCGCCGGCACGGCCGGCGTGTTCGACGCGGTCTATGGCTCCAGCGCAGGCGTGATCCTCTCCAACGCCCAGGCGGCGATTCTGGGCGGCTACAATACAATCAACGCCAGCGCCGGCTCGACGATGAGCCTCTCCAACACCAACGGGCATGGCGACGTCGTCAACGGTTCGAACGACGCCCTGTATCTGACCAGCGCGCAGGCGGTGCTCAACGGCTCGGCTAACAATGTGTTCCTGTCGGGCCAGAGCACGCTCACCGCACATGGAAATTTTGAGGCGCTGAACTTCGCCGCGCAATTCGGGACCGAAGTCATCGGCGGGTTCAACGCGACCGACGTGCTGCACCTCAGCGCGATCGACTGGACCAGCTTCGCGGCGCTGCAGTCGAGCGGGAATCTCTTTCAATCCGGCGCGGATGCGCTCATCAGACTCGACGCCAACAACTCGATCACCCTGCTCGGCGTGCAGGCGTCCTCGCTGACCATAGGCGAGTTCAAATTCGCCTGACGCCGCCCTCTGAATGGTGCCGCTCAGGTCAAGGGTGGGGAATTGCAACACCCATCCCCACTGCAAGGGAATCGTGGCCACGCGCGTCAGAACGGAAACCGCGAGTTGTTCTTTGTCCAATCTTGAGGATTGCGAAATTGACGGTGTTCGAAGAGCTTGTCCTTCGAGCGACGCTTCAGGAATATTCCCTTTTCGCCGGTCTGCGGAAGCCGATCGATAGCGTCCATTGCAAGGTGGAAACGGTCCAATTCGTTGAGCACCGTCATGTCGAAGGCCGTGGTGATGGTTCCCTCTTCCTTGTAGCCGCGGACGTGGATGTTGTCATGG
>JANLPL010000134.1:0-32449 GCA_031367195.1 Bradyrhizobium sp.
CACGGGACAACCAGAACTCGCATTAGTTAGTTCAGAGCGCCGGGCGTACGGGCAGCGCAATGTCGAGGCGGCGAAGGCTCTCAATAAAGTGGAAGACGGACATGGGGGCCTCGCTGTGCAACCGGAAGCGATGTCGGTCGAGAAGCTCGCATTCGAGACTGGCGAAGAAGTTCTTGCACATTGGTAGGAACATTAGCGCCGAGCAGGAAAAGCATGTGCCGCGCGATCTCGCGGAATTCGAAGATCGGTTCAACCGCCGATAGAGGCTTATTCCGTTGACTCAGGTTCGTCTATATGTAGTGGCTGGGAGCCACTGGGTGGCGCCGCGCTTTTCCTCGGATTTTCGCGTTTGATGATGTCCCAATAGCTCGCGGGCTCTTTTGTGGCGGCGAGCCCCGGCAGCGTTTCGAACGAGACGTGCCGGTAAAACCGGCGGTTGTAGCGAAACACGAATTCATTGAGGTAGGTATCGGCGTGCTTGCGGCGCAGTCCGTGGTAGGTGCCCAGGCTCCATCGCTTCATCAGAGAAAACGCCCTGTGTATCCAGGGCAGAAGGATGTGCGCGGCCATCTTTCCGACGACGCGCGGATCATGCCGATAACCTCTCAATCCCGGAAAGGATTTGTGGCCATCGGTGAGCAGGGTGGCTCCCCGCTTCACGTTGGCGTTGACGAAGGCCTCGATCGAGGCGGCGGAATTGTCGGCGATCATGGCAAGGCGAATGCGCCCCGAACGCGTGGCGAGATATTTGGCGTGCTTGCGGCGCGGCTTGGCTTTGCCGGTGTCGCGCTCAACCACCTCAACGGCCCCAATAACGAGGATTTTGCCCGCGTTTCCACTTTCGAAGAACGCGTCGCCTTCGCGGAAGGGGATTTCCGCCTGATCGATTTCAACGACGCCTTCCAGCGGTTCGCGATCCGGATCGAGCATCGAGCGCCGAAGCTTTTGCGTCAGCAGCCACGCGGTCCTGTAGCTGACGCCAAGCTGATCTTGCAGTTGCAGCGCCGACATGCCGTTGGAATGTGTCGTCATGAGGTGGGCGGCACAGAACCACGTCGTCAGGGGCAATTTGGACCGATGCAGCGCCGTGCCGGCGGTCACCGAGGTTTGCCGCCCGCAATCGAGGCATTCGAACAAGCGTGGCCGGCTTTTCAACGCGGCGAAGCGGCCTTTGCCACATGCCGGACAAACAAAACCATCGGGCCAGCGGCGCTTGAACATGAAGGCGGCGCAACTCGCCTCGTCAGAGAAGGCCTTCTGGAATTGCGCAAGCGAACGGGCCGCTGCCATCGAAAAAGTTCCGGGTGGCCGCGAGATTGCCGCCACTCAAAACACTACATGTAGAGCAACCTGAGTCAACGGAATAAGCCTCATATCCATAGTACAGTTTATTCAAAAGGGCGGTCTTCGTCGCGTCGTATACGAGATACACGCGGCCAGTCATTATCTCGATTTCGGTCGGCATAAATTGTAATCCGCAAAAAAAAAGCAATATCAAAATACCTTGCGCGGCCATACTTCGGTCGGAGATATCGTATTTGAACTTCCAATAATGACTGAGCCAGTTATGTTAACCGGACGTTCCGCAAGCTTGCGAAGCTCTAGCTCAGCGCGATCGGTAGAAAGGGAATCTAGTTTTATACGATTGCCGTCAAATTCGATCGACATTACTATGTCCTTATAATTATTCATAACATTTCGTAAAATATCAATAAATATCGGAATAAAATGGGAGTCGCGCGCCGAAGCTTCTACAGCTAGAGTATCTTCTGTAGATTTATAAGAAGAATTTAGATTTACCGTATCGCTTTGAAAGCCGCTATCCATCAACTGCGCCTTCAATTCGCGCAGAACTTCTGGGATCATGGCGAGGTCTGACTTTAGGTTAGTCAGCGCGCTGACGGTTACATTCACGGGTACCATTGCTGTATCCGAGTTGGGGGTCGCGCCGGGGTCAATCGGCGCGGCCCTGCGTTTCGATTGAGATCATAGTGCATGGCGAGCGCCGTACTAAGGGATTTTTTGATTGTCGCGTTTGCCGGGTCTGGCAGGGGAGGTGGTTCCTCATTCAGGCACAAATAAAGCAAACGCGCGAAGATTCCGAGGCGATCTCAAATTCAGGCGAAAGCAAGATGTTCGGCGGGAAGCGCGACCGGACTTGAAATGGCGTTGCGCCTTCGTCTCGCCGCGCCCGCCCCCCCCTCTCACGCGCGCGGATGCGCCGCCTTATAAGCCGCCACAAGCCGGGCGCTATCCACGGCGGTATAGACCTGCGTCGTCGACAGCGAGGCGTGGCCGAGCAATTCCTGAATGGTCCGCAAGTCTCCCCCGCGCGCCAGCAGATGCGTGGCGAAGGAATGGCGCAAGGCGTGCGGCGTGGCGCTGTCGGGCAGCCCGAGCGCGCCGCGCATCTGCTCCATCGCGAGTTGCACGATGCGGGGGCTGAGCGGCCCGCCCCGCGCGCCGACGAACAGCGGCCTGTCGGGCTTCAGCGTCCACGGACAGCGCGCGATATAATCCTCGATCGCCGCGCGGACAGGGCCGATCACCGGGGCGCTGCGCGTTTTGCCGCCCTTGCCGGTGATGCGAACTTCGTCCACCGCGCCGATCGGCGCGTCGCCGCGCGCAATGGAAAGCGCCTCGCTGATACGTAAGCCCGCGCCGTAGCACAGCGACAGCACCGCCGCGTCGCGCGCCAGCACCCAAGGGTCGCGAATATCCCCGGCGCGAGTCTCGACATCGGCGACGGCGCGCGCGTCGTCCATTCGCAGCGGTCGCGGCAGCCGCCGCCCGGCCTTGGGCGAACGAATGGCGGAGAACGCCGAGGCGCGGCCGGCGCCGATCCGCTCCATATATTTGGCCAGGCCGCGCAGCGCGGACAGCGCGCGTTGCAGCGAACGCGGGTCGATCTCTTCAGCGCGCCGCGCGGCCAGAAACGCGCGCAGGTCCGCGGGCTTCATCGCGGCGAAATCGGCGGCGCTCGGCGCATGGCCAAGCCGGGCGTGCAGGAATTCAGCGAATTGACGCGCGTCGCGGCCATAGGCTTCCAGCGTCTTGGCCGCAAGCCGACGCTCCTGCCCGAGATAATTCAGCCAGGCGACGACGATCTCGGTCAGGCCCCGCGGCGATTCGCCCGTCATCGGGTCAGGTTGGCCGGTCTATTGCTGGCTGTCGAGGGGCTTGGCTTTTTTCTTATGCGGCTTGTGCTTGGGTTTGGCCGCGCTTTCCTCGGCGAGCGCGCCGGTCGGGGTCATGTCGACCCTGGCCGTCGTCTTCGCCACAATCTTGGGCGCGGGGGCCGGCGCGGGCGCGGTTTCGACCGCCAGCGCTGTGGTTTCCACTTTGGGCGTCGCAGCGACTGCGTCGGTTTTGGGCGCCTCGATGGCCGCCATGGGCGCGGAATGCGTGCCGGGATAAGCATCACGCGCGGCGTGGCTCATCAGCAACGCCCCGAACAGGACAGCCGCCCCCCATCCGGCGAAACCGCCGACGAGCGTATTGCCGAGGCTGCCGGCCAAGCGCGAGGGCAGCCCCGCCACGACGGTCGGCAACGACCTGAGCGAGCCGTGAGCGCGGCTGGTGAATTCAGAATCGACTTGGAACTTGATCGGGGACTTGATCACGGGCTTCGCCTTTCACGCGGCTTGCCAAACATGACTTAAACAAATGGCGTTAACGTCGGCTTAGAAAGCTTGGTTAATAAGTCAGTTGCGCTTGTCGCCCGCGCGCGGGACGTTGCGGCGCCTTTCGCCTTGCGCGCCCGGCGCTCGCGCCCTAACCTCGCGGCTTCTCGCCCGCGAGTTTCTCATGCGCTATCGCCCGCTCGGCCGCACCGGCCAATTCGTCTCGGAAATCTGCCTCGGGACCATGACGTTCCACGGCGGCGCCGGCTATTGGCGCAATATCGGCCAACTCGACCAGACCAACGCCACCGCGCTGGTCGCCCGCGCGCTGGAGGCGGGGGTGAATTTCATCGACACGGCCGATGTTTATTCCGAGGGCGGCTCGGAAATGATGCTCGGTCAGGCGCTCACCGATCTCAAGGTCGCGCGCGAAAGCCTCATCGTCGCCACCAAGGTGCGCGCGCGCACCGGGCCCGGTCCCAATTCCGTCGGCCTGTCGCGCGGCCATATCATGGACCAGATCGCCGGCAGCCTGAAACGACTGAAGCTCGATTATGTCGATCTCTACCAGATCCACGGCTTCGATTCCGTCACCCCGTTGGAGGAGACCATGCGCGCGCTCGACGATTGCGTCGCGCGCGGGCTGGTGCGCACGGTCGGCTGCTCCAATCTTGCGGCCTGGCAGATCATGAAGGCGCAGGGGATCGCCGAGCGGCGCGGTTTCGCCCGCTTCGAGACCGTGCAGGCCTATTACACCATCGCCGGGCGCGAGCTGGAGCGCGAGATTATGCCGATGGTCGAGGATCAGGGCATGGGCGTTATGGTGTGGAGCCCACTTGCAGGGGGGTTCCTGTCCGGCAAATACGCGCGCGAGGGGGCCAAGAGCAACGACGCGCGCCGCGTCGTGTTCGATTTTCCCCCCGTCGAAAAGGAGCGCGGCTACGACATCATCGACGCGATGCGGCCTATCGCTGAGGCGCATGGCGCCACAGTCGCCCGCGTGGCGCTCGCCTGGTTGCTAGCCCGCAAGGGCGTGATGAGCGTCATCGTCGGCGCCAAGACGGTCGAGCAACTCGACGACAATCTGGCCGCGACGGCGCTGAAGTTGACGACGGAGGATTTCGCGACGCTCGACGCGGTCAGCGCCTTGGCGCCGGAATATCCCGGCTGGATGCTGGAGCGGCAGGCGCAGGGACGCACACCGGAAGCGGGGAAGTGAACATGAGCAAGCCGGTCAAATGGGGCGTGCTGGGAGCAGCCAAGATCGCCACGGAAAAGGTCATTCCCGCGATGCAGCGCGCGAGCCTGTGCCAGATCGAGGCGATCGCCTCGCGCGAGCTTTCGCGCGCGAAAGAATCGGCCGGGGCGCTGGGCATCCCCCGCGCATACGGTTCCTATGAGGAATTGCTCGCCGATCCCGAGATTGAGGCGATCTACAATCCGCTGCCCAACGAATTGCATGTGCCCTGGACGCTGAAGGCGCTCGCCGCCGGCAAACACGTGTTGTGCGAAAAGCCGATTGCGCTCGACGCTGCGGAGGCCGCTCAACTGCTCGAAGCGCGCGCGAAATCGGGCAAGCTGGTCGCGGAAGCCTTCATGGTGCGCCATCATCCGCAATGGCGGCGCGCGCGCGAGATCGTGCGGTCCGGCGCGATCGGCGAGGTCGGCGCGATCCAGACCTTGTTCACCTATCGCCTGCTCGACGCCGACAATCTGCGCAACAAGCCCCCCGGCGGCGGCGGGCTCTACGACATCGGCTGCTACGCAATTCTCACCGCGCGCTACATTTTCGCCGCCGAACCGATCCGCGTCGCAGCCTGCCTCGATGTCGATCCGAACTTCGGCACGGATCGGCTCGCCAGCGCGATTCTGGAATTTCCCGGCGGGCGGCATCTGACCTTCACCACCGCCACCCAGCTCGCCGCAGCGCAGCGCGTGGTGATCGCCGGGACCGCGGGCCGGGTCGAGGTGAAAATTCCGTTCAATGCGCCGACCGACCGCGCAACCGAGATCGTGATCGACAGCGGCGCCGATCTCGTCGGCGGGGCGGCGCGCGTGGAGACGTTCCCGGTGTGCGATCAATACGGCCTTCAGGGCGACGATTTCTCGCGCGCCATCCGGGGCGAGGCCGCGCTCGAATTTGCCCTGGAGGACGCCATCGCCAACATGAAGGTGATCGAGGCCTGCTTCCGCGCCGCCAAATCGGGGCGGTGGGAGACGGTCTGAGCCTCACACCGAGCGGCGCTTGCGCTGCCGGTACTGGTCGGCGATCACGGCGGCGACGATGACGCCGCCCTTGATGATCTCCTGATAATGCGCATCGACGTTCAGGAACGTGAAGCCTGACGTCAGCACGCCCAGTATCACCGCGCCGATGATCGTGCCGGTCAGCCGGCCGACGCCGCCCGACAGCGACGTGCCGCCGATCACCGCCGCCGCAATCGCGTCGAGTTCGAACCCCATGCCGACGCCGGCCTGACCAGAGATCGCGCGCGCGGTGTGGACGACGCCGCACAGTCCCGACATCAGGCCTGCCACCGCATAGACCAGCACGATGTGGCGCTCGACATTGATGCCCGACACCCGCGCCGCCAGCGGATTGGAGCCGATGGCGTATGTGAACTTGCCGTAGCGCGTGTAGCGCAGCGCCAGATGAAACAGGATCGCCATCGAGAGAAAGATGACGACCGGCCACCAGCCGGCGCCGATCTCGCCGAACGCCTCCGAGAGATTGCCGATGGGTTCGCCGTTGGTGTACCAATCCGCCACGCCGCGCGCGGAAACCATCATGCCGAGCGTCGCGATGAACGGCGGGATTTTGGTGTAGGCGATCAGCGAGCCGTTGAGCAGGCCGGCGAACGTTCCCGCGACGAGCCCGGCGATGACGGGGAAGATCGGGTTGAGCCCGGTCAAGCTCGGATAGATGGCGTGGGTATAACCTTCGGCCTGCGCCAGACTGGCCGCGATCATCGCCGTCATGCCGACCAGCGAGCCCGACGACAGATCGATGCCGCCCATGATGATGATCTGCGTCACGCCGACGGCGATGATGCCGATCTCCGCCTCCTGCAGGATCATGATCTTCAGGCGCAGCGGATTGGCGATGAAGCTCTGGCCCTCGAACATCCAGCCTAAGCCCTCAAACAGCAGCATCATGCCGATCATCACGCCGAGAATGCTGATCTCGGGCGGCAAGCGGCGGCGCGCGCGCGGCGCGACATCGCTCGGCAGTACGGTCTCGCTGGCCAAGTTCGTTCCCTTCAATTAACGCGCCGCTAGTTCCATGACGCGAACCTGCGTCGCCTCCTGGCGGTCAAGGATTCCGGTCATGCGGCCTTCGTGCATCACCAGCACGCGGTCGCTCATGCCGAGCACCTCGGGCAGTTCGGACGAGATCATCAGCACCGCCACGCCCTGGCCCGCGAGTTCGCAGATCAACCGATGAATTTCAGCCTTGGCGCCGACGTCGATGCCGCGCGTCGGCTCGTCGAGAATGAGAATACGCGGTTGCGTCAGCAGCCAACGCGCGATCAGCACCTTCTGCTGGTTGCCGCCGGAGAGATTGATGACGGGCTCCTGGAGATCGGGCGTCCGCACCCGCAGCTTCGTCTTCTGGTCCTCGCACAGCCGCTCGATCTCGCGCTCCTGCACGATTCCCGCGCGCGTATATCCGTTGCGCAGAATGGCGGCCTGCATGTTGGCGGTGACGTCGAGCATCAGGAAACAACCGGATTCCTTGCGGTCCTCGGTCAGGAACCCCATCCCGGCGTCCATCGCCACGCCCGGATTCCTGATCTGCATCTCGCGCCCGTCAACGAAGATCTGGCCTGAGGTCGCCGGCGACACGCCGAAAATCGTCTCCGCGACATTGCTGCGCCCAGAGCCGACCAGCCCCGCCAACCCCAGGATCTCGCCCTTGCGCAGATCGAAGCTCACATCGTGGAACCGGCCGTCGAGGCACAGATTTTTCACCGACAGGATCACCTCGCCGATCGGCACGTCCGTCTTGGGAAACATCTGCGTCACTTCGCGCCCGACCATCAGCTTGATGATGTCGTCGCGCGTGACGTCGGCCGCCGGATGCTCGCCCACGAACCGCCCGTCGCGGAACACAGAGACTTCGTCGGCGATCTCGAACAGCTCGTTCATCTTGTGCGTGATATAGACAATGCCTTTGCCCTCCGCCTTCAGCGCGCGGATGATGCGGAACAGATGCGCGACCTCCTTGTCGGTGATCGCCGAGGTCGGCTCGTCCATGATCAGAATATCGCTGTCGTAGCTGACCGCCTTGGCGATCTCGACCATCTGCCGGCTCGCCACGGAGAGGTCGCGCACTTCGACTTCGGGGTCGATGTCGATTTCGAGCCGGTCAAACAAGGCCTGCGTGCGCCGCCGCATTTCGCGGTGATTGATGACGCCAAACGCGTTGATCGGCTCGCGGCGCAGCCAGATATTCTCCGACACCGTCATATAGGCCATCAGGTTGAGTTCCTGATGGATCATCGCAATGCCGTAGCGCAGCGCGTCCAGCGGCGAGGTCAGCTTGATCTCCTGACCCTTGAGTTTGAAGGAGCCGGAATCGGGCGTGTAAATGCCGGCGATGATTTTCATCAGCGTCGATTTGCCGGCGCCGTTCTCGCCCATCAGCGCATGAACATGGCCGCGCTTGAGCTTGAACTGCACGTCGTCGAGCGCCAGCACGCCGGGGAAGGCTTTGCGCACATCGCAGACTTCAAGCAAATATTCCGCGCCCGGAACCGCTCCGCTCTCTCGGACGATCTCCGCGGTCGTCGGACTGAGGCTGCCCATGACGCATCTTCCCCGCGGTCCTATTGGCCTCTGCACGGGCCGCAGACCTCATAACACAGGCCAAAGCCCCGGGGGAACAGCCCCCGGGGAGGTGGTTAGAGGATCAGTTCTTCTTCATGAAGTTGGCCATGTTCTCGGGCGTGACGAGCTGGAACGGGATATAGACCTTCTTGTCGATCTTCTTGCCCGCCGCCAGCGCCAGCGCGGCGTCGACCGCGCCCTTGCCCTGACCCGCCGCGTCCTGGAACACGGTGACCTTGAGGTCGCCCGCCTTCATCGAGGCGAGCGCGTCCTGCGTGGCGTCGACGCCGCCGACGATCGCCGCCTTGGTGTCGACGCCGGCCGCCTTCAGCGCCTGTAGCGCGCCGATCGCCATTTCGTCGTTGTTGGCGACGATGGCGTTGAACTTCAGGCCCTTCGACAACCAGTTGGTCATCAGATTCTGCGCCTTGGTGCGATCCCAGTTGGCGGTCTGCTCGGCGATGATCTTGATGCCGGTGCAGGGCTCCTTGGCGATCACGTCGTGGACGTCGGCGGTGCGCTGC
This sequence comes from Bradyrhizobium sp., assembly GCA_031367195.1. Lineage (GTDB taxonomy): Bacteria > Pseudomonadota > Alphaproteobacteria > Rhizobiales > Beijerinckiaceae > Roseiarcus. Next base: position 8,978 of record JANLPL010000134.1, read on the forward strand.
ACGGCGGCCTGGTTGGACAGTTCTCCCTGCATGACGAGGATATTGCCCTTGCCGCCGAGCAACTTGCAGATCTGCTGCATCTCAAGCGTGCCGGAATCTCTCTCGTTGGACGCGACGAAGGCGGCCTTCGCGCCGAGCTTGTCGACGTCGACCGGCTCGCGGTTGACATAGACCAGCGGCACGCCGGCTTCTTCGGCGAGCTTGGTCATGCGCTCGGTCGCCGAGGTGTCGACCGGGTTGACGATGATCGCATCGACCTTGTTGGCGATGAAGTTCTGGATCTGGCTGAGCTGCTTGGACACGTCGTCCTTGGCGTCCTCGATCTGCAACGAGAGGCCAGACTGGGTCTTGGCGTAGTCGCTCATGCCGTTGCGAAGTACTGTGAGGAAATTGTCGTCGAACTTGTCCATGGAGACGCCGATTTTGGCAGCGAATGCCGGGCTCGACAAAATCGTCGCGGCCGCGAGCGCGATTAACATGCGTTTCATGATCTCGATTCCTCCCACGAGCGACGGATTTTTCCGCCGATATTCCTGACGCCCGGAACCCGTCTGCGCGCGCCTCAGCCTGAAGGCTGGGCGCCGCGCGAGCCCCCGACGACGTCAAATGTAACACACGTTCCAAGCCGGATCAATAATAGAATGAAAATTCCAAATGCGCCGGCGCGACGCTAAATCAGCTTTTTCAGATTGACGCTCGCGTCGGCCAGCCCGGACGGCGCGGGGCGCGCGCCGCGGCCAATCAGCCGCTCGGCCAGTTTGACCTCTTTGCCGATCCGCTCGATGGTCCCGAGGCCGCCCGCCGCGACCAGCCGCCCGTCGCCGTCGAGATGGAACAGCATTGTCGCGCCGCCGGCGAGATCGCGCGCCACAATTGTCTCGCCGGCCTCGGGCAAGCCGACGATCTGCAACGTCAGATCATATTGATCCGACCAAAACCACGGCGGCGCGGCATAGGCGCCTTCGGCCCCCAGCAGCGTCCTTGCGGCATGTACGCCGGAATCGAACGCGTGGCGCCACGCCTCCAGCCGCATCCGCCGGCCGGGATAGAGCGGGTGCGGGAAATTCGCGCAGTCTCCTACCGCTTGGATATGGGGGTCGCTGGTTCGCAACAGGGAATCGACGACGATTCCATTGTCGACCGCGAGTCCCGCCGCCGCCGCCAGTTCCGTGCGCGGCTCGGCGCCGATCCCGGCGACAACGAGGTCGGCTTCGCGCTCCCCGACGCTCGAATGGACGACGAAGCCGCGCCCGCGCGACGCGATTCGCTCGATCCGAACCCCCTTGGCGATCTCGACGCCTTCCCGCACATGGCGCGCTTCCAGCGCGCTGGCGAGAACTTCGGGCGTCGAGCGGCGCAACAGCCGCGTATCCGCCTCCAGCAGCGTCACTTCGCACCGCAGCGTCCGCGCCGCCGCCGCCAGTTCCAGCCCGATGAACCCGCCGCCGATCACGATCACGCGCTCGGCGGCGCGGATGCGCGCGCGCAATCGCTGCGCGTCCTCGAAACTGCGCAGCGTAAGCGCGTGCTCTCCTCCGGGCAGGTTCAAGCGTCGCGCCCGCGCGCCGGTCGCCAGGATCAGCGCGTCATAGGCAAGCCGCCGCCCGTCGGCGAGCGCGACTGTCCGCTCGGCGCGCTCAATCGCCGCCACGGCGACGCCGGCCAGGCGCTCGATGTTGAGTTCGCCGAGCCGGTCGCCGCCGCTGATCGTCGTCGGCTGCGGTTCGTCCGGCTCGACGATCGCCGCCTTCGACAGCGGCGGCCGCTCGTAGGGCGCGTGGTTCTCTTCGCCGATCAGCGTGAGGCGCCCGGCATAGCCGCCCTCGCGCAGGGCGATCGCCGCCCGCCCTCCGGCCTCGCCCGCGCCGACGATGACGATATTGTTCACGCCCCGCTCCCTAGATTTCGATCAGCACCCGTTCGCCCTGCACGCGCACGGGATAGGTGGCCAGATTGACGCAGACCGGCGCGCCCTTGGCGGCGCCGGTCTTATAGTTGAAGCGGCCGTTGTGCTTGGGGCATTCGATGATGTCGTCCATCACCAGCCCGCCGGCGAGGTGAATCTTCTCGTGCGTGCACAGGCCGTCGGTGGCGAAGAATTCGTCGTCGGGGCTGCGGTAGATCGCATAGGTCTTGCCGCCGTGATCGAACCGCATCACGTCTTCCGCGTCGATATCGTCCTTCGCGCAGGCGTCGATCCATTGCGCCATGTCCAGATCCTTTCTCGTCTCAGCAGCACGCTTTTACCGAAACGCTCACAATATGCAAGATGAGGCCTCACTAGAGCTTGTAAATGGGCTATTGATGATGCAAAGTGAGGTTCAGGAAGCGCCATGCCCCGCGTCGCCATCGCCGATATCATGCGCGAGACTGGTCTCTCGCGCGCCACCGTGGACCGCGCCCTCAACGCGCGCGGCAAGGTCCACGACCGCACCCGCGCGCTGGTGCGGGAGACGCTGCAACGGTTGACGCTTCCGCAGGCTCCCCACGCCGCCCCGGCGGCCGATATCCTGCTGCGCATCGGGCAGGGCCTGATGTTGCAGCTGCATACGGCCTGGGAGCGCGCCCGGCCGGACGGAAAGTTTCTCGACCTGCGCCGCGCCGATGAGGCCAGCGTGCTGGCGGCGATCGACGCCCATGGCGCCGATCTCGCGCGGCCGCTGATCGTCACCGCCAAGAACACCGACGCCATCGTGGCGCGGCTCGCCGAGGCGCGACGCGCCGGCAAGCGGGTGATCGCCTTCCTCTCCGATCTCAGCCCCGCCGCGCGCGACGCCTTCGTCGGCATCGACAATCGCGCCGCCGGGCAAACCGCCGCGTTTCTGATCGGGCGCGCACTCGGCGACCGGCCGAGCTGCGTCGGCGTGGTGGTCGGCAACGCCGCCTTTCGCGGCCATGAGGACCGCGAGATCGGCTTCCGCACGGCGCTGCGCGCGCATTTCCCCAAAATCGCGCTGGCGGGCGAGGCGTTCGGCGAAGACGATTCCGATCTGACGCGCGAAGCCGTCGCGCGGCTGTTGCGCGAGCAGCCCAGGCTGGGCGCGATCTACAATGTCGGGGGCGGCAATCGCGGCCTGGTCGAGGCGCTGCAAGCCGCCGGCCGCAGCGACGACCTCCTTGTCGTCGCGCATGAGACCAACGCGGTGACGACGCCGCTGTTGCGCGACAAAAGCATCGCCTATGCGCTCGCTTCCGATCCCGCCGTCCTGCTCGCCGCCGCCCTGCGCGTCGCCGCCGACGCGAGCGCAAGCGCCGAATGTCTCGACTTTGGCGTCTATACGCGCTTCAATCTGCCCGCGTTCGCGGGCTCTGGCGGCGGTTGAAGCGGGGCGGCGGCGAGGGAGGGGCGCCATGGTTGAGAGCTTCGCGCGCGCCGCTGTGCTGGCGGGCCTATTCACAGCCTGCTCCGCCAACGCCGCGACGGCGGACCGCACGAAAGCCTGGGATGCGCTGATAGCGGAGGCGAAAAAGCACGGCGGCGTCGAGACCAAGCTCGACCGCAGCGCCTCGATGGTCTTCCAGCGGCCCGACGGCTCGTTCGTCACCTTCACCCACATGCTAACGGGCGACAAGCGGGCGGCTTGCCTCGTGTCCAAGGATCAGAACGCCACGGTTTGTGTCGATTGGGACAGCGGCAAGACGACTTACGGCGACCGCCACGACATCGCTTCGCCCTGGCGCTTTCACGAGCCTCGGGCCGCCGATGAATCGGATGCGGACAAGCCGGGGCTGCTGGCGTCGCTGTTGTCGGGCTTCGCCGCGATCCTTGGAGCCGGACCCAATTTTTCGTGCTGCGATCGATGGGGCAACTTGGTTTTTTCCAAACACAAATGATCCGATCTCCTTTGCAAATAGCCGGGAGGCGGTTCAGAATTCGGCGCCGTTCCGCGCTTTTCCGCACGCTTGCATCCCCGTGACAAAACCCTTCCGCAAAAACATGCCTGCAAAAAGAGACGATGCGCGGCGCCGCTAGACTCGCCGTCCTCAAACTCGGCGGCGCGCAAGCGCGCGGGGGCGCCTTACGCGAATGGCTCGACGCGATCGCGCGCCATGCCGGGCGCATCGTGGTCGTCCCCGGCGGCGGGCCGTTCGCCGATGTCGTGCGCGCCACACAGGCGCAGATCGGCTTCGACGAAGCGGCCGCGCATGAAATGGCGATGGGGGCGATGAGCCAATTCGGCCGCGCCCTGCAAGCCTTGCGCCCCGGTTTCGAGCAGGCGGATTCGCGGGCCTCGCTGCGCGACGCGCTGGCGCGCGGCCAAACCCCGATCTGGTCGCCCGCATCAATGGCGCTCGCGGCCGGGTTGCCGGCGAGCTGGGACATCACCTCCGACAGCCTCGCCGCCTGGCTCGCGGGCGAACTCGGCGCCGACAGGCTGATCCTGGTCAAACACGGCCCGCCCGGCACGGCGGCGGAACTCGCCGCGCGGGGCGTCGTCGATCCCGCCTTTCCCGTCTATCTCGCGGCGGCCGGCGTGCGCGCCTACCTCGCCGCGCCCGATTCGGCGGCTTCGCTGAGCGAGGGCCTCGACGGCTCGGGGTTTCCCGAGATACGGCTTGAACCATGACGAAATTGCAGACGCCGCGCTGGGCCTGGGCGATCACCGGCTCCGGCCACTATATCAAGGAGACGTTCGCGCTGCTGCGCGAGTTGGAAAACCTCGATCTGTTCCTCAGCAAGGCGGCGGGGGAAGTGCTGCGGATGTACAAGCAGGAACTCGACCTGCCCAAATCGGTGCGGGTGTTTCAGGACCGAACCGCGAGCGCGGCTCCCATCGGGCAGTTCTATTACGGCGTCTATCACACCGCCGTCGTCGGGCCGGCGACCTCCAATGCGGTGGCGAAATTCGTCTATGGCCTGTCCGACGATCTCGTCAGCAACGTGTTCGCTCACGCCGGCAAAACCCGCGTGCCGATCCTGGTGTTCGCCTGCGACACCGCGCCCGAACTGCTGACCGAGGCGCCCAAGGGCATGGTGAAGGTCTATCCGCGCCCGATCGACCTCGAAAACCGCGAAAAGCTCGGCCGCTTCGCCGGCGTCGTGGCGGTCGATTCGCCCGCCGAACTGGCTGAGGCGATCGCGCGGCGGCGGGCGGAACTCGGGCTGTGACGGTTCTGTTCGTCACCGGGCGGCTGGCACGGCCCCGGTTGGAGGCCGTGTTGGCGGCGATGGCGCCGCCCTTCGCTTATGAAATCCTCGATATCGGCGTCAAAGTCGCGGCGCTGATGACCGAGCCGATCCTGCTCAACCGGCTGCCGCGCCCGCTCGCCGTGAACCGCGTCATCCTGCCGGGCCGCTGTCGCGCCGATCTCGACCGGCTGTCGCTGACTTTCGGGACGAGGTTCGAGCGCGGGCCGGACGAGGTGAAGGATCTGCCCGCTTTCTTCGGCAAACACGGCGGCCCGCCCGACCTCTCCCGCCACGATCTGCGAATTTTCGCCGAGATCGTCGACGCCTCCGCGCTCTCGCTCGACGCGTTGCTCGCGCGGGCGCGGGCGCTGAAAGCCTCCGGCGCCGACGTGATCGACCTCGGCTGCCTGCCCGACACGCCGTTTCCGCATCTGGAAGATGCAGTGCGCCTTCTGCGCGGCGCGGGGCTGGCCGTCAGCGTCGATTCCGCCGACGCGCAGGAATTGCGGCGCGGCGCCGCGTCGGGCGCGGATTATCTCCTGAGCCTGACCGAGCACACGCTCGACCTCGCGAGCCTAGGCTCCGCGCGCCCCATTCTGATCCCCGCGACGCACGGCGATCTTGATTCGCTGATCCGGGCCGAGGCCCAAGCGCGCCGGCGCGGGCTGGCGCCGATCCTCGATCCCATTCTCGATCCGATCCATTTCGGCTTCACCGATTCGCTCGCCCGCTACCGCGAGTTGCGCGCTCGCCTGCCGGAAGCCGAGATGATGATGGGAACCGGCAATCTGACCGAACTTACCGAGGCCGACAGCGCCGGCGTCACCGCCCTGCTGCTGGGAATCTGCTCGGAGCTTCGCATCAACAATGCGCTGACGGTGCATGTAAGCCCGCACACGCGCCGCACAGTGGAAGAGCACGATTCGGCGCGGCGGTTGATGTTCGCAGCCAAGGCCGATCACAGCCTGCCCAAGGGCTACGGCGGCGCCTTGTTGCAGGTGCACGATCGCGCGCCGTTTCCCGCCTCGCCCGACGACATCGCCGCCGCCGCGCGCGAGGTGAAGGACGGCAATTTCCGCATCGAAGTTGCCGCCGACGGGCTACATGTGTTCAACCGGGACGGCTATTGGACCGCGCACGACGCCTTCTCTTTGTTCGACAAGCTCGGCGTCGAGCGCGACGGCGCGCACGCCTTCTATCTCGGCGCGGAATTGCAGAAGGCGGAGATCGCTTATCGCCTGGCCAAGCGCTACGTGCAGGACGAGCCGCTCGACTGGGGCGTCGCCGCCGACCGGCCCCCCGAGGACCGGACGCGGCTGGCGCAGGCCGGCCACACGCTACGCGCCAAAACGGGGGCCTGACTTGCCGCTGATCCGCGAAACCATCGTCGTCACCCTCAACGCGGAAGGGCGCTCTCACATCGCCCCGCTCGGCCTGATAGCCGAAGGGCCGCATTGGATCATCGCCCCGTTCCGCCCCTCGACCACGCTCGACAACCTGCGCGCCCACCCGTTCGCCACCGCCAATCTCACCGACGACGCGCGCGTGTTCGCGGGCTGCCTGACCGGCCGGCGTGATTGGCCGCTGGTCGCGACCGATCCCGACCGACCGCCCCGGCTTGGCCACACGTTGGCGCATTGGACGCTGGAGGTGGTCGAAACGCGCGAGCACGCCGAGCGGCCGCGCTTCGTCTGCCGCGTCGCCGCCCGCGAGACGCACGCCCCATTCGACGGCCACAACCGCGCCTTCGCCGCCGTGGTGGAGGCGGCCGTGCTGGCGAGCCGGCTCGACATGCTGCCGCGCGCCGAAATCGAGGCCGAATTCGCGCGGTTAGCGGTGATCGTGGCCAAGACGGCCGGCCCGCGCGAGAGAGAAGCGTTCGGCTGGCTGGAGGTCAAACTCGCCGCGCACGGAGGCGAAGGATGCAGGTGATCCCGGTCATCGACCTCATCGGGGCCCAGGTCGTGCGCGCCAAAATGGGCGACCGCGACGCCTATCGGCCGATCGAGACGCCGCTGTCGCGCACGCCCGACCCCGTCGATGTGGTGGCGAGCCTCCTGCGCCTGAGCGCCTTCGCCACGCTCTATGTCGCCGATCTCGACGCGATCCGTGGCCGTGGCGACAATTTCGCCGCCATCGCCCGGCTGCGCGCGGCCTTCCCCCGGTTGCAACTCTGGATCGACAATGGCGCTGATGACGCCGCCGGCGTCGCGGCCACCCGGATCTATGGGACGCCCGTGCTCGGCAGCGAATCGCAGCGCGATCTCACCCTGATCGCGGCGACGCCCGATGCGTTGCTGTCGCTCGATTTCCGTGGCGACGCGTTCCAGGGGCCGCCGGAATTGCTCGCCCAGCCCGAGCTTTGGCCGGACCGCCTCATCGTGATGACGCTCGGCCGGGTCGGCAGCGGCGCCGGGCCCGATCTCGACCGGCTCGCCGCGATCCGCGGCATCGCCGGCCCGCGCCGCCTCTACGCCGCTGGCGGAGTCCGCAATCCCGCCGATCTCGCGGCACTCACCGCCTTCGGCGCGGCGGGGGTTCTGGTGGCGAGCGCGCTGCACGATGGGCGCATCGCAGCGGCGGATCTGCGATAAAGACGCGGCGATCCGCGCTGAAGTTTAAGTATTGTTCCTGGCCGGCTGCGCTGCGTTCGGCTCCGGAAAAACATGTTGGATGTGATAATACTTCGCGCTAAGCCTTCCTGCCGCCGACAAACGGGCGGCAGGCCTGAATTTCATAAGGCGGGGGGAGCACGTCATGGACATGCGAAAGCTGCAAGCCGAGGCGATCGGCACATTCTGGTTGACCTTCGGCGGCTGCGGCTCGGCGGTGATCGCCGCGGCCTTTCCGCAAGTCGGCATCGGTCTGCTCGGCGTCTCGCTCGCCTTCGGTCTGACGGTGCTGACCATGGCCTATACGATCGGCCCGATTTCGGGCTGCCACCTGAACCCCGCCGTGACGGTCGGATTGGCCGCGGGCGGCCGTTTCCCCTCGGAGGACGTGATCCCTTACATCGTCGCGCAGGTGATCGGCGCCGTGTTCGCGGCCGGGGTGCTCTATGTCATCGCCGGCGGCGCGCCCGATTTTGACGCCGCCAAGGGATTTGCGGCCAATGGCTACGGCGACCATTCGCCCGGCCATTACGGGCTATTCTCCGCCTTCCTGATGGAACTGGTGATGACGATGATGTTCCTGTTCATCATCATGGGCTCGACCCATTCCACCGCCCCGGCGGGCTTCGCGCCGATCGCGATCGGTCTCGGACTGACGCTGATCCACCTCGTCTCGATCCCGGTGACGAACACCTCCGTCAATCCGGCCCGCAGCACCGGCCCGGCTTTGTTCGCGGGCGGTTGGGCGATCGGCCAGCTCTGGCTGTTCTGGCTCGCGCCGCTGATCGGCGGGGCTTTGGGCGGACTGCTCTACAAGAACCTCAGCGCCACGCCGTCCGGCCAAGTCGTCGGCGGTAAATAGCGCAGGTCCAGGACGGCGCGGCGCAGCTCGCGTCGCCCCTTAACCCCGCTTTATCCAACGTCATGCCAAACTCGCGGCGATGTCACTCGCCGCGCACACCCTCGCCGCGTCTCCGCGCGCGGATTCCCTCTCCTACGACCTCGCGCCGCACGCGCTGGCGCTGGCGATGTTCGCGCTCTGCGCGTTCTCGCCCGCCCTTCTCAACGACAGCGACACCTGGTCGCATATCGCCACCGGCGACTGGATTCTTCAGCATCGCGCCGTTCCGCATGTCGATCCCTTCACCTACAGCGTGGCGGGAAAGTCCTGGACCGCGCATGAATGGCTGTCGGAAATCCTGCTGGCCTTGGCCTATCGCGCCGGCGGCTTCATCGGCGTCGCGCTGCTCACGGGCGCTGCGGCGGCGGCGGCGCTGTTCGTGGTTGCGAAGGCCGCCGCGCGCGATCTCGGCGGCCCGGCGCTGGCGGCGGTCGGCGCGCTGGCGGCGCTGTTGATCGCGCCGAGCCTGCTCGCCCGGCCGCATATTCTGGCGCTGCCCGTATTCGCGCTGTGGGCGCAAGCGCTGTTCGCGGCGCGTTCACGTGGGCAGGCGCCGCCGCTCGCCGTCGCTGCGCTGATGATCGTCTGGGCCAATCTGCATGGCGGCTTTGCCTTCGGCCTGGCGCTGATAGCTCCCCTCGCCGCCGAAGCGACATTCGCCGCCGCGCCGGAAGATCGCCTCGCCGCGGCGCGCGGGTGGGCGATGTTCGCGCTGGCCTCGGTCGCCGCCGCGCTGCTCAACCCGTTCGGGCTCGAAGGCCTCCTGTTCCCCGTCCGGCTGCTCAACCTGCACGCGCTGGCGCAGATCGGCGAATGGGGTCCGGAGACCTTCGCCCATCCCAATGCGCTCGAAGCGACGATGCTGGCGCTGATCGCCCTCGCCCTGACGCGGCCGATGCGGCTACCGCCGATGCGGCTCGCGCTGCTCGTCGGCCTGTTTCATCTGGCGCTTTCGCACGCCCGTCACGAGATGCTTCTGGCGGTCGTCGCGCCGATGTTGCTGGCGCGCCCGCTCGGCGAGGCGCTGAACGCGCCCGGAGCCATGATGCGGATCGACCGTCGCGTCGGGGCCGTTGTCGCGGCGGCGCTCGCCCTCTGCGCCGTTCGCTTTTTCCTCCCGGCCCCCACGACGCCGCAATTCGCCTCGACCCGCGCCGCGCTTGCCGCGCTGCCGGCCGCGGACAGGGCCAAACCCGTGCTCAACGGCTACGCCTTCGGCGGCTATCTCATCTTCGAGGGCGTCAAGCCTTATGTCGATGGCCGCGCCGATCTGTTCGGCGACGCTTTCCTGCGTGACTATTCCCAAATCGCCCGCGGCGAACCCGACGCGCTGGCCGCGACGCTCGCGCGCGAAAACATTGGCTGGACGATGTTCGCGCCGGCACAGGGCGCGGCGGCGGCGATGGACGCGATGCCGGGTTGGCGGCGCGTTTACTCCGATGCGCGCGTGGTCGTGCACGCGCGCGCCGACTGAGCTAAAGAGGCCCCGCGCGCGAACGTCAGGACAAGGAGCAGCTCATGGCCGAATGGTCGCAGACCCACACCTTTCTCGACGGCGATTGGTTTGAGGGCAACCAGCCGATCCTGGGGCCGCGCAGCCACGCCTTCTGGCTCGGCTCCAGCGTGTTCGACGGCGCCCGCGCCTTCGAGGGCGTCACGCCCGACCTCGACCTGCATTGCGAGCGCTTGAACCGCTCGGCCAGGGCGATGTGGCTGAAGCCGTTGAAGACCGCGCGGGAAATGATCGAACTGACGCGCGAGGGCCTCAAGTTTTTCAAGCCGGACGCCGCGCTCTATATCCGGCCGATGTATTGGGCGGAAAGCTCGGGCGTCGGCGCGGTGGCGCTCGACCCGGAATCGACCCGCTTCCTGCTGACGATCTACGAGACGCCGATGCCCGACGTGTCAAAAGGCGTCTCGATCACGCGCTCGGATATGGTCAAACCGCTGCCGTCAATGGCGCCGATTGAGGCCAAGGCCGGCTGCCTCTATCCCAACAACGCCCGCGCTTTGCTGGAAGCGCGCGCGCGCGGCTTCGACAATTGCGTGATGTTCGACGGCCTCGGCAATGTCGCGGAAAGCGCCACCGCCAACCTGTTTCTCGTCAAGGACGGCGTGGTGAAGACGCCGGCCGCCAATGGCGCTTTCCTCAACGGAATCACGCGCCAGCGCGTGATCAAGCTGCTGACGGGCGCCGGCGTCGGCGTCGCCGAGACGACGCTCGCGTATGCCGACTTTCTTGACGCCGACGAGATTTTCATGGCCGGCAATTTCGGCAAGGTGACGCCGGTGGCGCGCATCGACGCCCGCGCTTTGCCGCTCGGGCCGATCTACGCCAAGGCGCGCGCGCTCTACTGGGACTTCGCGCACGCGGGCTAGATCGCCGCTTCGGCGAGGCGGGCGGAGAGGCGAGGCGCGGCGAAATCGAGAAACGCGCGCAGCTTCGAAGACGTCGGGCCGCGGCCGTCGAACAGCAGTTGCACCGGGACCGGCGCCGGCTCGAAAGTTGGCAACAGCCGCACAAGCCCGCCCGTCGCCAGCGCCTGCGCCGCTTGATAGGAGAGCGCCCGCGCGACCCCCGCGCCCACCGCTGCCGCTTCGAGCGCCGCCTCGGCGGTGTTGACGGAAAGCCGCACGCGCGGCCGAACGACGCGATCGCCGAACGTCCACACCGCCCGGTCCTCCAGCGCCTCAAAGGCGATGCAGGCGTGGCGCTCAAGATCTTCAGGCGTCTCCGGCGCCCCGTGCAAGGCGAGATAGTCGGGGCTCGCGCAGACGATGCGCCGCACCTCGCCGACCCGCCGGGCGGTCAACGCGCTGTCGGGCAATGCGCCGATCCGTAGCGCGACGTCGATCTGGTCGCCGACGAGATTGGCGTTGCGGTCGCTGAGGATAAGCCGGACGCTGACATCGGCGAATTGCGCGAGGAACCCTGCGATGACAGGCGTCATATGCAGGCGGCCGAACACGATCGGCGCGGCGACGACGAGTTCGCCGCGCGGGCTGTCTCCCTCCCCCGCCGCGGCCCGCTCGGCAGAATCGACCTGTTCGAGGATGCGTCGGCTCGCCGCGACATAGGCGGCGCCGACATCTGTCAGGGCGAGACGGCGCGTCGTGCGCGCCAGCAACCGCGCCCCGAGATGCGCCTCCAGTTCGCCGATTCGTCGGCTCACGCTCGGCAGCGGCGCCTTCAGCGCCCGCGCGGCGGCGGTGAGGCTGCCGGTCTCGGCGACCTTGACGAGAATGGCCATCGCCTTCAGCCTGTCCATATTCTTGCTCGATTCGAGAATATATCTCCCGATAATAACGGATTATTTCGGATTTGAAACAGCGCTACCTTCGATCGCGCCGGCCCAGTCCGGCCAACCGAAGGAGAGCCCCATGTCCCGCCTGTCTATCCTCACCGTCGCCGATGCGCCCGAAGCCTCGCGTCCGATCCTCGCTCAGGTCGAGCGTCAGCTCGGAATGGTCCCTAACCTGTACCGCCTTATCGCCAACTCTCCGAAAGCGCTGGCCGCCTTCGCCGCGTTCAGCGGCGCGCTCGCCAAGGCGCTCGACCTGAAGACGCGGGAGCGCATCGCGCTCGCGGTCGCTGAGATTGACGGCTGCGACTATTGTCTGGCCGCCCACAGCTATCTCGCCGCCAACCTCGCCAAGCTGCCGCACGAAGAAATCGAGCGCGCTCGCCACGGCGGCGCCGGCGAACCCAGGGCCGATGCGGCGGTGGCCTTCGCCGCCAAGGTGACGCGCGAGCGCGGCCATGTCGGCGACGCCGATGTCGCGGCGGTGCGCGCGGCGGGGTTCAGCGACGCCGAGATCGTCGAAATCGTCGGCCTCGTGGCGGAGAACCTGTTCACCAATTTCCTCAACAGCGTCGCTGAGACGGAGATCGACTTCCCCGCCGTCCGCGCCGCCCGCGCCGCTTGAACGCCCTACGCCGGAGACCCGCCATGGTCAGCTATCTCGACATTGCGACGACGCCTGAAGTCGCGGCGGCGCAGTCCGCCCATGGCAGCCGGGACGCCAACGCGGCGCAAGCGTCGCGTCGGGTGTTCGACCGGTTCGGCGAGGCGGAGGCTGGCTTCATCGCCGCGCGCGACAGCTTCTATCTCGCCACCGTGTCCGAGACGGGCTGGCCCTATGTGCAGCACCGCGGCGGCCCGCCCGGCTTTTTGAAAATGATCGACGACAGGACGCTCGGCGTCGCCGATTTCGCCGGCAACCGTCAATATCTGACGCTCGGCAATCTCGCCGCCTCCGACAAGGCGTCGCTGTTCCTGATGGATTACGCGCATCAGACACGCATGAAGCTGTTCGTGCGGGTGCGGGTCGTCGATCTCAAGGCGGACCCGCAGATGGCCGCGCGGCTGGCGGACGGTGGCTATCGCGCCCGCGTCGAGCGCGGATTGCTGTTCCGGCTGGAGGCGTTCGACTGGAATTGTCGCCAGCACATCACGCCCCGGTTCACGTCCGCCGAGGTGAGCCACGCGGTCGAACCGCTTCAACAGCGGATCGCCGCGTTGGAGGCCGAAAACGCCGCCTTGCGCGCCGCGCCATCCTGACGCGCAGATTTCTGCCCGTCGGCCCTCCCCTTGCGCCGTGTTTTTGTCTAACAGGGCTCAAACCCGCCAAGGAGAAACCATCGATGTCCACGCCCAAGACTGAAATCCGCGCCCATGGCGCGCCGCGCGTGGACGAGATTTTGAGCGCCGACGCGCGCGCCTTCCTCGCCGAGCTTCACACCCGCTTCAACGGCCGCCGGCTGGAGCTGATGGCCGCGCGCGCGACGCGGCAAAAGGCGTTCGACGCCGGCGCGACGCCCGATTTCCTGGCCGAAACCAAGGCCGTGCGCGCCGGCGACTGGAAGGTCGCCCCCGTCCCCGCCGATCTCCTCGACCGCCGCGTCGAGATCACCGGCCCGGTCGATCGCAAGATGATCGTCAACGCGCTGAATTCCGGGGCCAAAGTGTTCATGGCCGATTTCGAGGACGCCTCCTCGCCGGTGTTCGCCAATATGATCGAGGGTCAGGCCAATCTGAAAGACCTGTGGGCGGGCAGAATCGACTTCACCGACGACAAGACCGGCAAGCGTTACGCCGTGAAACAGGAGCGCGCCGCGCTGATGGTGCGCCCGCGCGGCTGGCACCTCAACGAGCGGCATCTCCTCGTCGATGGAGAGGAATCCTCCGGTTCGCTGTTCGATTTCGGCCTCTATGTGTTCCATTGCGCCAAGTCGCAGCAAGCCGCCGGCTCGACGCCCGCCTTCTATCTGCCGAAGTTGGAGAGCCACCGCGAGGCGCGGCTCTGGAACGACGCCTTCGCCTTCGCCGAAGAGAAGCTCGGCTTCGCGAACGGAACCTTCAAGGCGACCGTGCTGATCGAGACGCTGCCGGCAGCGTTCGAGATGGACGAAATCCTGTACGAATTGCGCGATCACATCGTCGGCCTCAACTGCGGCCGCTGGGATTACATCTTCTCCTTCATCAAGCGGCTGGCGAAAAACCCGAAGTACCTTACCCCCGACCGCGCCGTGATGACGATGGGCAAGGCGTTCCTCAGCGCCTATTCGGCGCTCCTGATCCAGACCTGCCATCGACGCGGCGCCTTCGCGATGGGCGGCATGGCGGCGCAAATCCCGATCAAGAACGACCCGCCCGCCAACGAAGCCGCCTTCGCCAAAGTACGGGTCGACAAAGAGCGCGAGGCCGGCAACGGTCACGATGGCACCTGGGTCGCCCATCCCGATCTCGTGCCTGTCGCTCGCGAAGTGTTCGATCGGCTGATGCCGGCCGCCAACCAGTTGCCCAAAATGCGCGAGGACGTGCGCGTCTCCGCCGCCGATCTGTTGCAAGTTCACGAGGGCGAGCGCACCGAAGCGGGTTTACGCGAAAACATCCGCGTCGGCGTGCAATATATCGAGGCGTGGTTGCGCGGCCGCGGCGCCGTGCCGCTCTACAATCTGATGGAGGACGCGGCGACCGCCGAGATTTCGCGCGCGCAGATCTGGCAATGGCTGCACCACAAGGCGAGCCTCGCCGACGGCCGCACCGTCACGCCCGATCTGTTCCGCGCCACGCTCGACGACGAGATGAGCAAGCTGCGTCCCGCAACCGACGGCGGGCGTTTCAAAGAAGCGATCGACCTGTTCTCGCTGATGTCGCTGAGCGATACTTTCGAGGAATTCCTGACGTTGCCGGCCTATCGGCTGATCGATTGAGCGACGCGCAAGCGCCGCGCGCCACGCGCGGCCAGATTCTGGCGATGGCGTCCACCGCGGGCGCCGTCGTCGCCAATATCTATTTCAGCCAGCCGATGCTGCCGCTGATCGCGGCGAGCCTGCACGCGCCGCCCTGGGCGATCGGGCTGATCCCCGCCTGCACGCTCGCGGGCTTTTCCGGCGGCCTGGCGTTGCTGGTTCCCCTCGGCGACGCTTTCGACCGCAAGCGCATCGTGCTGGCGCAGATCGCCTTTGCCGGGCTGTTCGCGTTGCTGGCGGCCTTGAGCCCCAATCTCCCCGTTCTGCTCGCCGTCTCGCTGGGCCTTGGCTTTGTCAGTTGCGTGCCGCAGCAGATGGCGCCCTTCGCCGCGGCGATGGCCGCGCCGCACGAGCGCGGCCGCGCGGTCGGCGCGGTGGTGTCGGGCATCATGCTCGGCCTGCTGATGGGCCGCGTGGTCGGCGGGGCGGTGTCGGCGCTGGTGGGCTGGCGGTTGGTGTACGGCTTCGCGGCGGCGTTCATGGCGCTCGTGTTCGTCGTCAGCGCGCGCGTGCTGCCCCGGGGTTGGCCGACGACGAACCTTCCCTACCCCCGCCTGCTGGCCTCGCTCTGGCCGCTGTTCCACGCGCATCCCTCGCTGCGTAACGCCATCGCGACGCAATTGCTGCTGTGGGTTGCGTTCAACGGGTTCTGGGCTTCGCTGGCGATCTTTCTGGCGCAAAGCTGGGGCCTCGGGTCGTTCTGGGCGGGCGCCTTCGGCCTGGTCGGCATCGCCGGCGCGCTGGCGGCGAGCGGCGCCGGCCGGGCAGCCGACCGGATCGGCCCGCTGCGCGTGTTGACGTTCAGCGTAATGTGCGTCGTGCTCGCCTATGTCGCGCTGGCCTTCGCCGGCGCTTCCCTCGCGGCGCTGGTGGTGGGCGTGGTGCTGCTCGATCTCGGCTGCCAGTCGGCGCTGGTGGCGAACCAGACGCGCATCTTTGCGCTCGACCCCAGCGCGCAAGGACGGCTCAACACCCTGTTCATGGCCTCGATCTTCGTCGGCGGCGCCGGGGGCGCGGCGCTGAGCGGCGCGCTGATGGCGCATGTCGGCTGGGGCGGCGTGGTCACGGAAGGTCTGGCGGCGGCTTTCGCCGCCGGCCTCGCCCATTCGCGCGCGTCTCAGTCCAGCGCGGCCTCGGCGAGATCCTGACCCAGCACGCGCGCCAGCGCCGCGACCACGATGGCGTGATCCTCGCGCTGCGGCAGGCCCGACACCGCGACCGCGCCGATGCAGCCCGCCCCGCGCACGAAGATCGGGAACGCGCCGCCATGCACGGCGTAGTCGCGCTCGGGCAGCGCGCCGCGGTCGGCCAGCGTCTTGCCATCTCGCGCGAGTTGCAACCCCATCGCGTAGGAGGCGCGCTGGAACCGCCGCACGACATTGATCTTGCGCCGCGCCCAATCGAAATTGTCTTCCGTCGCGCCGGGCAGCGCGAACGCTGCGAACTGCATCGCCCAGGTTTCGATCACGGCGACGATGGGCGCCATGCGGGCCAGCCCGTCCTCGCGCAACGCCAGCGCAAGCGCCCAGGCCGTATCGGCGTCGAACCCGTCGAACCGCAGGCGTTGTTCCTGTAAGGCGATGCGCGCGAGATCGGTATCCAAGCTCATCCCCCGCTCTTGATGTCCTCGGGGCGCGGCATCGAGATGATGTTGTAGCCGGCGTCGACGTAATGCACCTCGCCCGTCACGCCCGACGAGAGATCGCTCAGCAGATAGAGCGCGGCGCCGCCGACGTCGTCAATCGACACGGTCCTGCGCAGCGGCGAATGATCGCGCTGGAAGTTGAACATGAAGCGCGCATCGCCGATGCCGGCGCCGGCGAGCGTGCGGATCGGTCCGGCCGAGATCGCGTTGACGCGAATCCTTTGCGGTCCGAAGTCGGCGGCGAGATAGCGCATACTCGCTTCCAGCGCGGCCTTGGCGACGCCCATCACGTTGTAATTGGGCATCACCCGCGTCGAGCCGCCAAAGGTCAGCGTCAGCAGGCCGCCGCCGTTCGGCATCATCGGCGCGGCGCGGGCGGCAAGCTCGGTGAAGGAAAAGGCCGAGATCGTCAGCGTGCGCTGAAAATTGGCGCGCGTGGTGTCGACATAGCGGCCCTTTAGCTCGTTGCGGTCGGAGAAGCCGATGCAATGAACGAGGAAATCCATCGTCCCCCACTCGCCACGAAGCGTTTCAAACAACGCATCAACCGAGGCGATGTCCTCGACGTCGCAGGGCAGCACCAGCTTCGAGCCGAGGCTGGCGGCGAGCGGCGTCACGCGCTTGCCCAGCGCCTCGCCCTGATAGGAGAACGCCAGTTCGGCGCCCGCTTGGGCGAGCTTTTTCGCGATCCCCCAGGCGATCGAATGATCGTTCGCGACCCCCATGATGAGGCCGCGTTTTCTCTTCATCAGATCGGATGTCATGCGTCGATATGCTTGAAAACGAGAGTGGCGTTGGTGCCGCCGAAGCCGAACGAATTGGACAGGACCGTGCGCAGCGACACATTGTCGCGCCGCTGGCGCAGGATCGGCATGTCCTCGAAGGCGGGGTCGAGTTCCTCGATATGCGCGCTCTCGCAGATGAAGCCGTTCTGCATCATCAACAGCGAATAGATCGCCTCGTGCACCCCGGTCGCGCCTTGGCTGTGGCCGGTCAGCGATTTGGTCGCCGAGATCGGCGGGCATTTCTCGCCATTGCCGAACACCGCGCGGATCGCTTCGATCTCCTTGAGATCGCCGACCGGTGTCGAGGTCGCATGCGGGTTGATGTAGTCGATCGGCGTCTTCACGTTGGCGATCGCCTGGCGCATACAGCGCGCCGCGCCCTCGCCGCTCGGCGCCACCATGTCGACCCCGTCGGAGGTCGCGCCATAGCCGACGATCTCGCCATGGATGCGCGCGCCGCGCGCCTTCGCCCGCTCGTAATTCTCCAGCACCAGCACGCCGGCGCCGCCGGAGATGACGAAGCCGTCGCGATTCTTGTCATAGGCGCGCGAAGCTCTTTCCGGCGTGTCGTTGTAGCGCGACGACATCGCCCCCATCGCGTCGAACAGCACGGAGAGCGTCCAGTCCAACTCCTCGCAGCCGCCGGCGAACATCACATCCTGCTTGCCGAGCACGATGTGCTCGTAGGCCGCGCCGATGCAATGATTGGAGGTCGCGCAGGCCGAGGAGATCGAATAGCTGACGCCCTTGATCTTGAACCAGGTCGAGAGCGTCGCGGAAGCCGTCGAACTCATCGACTTCGGCACGCCGTAAGGCCCGACCCGCTTGGGGCCCTTGGAGCGCGTGATGTCAGCCGCCTCGACGATGGCCCGCGTGGACGGCCCGCCCGAGCCCATGATCAGGCCGGTGCGCTCGTTGGAGACGTCGCCGGCCTCAAGCCCGCTGTCGCGGATCGCCTGATCCATCGCGACATGATTCCAGGCCGCGCCGCCGCCCTCGAACCGCAACGCGCGGCGATCGACAATCTCTTCCGGGTTGACGGTCGGCGCGCCCTGCACCTGACTGCGGAAGCCCAGCTCGGCGTATTTTTCCGCGCGGCTGATGCCGGATTTCGAGGAATGCAGACTCGCCAACACTTCTTGCGTGTTGGCGCCGATCGATGAGACAATTCCCATGCCGGTGACGACGACGCGGGTCATGGTTTCCTCCAAATAAGGGGCGTCAGCAATCTCAGGCGCCGCCCGCGCCCATCAGTCCAACGCGCATGTTGGCGACTTCATAGATGCGCTTGCCGTCCGCCTCCAGCCAACCATCGGCGACGGCGAGATTGAGCTTGCCCTTGAAGACGCGCTTCACATCGACGCCGTAAACGACTTGTCTGACGGAGGGAACCACCATGTCGGTGAACTTGACCTCGCCGACGCCGAGCGCCCGGCCGCGCCCCTGCAAGCCCAGCCAGCCGAGGAAAAAGCCGGTCATCTGCCATAACGCATCGAGCCCGAGACAGCCCGGCATCACCGGGTCGCCCTTGAAATGACAGCCGAAAAACCAGAGGTCGGGCTTGATGTCCAATTCCGCCTTCGCGAAGCCCTTGCCATGCGCCCCGCCCGTTTCGGTAATTTCGCAAATGCGGTCGAACATCAGCATCGGCGGCAGCGGCAACTGGGCGTTGCCTTGGCCGAACATCTCGCCGCGCGCGCAGGCGAGCAGGTCTTCATAATCGAATTGGGTTTTACGTTCCGCCATTTCTTTTCGCTTCCGCCCTCGCGCGTTGCGGTATTGGCGGCCTCCGTAGCACAGGGGCGCCGGGCCTGAAAGCGTTTCCGCCACTTGTCCCGGCGCGGCGCGCAGGCGTCCCGTAAGATGATTTCGCCGGGGTCGCCGCCCCGGCGGCGGGCGAAAAAAAATCCGCTCATCGGTGAACCCAAGGAAACCCCGGCGCGACATAAACCTGCGAGACCGCCATCGTCTCGATCGAAGGAAGGAAGCCTCCCATGTGCAATCTGAAATTCGCTTTGCTCGCCTCGTTGGCCATCCTCGCTCTGGCCGCCGCCCCCGCCTCCGCCCACCCGTTCCCGCATCATCATCACGGCTTCTGGGGCGGCCCCGGCTTCGTGTTCGGGCTTGCCGGCGCGGCCATCGCCGCCACCCTCGCCGCCGACGCCTATTGCGTCCGCTACGAGCCGGTTTACGACGACTACGGCAACTACATGGGCCGCCGTCGCGTCAACGAATGCTGATCGCGCTTTCCCGGCGCGTTACAAAACCCCCGCCCCGGCGGGGGTTTTTGCATTTCGCGCACGACGTCGTCCAACTAGAGGCGCGCGAAGCCTCGCCGTTCAAAGAAACTGCTATTTCGCATTGTGAGGCGCGCCACATCGCTTCCATCGCGCAGCGCCTACAACCAAACCGTCGCTGAACGAAGCGCCCCGCGAAATACCAAAGCGGCCTTCTCTCAGACGACAAACAAAAAAACCCGAGGAGACCTCACATGCGCGCTTTCACGGCTCTCGCCTTCGCCGCCGCCCTGGCCCTGTCCGCCGCTCCGGCTTCGGCCCACGAGTTTCATCATCATCATCATCACGACTTCTGGGGCGGCCCGGGCCTGATCTTCGGCCTCGCCGGCGCCGCCATCGCCGCCACCGTCGCCGCCGACGCCTATTGCGTCCGCTATGAGCCGGTTTACGACGATTACGGCAACTACATGGGCCGCCGTCGCGTCAACGAGTGCTGATCTCTTGGACCTGCCCCCTCTTCCCAAAACCCCCGCTCCAGCGGGGGTTTTTATTTAAGCGAGACCGAGCGCCAGTCGCGCCAGCAACCCCAGCCGATCCAGCAACTGCCGCAACAGCGGCTTGGGCTCGTAGCTCGAAATGAGATAGATCGCCGCGCGCCCGCGCTGACGAAACAGATAATCGTCGCTGACGCAGATCTCGTCGACCAGCCCGAGGCCCAGCGCGTCGCGCGCCAGCCAGACATCGCCGTTGCCGACTTCCCCGATGGCGACGCCGGGCCGCAGCTCCGCCACCAGACGCTTGAACGCGTCGTGCGTCTCTTCGAGCTTGCCCTGGAAATGCTCGCGCCCCGCTGGCGTGATCTCGCCGAACATCGACACGCTGCGCTTGAACTCGCCCGACGTCATCACTTCGACGTCGATGTCGTTCTTCTTCAGGATGCGGTTGAGATTGGGCACCTGCGCCACCACGCCGATGCTGCCGATCATGGCGAACGGCGCGGCGATCAGCCGGTCGGCGACCGCCGCCATCATATAGCCCCCGCTGGCCGCGACCTGATCAACGCAGACCGTCAGCTTTACACGCGCGGCGCGCAGTCTTTGCAGCCGCGCGGCGGCGAGGCCATAGCCTGTCACCGTGCCGCCGGGGCTTTCCAGCCGCAGCACGACCTCGTCCTGCGCTGGACGCGCCACGCTCAGCACCGCGTCGATCTCGCGCGCCAGCCGGTTGACGGCGGAAGCGAGCATGTCGCCTTTGAAATCGAGCACATAGACGCGCGCGTCGGGCGGCTCAGCCTTGGCTGCCTTTTTGGCCGCCTTCAAATGCGCCTTGCGCGCCTTCTTGGTCAGGAAGGCCGCGCCGAGCCGCGTCTCGCGTTCACGCCAGACCTCGTCGAGCCGCTTGATCTCGATCTCGTCCGGCTCCGCGCCGCCGCCGCCGCGCGCCGCGCGCGCGACGAGAAACGCCGCGGCGGCGAGGCCAAGAACAAGGACGAGCGCCTTCAGCGCGAAGGCGGCGATGTCGAGCCAGAATGTCATGTCCCGCGTCTAGCCGTTGCGGCGCGCTCGCGCCATCAGCCCGCGTCGTGCGAAGCGAAAAACAGCGCCAGCCCGAAGCCGAGCACCGCCAGCGCGGCGGCGAATTCACACGCCCGCGCCACCAGCGCGACGCGCGTGTCTTCCCCTGCGGCGAACTTGACCGCCAGCCCCTTTGCGAACACCGCCAGACACGCCAACGCGCCGGTGGTGATCGCTGTGCCCAGCGCCATCGCCGCCACCGCCGCGACGCCCGCCAAAAACAACCCCTGCGTCAGCGCGAACACGAGAATCAGCAGCGCGCCCGAGCAGGGCCGCGCGCCCGCCGCCGCCACCGTCGTCAAGGCCGGCCCCCAAGAAAACCCCGCGCCCAGCGTGCGCGGGTCGGGCGCGTGGACATGCCCGCAGGCCTCGTCGCCAGCGCCCTCGCCGGCGCCAAACCCGCCCCCCGGCAGCGTCCGCGCGCCACGCCACGGAGCCCCTGCGAACAGCACCGCGCCCGCCAGCGCCGCACGCCGCGCGAGATAGCCGCGCGTCGCGCGCGCCAGCGCGAAGCCCTTTTTCCACGTGAGCCACGCGCCGATGGCGGCGACGCCGAGATAGCTCAGGCTCGCCAACCCGTCGGCGATTCCGTTCATGCGCGCGGCCGTCGCATGGAGCGCGAGCGCCGCCACGCCGACAATGGCGATCGCGACCGCGCCTTGCAGCGCCGCCGCGAACAGCGCCAGCACGATGCCGCGCCGCAGCGCCGAATCATTCGCCATCATGTAGGAGGCGATCACCGCCTTGCCGTGGCCCGGCCCCGCCGCATGGACGACGCCATAGGCGAAGCCGACGCCTATTAGCGCCCACAGCGCGCTCTGGTCGTGCGGAATGGCGTGCAGGTCGCTCGACATCATGTGGGTGAATTTTGACTGAGCGTTAAGGAGCCAGCCCGAAGCCCCGCCGCCCTCGCCACCGCCGACCTCGAACGGGCGTCGCATCGCCGTGGCGAAAGCGGGCGCCGGGACCGCGCCGAGAAGCAGCGCCCAGCGCCTCACGGACATGCGAAAATCGCCCGGCTGGCCATTTTGAAGCCGAAATTGGCCCCCGGCGCGAGGCCGCTGAAGAACGACTCGCTGAGCTTCTTCTTATCGTCGCCTTCGAGCGATTTCGGTTTGGAAAGCGAATTCGAGCAGCCCGCCGGCGCCTGGTCGAGCACGACGCCGTTGGGGGGATCGTCGTATTCGAAATCGATGTAAAAATCCGGGTCCGCCACCAGCAGCGTGCCGATGCGGCCGATCGACTGCGGCTCTTTCAGATCGAGGCGGACGTGGAAGGCGACGAGGTGATCGGGCCGCTCCTCCATCCAATATTCCTTGACCGGCGAGAATTCCACGGCTTTGCCGTTGAGCTTCAGCGTCGTGTAATAGCCCAGCTCCGCCAGGCTGCCGGCGTTTTCCTGCGCTAGCGGCGCGAAAATGGCGCGGGTGACGAGTTGCCCCTTGGGCGCGAGCCCCTGCGTGGCGAAGGACGAATACATCTCGTCGAACACCCAATCGTGCACCACTGACGTCACGCGGCCGTCCAGCGCGAATTCAACGTGCGCGCGCACCGTCACCCAGACATGGGGATGCGCTTGCGCCGCGCCCGCGAATCCCGCCAGGGCGAGCGCCAAGGCCCCGATTCGCCCCATATTGCCCAACATCGCCTCGCCTCTTGGGTGCTTCTCCGGCGCCTAACGCGCGATCACGGCTCAAAAATGACGCGCTCGGTTTAGGCTTCCTTCAGAGAACCCGCGCAATTTGAGGAGATGGCGCGTTGCGTTCGGCCAATGGCGGTCCCAACTCTAGCAGTCCTGGGGGCCGCGCTCATCACTTTGTCGGGCTGCGGTTTCCTGCAGCGCGCCGAGCGGCCGGCTTGGCGCGCGCAGGCGGAGAAAGCCTGTTTCGCGCAAGGCCGGGTCAAGCCTTCCGACGCCCTTCGCCCGCTCTCCGCCATGGACGGCCCCGGCATTTGCGGCCTGGAGCGCCCGTTGCGCGTCACCGCGCTGAAGGACGGCGCGATCCCGCTCGACAAGCCGATCATCATGGATTGCCCGATGGTGGCCGCTCTCGACGACTGGCTCGACCGCGTCGTGCAGCCCGCCGCGATGGCCCGGTTCGGCGTTGGGGTGAGCGAACTCGACGTGTTCGGCGGCTATTCCTGCCGCACGGTCGACAATCAACCCGGCGAGAAACTCTCCGAGCATTCGTTCGGCAACGCCGTCGATGTGTCGGGCTTCGGCCTCGCCGACGGGCGCAAAATCGTCATCGTGCGCGACTGGAAGAAAACCGATACGCAGGAATCGGCGTTCCTGCACGAGACGCACGCCGGCGCCTGCGGCGAGTTCAC
>JANLPL010000148.1:0-4282 GCA_031367195.1 Bradyrhizobium sp.
CCAAAAGGGGCGATTTACCTGTCATGCTAACCACCCCGATTCGAGGCGTCTACAGAATCAGCCCGCCATCCGTTGGTCAACCTGCCGATTTCTGCTTAGGCTGGCCCCCGATTGGGGAGCGCTATGAGCGAGAGGCGCAAAATCGCGGCGATCCTGGCCGCCGACGTGGTCGGCTTCAGCCGGATGACGGGCGCCGACGAAGATCGCACGCTCGCCCGGTTGCGCGTTCTGCGCGCCGACGTGATCGATCCCATCATCGCCAGCCAGAACGGCCGGGTGTTCAAGCGCACCGGCGACGGGGCGCTGGTGGAGTTTCGAAGCGTCGTCGAAGCGGTGCGCTGCGCGATTTCGGTGCAGAACGCGATGGCCGAACGCAATGTCGGAACGCCCGAGGACCAGCGCATCGTTTTCCGCGTCGGCATACATCTCGGCGACGTCGTCGAGGAGAGCGACGGCGACCTGATGGGCGACGGCGTCAATATCGCGGCGCGGCTGGAAGGGATCGCCAAGCCCGGCGCGATCTGCCTCTCCGAGGACGCGTTTCGACAGGTGAAGGGGCGGCTAGATCTCGCCATCACCGATCTCGGGCCGACGAACCTCAAGAACATCGCAGAGCCCGTCCATGCGTATTCGGTCGAGGTCGGCGTTGCAGCCGCGGCGAAGATCGCGGAGCCGCCGCGGCTGGCGCTGCCCGACAAGCCTTCCATTGCCGTGCTGCCGTTCCAGAACATGAGCGGCGATCCGGAACAGGAATATTTTGTCGACGGCATGGTCGAGGACATCATCACCGGCCTGTCGCGCATCAAATGGCTGTTCGTCATCGCCCGCAATTCCAGCTTTGTTTACAAGGGCAAAGCGGTCGACATCCGCCAGGTCGGGCGCGAACTCGGTGTGCGCTATGTGCTGGAAGGCGGCATGCGCAAGGCCGGCGGCCGGCTGCGCATATCAGCGCAATTAATCGAGGCCGAGACCGGCGCGCATATCTGGGCCGACCGTTTCGACGGCGCGCTGGAGGATGTGTTCGACATGCAAGATCAGATCACCGACAAGGTGGTTGGGATCGTCGAGCCCAGCCTGCAACGTTCGGAGATCGAACGCGCGACGCGAAAACGTCCCGAGAATCTCGATGCGGAGGATCTGGTTTGGCGCGTTCTCCCGCATTTGAGAAAATGGCGCCCGGCGGATTGCCGCATCGCAATCGGAATTCTCGATCAGGCGCTAGAACTCGACCCAAATCATGGCTTGGCCCACGCCTGCCTTGCAAGCGCGCATATGAATTGTTTTTGGTACGCCGGCTTTGATCAGGCCGACAAGGCGGCGGCGCTTTCGCATGCACGCTTCGTTCTCGCCGGCGCCACCGAGGGCGCGCACGCGCTCTCGCGCGCGGCAAGCGTCGTCACTTTTCTCGACAGAGACTACGCCGCCGCCTTGGACGCGATCAACCGCGCTTTGTTGCAAAATCCGTCTTGCGCCTACACGCATTATGTCGGTGCAATGATCCAGGCTTATAGCGGCAATTCCGGGAGCGTCGCGCAACTCGCCAACCGTGCGTTGCGGCTTAGCCCATTCGATTCGTCGGCGCGGCTCGCCCATCACGCGCTGGCCATGTGTGCCCTCGGCGAGGCTCGGCTCGACGAGGCCTGCGCGCACTTTGCCCGAGAAGTGCATGCAGCGTCGGGAGTCGGCTATCAGTATGTGTATCATGCCGCAGCTTTGGCGTTGGCCGGTCGCGCCGAGGAGGCCCGGCCGATCGCCCAGCGCGGGCTGGAGTTGGAGCCCGGCTGGCGAATTCGGATGCTTTCGGAAATCGGGCTCGTGCCCGCCATAGCCGACAAACTCATTGCCGGCGCGCGGCTGCTGGGGTTGCCGGAATAAGATGAAGGCCTGAGCGCTTGGCAAGTATTGCGTGAACGGGCAGCCGTCCCGGCCCGGGCTCCGCGCTCGAAGGCACGCCGCAGGGCGACCCAAGGTTTGCGTATATCAAGTATGACTGACGCGTTGCTTCCGGCGAACTCGGGTGGCTGTCGATGGGGCCGCCGCTTATATCGCGGCTCTCCCCCCGTGAACCGAAACCCGAGCCGATGCCGCAAACCGATATTCCGCCCGTCATGGGCCTGCGCGAATGGCTGCTGCTATTGGCGTTATCGGGACTTTGGGGCGGCTCGTTCTTTTTCTTCAAGGTGCTTGCCTCGGCCCTGCCGCCTTTCACGGTCGCGCTTGGCCGGGTTGGCTTTGCGGCGATCGCGCTCAACCTCCTGCTGGCCGCGCGCCGCGAATGGCTGCCGGCGGACCCGCGACTTTGGGCCGCATTCGCTGTAATGGGGCTGCTCAACAATGTCGCGCCGTTCACGCTGATCGTGTTCGGCGAGACCCGCATTTCAAGCGGGCTCGCCTCGATCCTGAACGCGACGACGCCGATCTTCGCCGTCCTCGTCGCCCATGCCTTGACCGGCAATGAGAAGCTGAACTGGGGCAAGGGGTTTGGCGTGCTGTTCGGACTGGCCGGCGTCGTCGCCCTGGTCGGTCCCGGCGTCCTGTCGGGTCTCGGTCGAGGCGATCTCGCGGGCGAGGCGGCATGTCTGCTCGCCTCGCTCTCCTATGCCTTCGCGGGCGTCTATGGCCGGCGCTTCAAGGGCGTCGCCGCGCTCAAAATCGCCACCGGCCAGATCACCGCCAGCGCGCTGGTGCTCACGCCGATCGCCGGCCTCGTGGATCGCCCCTGGAATTTACCGGCGCCCGGCGTCGAGGTCTGGCTTGCCTTCGCCGGCATATCCCTGCTTTCCACGGCGCTCGCTTACGTGCTCTATTTCCGCATTCTCGCCGTCGCCGGCGCGACCAACCTGCTGTTGGTGACGTTTTTGCTGCCGATCAGCGCGATGACGCTGGGCGCGCTGTTCCTGGGCGAAAGTTTTGGCGCGCAGGCCCTCATCGGCATGGCGCTGATAGGAGCGGGTCTCGCGGCGATCGACGGCCGCTTGATCAAATCGACTCGCGCAAGGCTCGCGCGGGCGGCGTGACGCCCTGTTTTCGTCGTTAACAAAGCCTAAACTGTGCGGGATCACCCTTGACCCCATCCCAACGTCTCCGGTTCCGCCCATGTCCCTCCCCGGCCCCCTCAGCCTTGTTCCCTTCGTCAGCGTCGACGACATGATGCGGCTGGTCGCCGAGACCGGCGTCGAGCGCTTCCTGCACGATCTCGCCTTCTATATCGAAGCCGACTTCCGCCGTTGGCCGGAGTTCGACAAGACCCCGCGCGTCGCCGCCCACGCGGCCGACGGCTCGATCGAACTGATGCCGACCAGCGACGGCGCGCTCTACGCGTTCAAATATGTCAACGGCCACCCGAAGAACACGCGAGCCGGCCGACAGACCGTGTGCGCGTTCGGGATGCTGGCCGACGTCGCCAACGGCTATCCGCTGCTGCTGACCGAAATGACCATCCTCACCGCGCTGCGAACCGCCGCGACCTCGGCGATGGCGGCGAAATATTTGGCGCCGCCGGGCGCGCGCACGATGGCGATCATCGGCAATGGCGCGCAATGCGAGTTCCAGGCGCTCGCCTTCAAGGCGATCCTCGGCATCACCGCCGTGCGGCTGTACGACATCGACCCCGCCGCGACCCGCAAGGCGGCGCTCAATCTCAGCCTCGCCGGCCTCGGCGTCACCGCCTGCCGCACGGCCGAGGAGGCGATGCTCGGCGCCGAAATCATCACCACCGCCACCGCCGACAAGGCCCGCGCCCACGTGCTGACCGACAACATGATCGGCGCCGGAATCCACATCAACGCCATCGGCGGCGATTGCCCCGGCAAGACCGAGTTGGACCCGAAAATCCTCGACCGGGCCTCGGTGTTCGTCGAATATCCCGAGCAGACCCGCATCGAGGGCGAAATCCAGCAAATGGCCCCCGATTTCCCGGTCGTCGAGCTATGGCGGGTGATCTCGGGCGAGGCCCACGGCCGGCAAGAGGCCGACGAGATAACGCTGTTCGACAGCGTCGGCTTCGCGATCGAGGATTTCGCGGCTTTGCGCTATGTGCGCGACCGGCTCGGGGCTGGGACGGCCCAGCTCGACCTCGTGCCCGACCCAGACGATCCGCGCGATCTCTACGGCATGTTGATGCGGGCGGGGGTGAAGGCCGCCGCTTGACGCGTCGGACTCGCCCTTTGATTGTCTGCAATGGGCGGATTGCGGCACTTGCGGTATAACTGGACTCTAATATTTCATGATCACCAGCCTAGCAGCCTGTCGGACTTAATCGAGGGGGACGCGTTTTTTTGAG
>JANLPL010000242.1:0-11955 GCA_031367195.1 Bradyrhizobium sp.
AAATGGATCGCGATCGGCCGACGCGAGAACAAAATTGTTGTGCCCCGGCAGATTATACAACCTAAGCCGTTCTATATCGGGAAATGGATATCCGCGCCCCCCTAAAAGGCTATGCCGACCTCTGGCGTCCTCAAATATGGCGTGAGGGTCGAACATGGCGGAGAACCCTGTCAGTTTAGTATGTGTGGAGCGTGTTTAGGCAATCGCTTCACGATCATCAATTTGGTGCCGGATACACTGATATCGGATTAGGTATACATGCATCACCAAATCCCGTACAGCGAAATTAGTTGCCATACCTCAGAACTGTCGTTCCTCGATCCGAGAGCGAGAAACGCGTCTAAAGGTCCGTCCATAGAACATAAGAAGGGGATTCTGACGAAAGTCGTCCGAGCCAAGCTCAGCCTGTCCCTCATGGTCCTGCTGCTCGGCCAAACTCACCCCCTGCGCGCCGAGCAGGCGGGCGACGCCAGGGCAGAACTGAATTTGCGCAGCGACTGCGGGGCGGCGGGCGATGGCGCGGCGGACGATGCGCCGGCGCTGGCGCGCTGTCTCATGCGGCTGTCGGACAAGGGCGAGAACTCGCCCAGCCGGCTCTTCATTCCCGCCGGAATCTACCGGATCGGCCAGCCGCTGAACGTCCCCCCGTTTCCGCGCGGCGTGTCGATCCGCGGCGAGGGGGCGCTCGCCAGCGTCATTATCCTCGGCCGCGACTTCTCCGGCGATCTGTTTTCCTGGTCCGAGGGCTGGGCCGCCAATCATTATGGCGCGACCACGCTCGACGTCGAACACGACACCAGCGGCGGCTCGGTCGTCGGCCTCAAAATCGTCGGCGCCCGCGACGCGGCCGGCCGGCAGGCCGCGTTCACCTTCTACGACCGCAACGACTTCGTCCTCATGCGCGACGTCGAGATAGACTACATCAACGGACCTTGTATCTCCATCGGCCATACGCTGCGAATGCCGCAGGCCTATATGCGCGAGTCCGCCTTCTACAACGTCAAATGCTGGAGCTCCGGCTCTGACGTCGAGCCCGCTTTCGAGATCAGCTCGACGACGACCGACGGCTCGGACGCGACCAACGAACTCGATTTCTACAAGCTCGCCATCTTCGCCGCCAAGAACGTTGGCCTTGCGATCCGCAACCCGAACCCCCATTCCGCGACGCGCAAGCTGCGCTTCTTCGGCCTGCGGGTCGAGCACAGCGGCGGCGACGATGTTCAAATCGCGCCCGCGCCCGACAAGGGACAAGTCGCGGAAATCGGGTTCTATGACCTTTCCGCGCTCACCTCGGGCGGAGCCGCGCTGCGCATCGGAGGGGAGGGCGGCAAGCAACCTTACGCGATAAGCGTCCACGGCGGCCTGATCGGTCCGGGCGACAAGACCGGCATCGCAATCGACAACGGCCGCCTGATCGACATCGAGTTGAGCGGCCTCGACGCTCCCGTCGTGCTCGGCCCCGGCGCGGGGGCGGACATCAGCATTCGCGGCAATGGCTCGGAATACGACTGGCGGTTCGAAGGAACCAAGCCGCCCGGCGCCCAGGCGGCTCCGCTCAACCTTCGCGCGCCTTACGGACTTTATGGCCTGCCCAATGCGGGCGCCCGCATCGGCGCGGCGGCGCTGAAGGGGCAAACCGCCGGCGGCGGACCGGTTCGCCTGACGATGGACGGCAAGCCGCCCGACGCCTACAATTGCTTCAACCCCGGCTATGCCCAGACGTTCAATCTCGACCTCCAGCTGATGGCCGTCGACCGCGCCGCGCCGGACCGTTTCTACGCCTGGCGCATGCCGCTCAGTGTCCTATCCGCCTGGACCGGGGCGGGCGCGGCGAGGTTGCTGGCCGGGGAATCGACCGCGCAAGGCGTGGCCGGCGCGGCCGTGGAGGCCGGAGCCGATAAACGCAACGGTTGCCTGGCCCTCAGTTTCACTCCGCCCCATGGCGACGACGACCCTTGGGACGTCACCGCCGCCATCCATTTCGTCCGCGCTCCCTGAGCCAGCCCCTTGATTGACCAGACACGACCTCCCGCGACGGTAAGCGGTGGGCGCAATGTCGTGCCTATGACAGGGAACCCTGCGAAAATGAGGTCCAGCGCGGCGGCCTCGATGGGCGGCGTCAGGAAACAGATCGATCTTGCCGGCCATGAGCAAATATTCCGCGATGGTCGAACGCCCTGCAATTTCCGGATGATCCCTGACAGGGCGCGCGCGCTGGGATGCCCGGCGCCGACGGCGTCGCCAGCCACGCCCGGTCGGCGCGTTTTTAATCAGCACCCAATTCGGCGGCTTCCGGCGCCTGTTTGTCGCGCCGCGAAGCCGCGCCGTTGCGCGCGATCTCGCGGGACATCCTGAATTCCATAGTCTTCCGGGTTCGACGCCGCGCTGTCCGAGCCCGCGCCCTTTACCGGCGCCGCGGTTGTTCACGCTGTTCCGACGTATTGGCGGATGGGGCGCAATTCGGCTATCGTCGCCGCGAGTTTTCGCTGCGGATTTCAATTGTGAGTACGAGTTTGGGTGAACGCCTCGCGGGGCCCGCGTTGCTTCGAAGCTTAGGCGATCTGTTCGGAACCTTCCGTGCTCGCGACGGCTCGCGGGTCACCTGGCGGGGCGACGACGGCGCTTCGCCAGGCGTTCGGATCGCCGTTGCGCCGGTGAAACCTGGCCATAGCGTCACCCTCGAAATCCGGATCGACGGCGGTCCGGTGTCGGAACTCGTGGCGGCGCCAGAATGGCGCAGCCCGCCGTCCGGTGAGCGCCTTTACCGGGCGCTCTTGCCGCGGCCGCTGAGCGACGGGTTGGAAGTCCTGCCGGTCCTGCGCTTCGCCGGTCGGCCGGTCTCGCCGCGATTGTCCGAGAGGCGAGCCGCCCCAAGCGCGCGCAGGCCACCGTCTATCTCAGCGCCGCCGCCTGCCCCCGTTTGGGACTGGTCCACCAAATTCCTGGCGTCGCTGACGGCGACGGTCAAGCGGCAGGATGTCGGCGAGGGGCCGGACGGCTTGCGGATCGACTGGCTGATCGACGAAGGGCGTTTCGTGGGGCCCGAGATCGAAGGCGTCGTCCTGCCCGGCGCCGCCGATTTCATGCGGATCCGGCGCGACGGCGTGGCGATCGTCGAGGTGCGGGCGTGTCTGGAAACAACCGACGGCGCCCGCATCTACGCCACTTATAGCGGCACGCTCGATCTGGGGCCCGACGGTTATTCGCGCGCGCTTGGCGGGCAGTTCGCGACCCTGCCGCCGCTGGTGGTTACGCCGAGCTTTGAAACGGGCGACGCGCGCCTGCAATGGCTCAATCGCGTACGTTGCATCGGGGTGGGCCGGGTCGACACCCAGGCGCTGACTTATGTTTTTGACGTCTATGCCGTTGAAGTCGGACAGCGCCACACGGGCGGCGATTTTGCCGTCGGGGCGGCGCTATCGGGATAATGCAAGCCATTGAAATAGAAGAGATAGGGGAGCGTCATGTCGAGTATCGATCCGCAGGTTCCTTGGACTGAAGAGCAGTGGGCGCGCGTCGGGCAAACGGTGCAGAAGGAGGCGGCGCGGTCGCGCGTGGCGGCTTCGTTCCTACCATTGATTGGGCCGCTGCCCCCGGATACGGATTTTATTAAAGGCGGGCAGTTGCATTATTTGCCCAAAACCAAGCCGCCGCAAGATCCATCGCCTGATTGGCAAACCATGCAGGTCGCCGACAAAAGCACCTTCCTGCTGGCCACCTTGCAGGTCAGGGTGCAGCTTCGCGGCGCCCAGGTCGCCGATCCGCAGCTGACAAGCGCCCTTGAAATGTTCCGGCGCGCCGCAAACGTGCTGGCGCGGTTGGAGGACGCGGTTGTATTTCGTGGCCAAGTAGACGTCGACCAGGGGCCGCCGCCGGATGCGATCACAGGACTTCCTGCAATCTGGAAAGTAACGAGCGGATCGAAGAACGACGGATTGTACGGATTGGCGCTGGCCGCGCCTGCGGCGTTGCAGAAGCGGGGGCCGGCCACGAGTGCAGGTCGCCAACTCGTGCAGGATGTGACCGTGCGGATCGGCGAACTCGAAAGCCGCGGCTACTACGGGCCGTTCGCCGTCGTGCTTGGGCAAGACTTGTTCGGCGATGCGCAGGATCCGACCGACAATCTGGTATTGCCTTCCGATCGCATCATCCCGTTTCTGGGCGGCGGGCCGCTTCTGCGCTCATCGACGCTCCCCGGAGAGAGGGGTTTTATCGTTGCGCTCGGCGCCGCTCCTTTCGAGTTGGTGATCGCAACCGACGTTTCTGTTGGCTTCCTGCAGGTCACCACCGAGCCCGCTTCCATCTTTCGCTTGCACGAGAAGATCGCTCTGCGCGTCAAAGAGCCCGACGCGATCGCGTTGCTGGAGCGCAAGGCGACTGACGCTAAGCCCAAGCAATAGCCTTCTATGCCCCCCCGCGTTATCGTTCTTGGCAGCGGCGTGGGCGGCATGAGCGCCGCCCACGAGTTGATCGAACGCGGCTTCGAAGTCGTCGTGCTCGAAAGGCTCGACATCGCCGGCGGCAAGGCGCGCAGCTTTCCCGTCGCCGACGACGGCGACGATACGAACGGCCGCGAGCTCGTCGACACGGGCGTCGCTTCGATCACCGACAAGATCCCGGGCGAACACGGTTTTCGTTTCTTTCCCGGCTTCTACAAACACGTGATCGAAACCATGCGCCGCACGCCGTCGTTCGATGGGCGGATGGCGGCAGATCATCTCGTTCCCACCACCCGCGTCGGCATCGCCCAATATGGCCGGCCGATGTTTGAAGTTCCGGCGATGTTTCCGCGCACCACGCGCGACGCCGGCACGTTGCTGCGCGATGTGTTGCTGCTGTTTGGGCCGACGCTTGACATCACGCCCGAGGAATTCGCCTTCTTCGGTGCGCGGTTCTGGCAATTGCTCACAAGCTGCACCGAGCGGCGGCTGGCTGAATATGAGCGGACCAGCTGGTGGGACTACATCGGCGCGGCCGAGCGCTCCCCGGCCTATCAGAAATTCCTCGCCATCGGCTTCACGCGCTCGCTCGTCGCCGCCAAAGCCAACAAGGCGAGTGCGCGAACCGTCGGCGACATGTTCGTGCAGATGATGATGACAATCCTCAACCCCATCGCGGGGACGACGGATCGCGTGCTCGACGGTCCAACCAATCTCGTCTGGATCGATCCCTGGCGCAATTTTCTGGAAATGCGCGGCGTCCAGTTCGTCATGCAAACCGAGGTCGAGCAGATCCTCTGCGAAGGCGGCCTGATCGCTGGCGTCGTCGCAAGTCACAACGGCGTGCGGAAAACCTGGCGCGGCGACTATTACATCTCCGGCCTGCCGGTTGAGCGCATCGCGAAGCTGGTCGATGCAAAACTGCTGGCCGCCGACCCGGCTCTCGCCAATCTTGGCGAGCTGGCGCGCAACGTCGAGTGGATGAACGGACTCCAGTTCTACCTCAAGCGCGACCTGCCCATTTGCCACGGTCACGTCATTCACATCGACACCGAATGGGCGCTGACCAGCATCAGCCAGGTGCAATTCTGGCGCAGCCTGTCGCCTGAACAATTTGGCGATCGCGAGGTCAAGGGCGTGTTGTCGGTCGATGTCTCGGATTGGACGAGCCCCGGGTCGAATGGCCGCCCGGCGATGGAATGCACGCGCGAACAGGTCGCGCTCGAAACCTGGGCGCAGCTCAAGCGGTCGCTCAACGGCGAGAAGGAGATCCTGCGCGACGAGGATCTGCATTCGTGGTTCCTCGATTCCGACATCCGGCCATCCGAGACGAGGCCCGGCTTCCTGCACAACAGCGAGCCGCTGCTGGTCAATCTGGAGGACACCTGGGCCCTGCGACCCGAGGCGACGACCGCTTCGCCCAATCTCTTCCTGGCCTCCGACTACGTCCGCACCTACACCGATCTCGCCACCATGGAGGGGGCCAACGAAGCGGCGCGGCGAGCCGTCAACGGTCTGCTCGATCGCGCGGGCTTTGCGGGGCCGCGCTGCGAACTCTGGCCGTTGCACGAGCCCGAGATTCTCGCGCCCTGGCGGCTCTACGACGCCGAGCGTTTCCGGGCCGGCCTGCCGTGGGACTCGACGCTGGTTGAAGTGGCCGCGCGCGCGCTGAGCGGGACGGGCGCGCTTGAACAGCTTCCTGCGCTGATCGAGAAGGCGACGCCGTTCCTGGCGCCGGTCGCCGTCGCGCTCGATCCGTCTCGCGACGCCGTGGCGGCCGGCGGAAGCAAGAGCCTCGCGGAGGCGCCGCTTGGGCGGCTGTTGGTCGAAGTTCCCGATATCGAGGACCAGGTTGCGGGTCTCGGCGGCGTGGCGCCGGGCCCCGAGCCGGCGCTCGGTCCCGGCGGTTTCGTTGAGCGGATCGTCTGGTATCGCGAGATGATCGCCGACGCGCTGACTGACGCCGTGCCCAGATGGGAGCCGCAACGCCATCTCTATGGGCTGGTTGGTGATTTTCTTGGGCGTTCGGGCAAGGGCCTGCGCCCGGCGCTGTGCATCGCCACCGCCCGCGCGCTCGGCGGACGGGGCGAAGACGCCGTTCCCGCGGCGGCGGGCCTGGAAATGCTGCACAACGCCTTTCTCGTGCATGACGATATCGAGGACGAGAGCGAAACGCGCCGCGGCTATCCCACCCTGCACCGGCGCGCCGGCGTGCCGATCGCGGTCAATACCGGCGACGCGATGAACGCGCTCAGTATGCGGCTGTTCCGCAAAGCGGGCGCGGGGCTCGGACCGGTCGGCGCGCTGCGCATCTTCGACGAAGTCGATCATCTCATCGTCGAGACCCTTGAGGGTCAGGCGATGGAGCTTGGTTGGATGCACGACAACGATCTGACCGTGGGACCGAAAGATTACATGCGGCTCGTCTTGAAGAAGACGGCCTGGTACAGCTTCATTCATCCGATGCGGATCGGCGCCCTCATCGCCAATAGCGAGGACCGAAATCTGAGCCGCTTCGACGGTTTCGGCTTCATGATCGGGCTCGCGTTCCAGATCACCGACGACGTGCTGAACCTGAACGGGAGTCTTGCGCGCTACGGCAAGGAGATCGATGGCGATCTTTGGGAGGGCAAGCGCACGCTGCTGCTGACCCACGCGCTCGCCCATGCCGGCGCCGGCGACCGGAACTGGATCGCGGGCTTTCTCGGTCGGCCGCGCGAGCGTCGCTTGCCGAGTGAGGTGTTTCGCCTGCACAAGATCATCGAGGATGCAGGCAGTCTCGACTGGGCGCAGAAGTGCGCCAGGGTGTTCGCGGAAGCCGCTGCAAAGCAGTTCGAAGGCGTCGCTTTCGCCGGCGTCAAGCCGGGCGCGGATCTGGATTGGCTGCGACGCTGCGTCGAATTCGTGGTGGGGCGCGACGCATGAGGATCAGGGCTGCGCGGATTGAATTTCATGCGACCGGAGGGCTAGGGCGATGACCGATCCTCTACAGTATCTTCGTGACTTGCAGGTCGCCGCCGTCCCTCGCGCGCAGCCTCAAATGCCTCGTCGCGTCATGCCCGCTGTCCCAGGCCCCGACGGGCAAAACTTCCTCGATCCTTGCGACCTGCCGTCGCTCGCGCTGGAAATTCTGGCCGAGGGCAGGGGGGCGAACCCGCGGGCGCCCGCGGCGCGCCTTTACTTGCAGCGATGCTCGCTTCCCGACGGCGCGCGATGCAGCCTGCCGATCCGCTACTTCGACGCGCGTTGTCTGATCGCGACTTTTGCCATCGAGCGCGCTCGCGCCTGCGGCGTGCTGAACCCCGTTGGACTGCAACCGGCGGGCGATGGCGCGGACGCAGCCGTGCTGTTGGGCTGCTTCGAATATCGCGATACCGATCTGGGGCCTTACAACGAAGTGGGCCTGTCGATTCCCGCCATCGCGTCCGGCAACCCCGAGCCGGCGCTCTATGTGCTGCACCTCCCGGTCACCACGGCCGAGACCGATCGCATCGGCCGCGCGCTTTGGGGCTATCCCAAATTCGTCGCCGGCATCGATATCCGCGGCGACAGCCTCGCGTTTTCGACCACGCTGCGCGATACCGCCGGCTCGACAATCGCAGCCTTCGAAGGCGCGTTCGCGGCGCTGCGGCCGTCGCCGCCGGCCGAACTGCCGACCTATACGATCCTGAACGGCAACCTCACACGGACTCGCATCGACGCGCTGACCCCGTTTCAGGAGGGCGCTGGGGCGGGCTTTTGCCTGAAAGTCGGGCCGTCAAGCCATCCGATGACGAAAACCCTCAGCGCGCTCGGACTCGACGGAGCCCGGCCCTCGCGCGTGCGTTACGCCGACCCCTTTCAGGCGCTGCTGTTTCCCGGTTTCCCGGTCTGACGCGCACCACCGCGACGTTACGCGGCGCGCGCGAGCGCCTCCATCAGGGCGCGCGCAGCGTCGATTTCCTTCCATTCGGCGGCGGCTGGAAATGCCGCCAGCGCTGCGGCGAGCCGGTCGCGCGCCTCGCGCGCGCGCGGCTGGCCGTAGAGCAAGGCTAGCCGCATGGCCGCCTGCAAACCAAAACATGGCGAGTTTTGGGCGCGAGCGACTTCCATCGCGGTCAGATAGGCTTGCTCGGCCTCAGTCGGATTCCCCCGTTTCAACCCTATGTCGCCGCGGATGCGGTAGAGCAGCGGATCGGTCCAGCGCTCGCCGGAAGAGCGCGCGAACGCCAACGCTTCATCGAGAGTCGAAAGCGCCTGGTCAGGCTCGGGACCGTCCGCCTCGAACGCGCTCAGCAGGCCGGTGTAGAGCGAAAACAGGATTTTGCTGCCAGGCGCGGTGTATTCGGCGATCGCCTCGCGCAGATGGTCGATGACGCCGGCCGCTCCGTGTTCGAGGCCGTCGCAGCAGGCCAGGATCATCTTGGCGGAGGAGGAGTAGAGCGTCAGCCCCGGTCCATCGGACAATTGCAGCAACTGGACGGCGAGCGGCCTAGCTGTGGCGTAGTCGCCAGCCGCAATCGCGAGAATGGCGACCTGATCGATCGCGTTGACCTGCGTCGGCAAATGCTGCGTCGCATCGGCCAATCCGAGCTGTCGCGCCGCCAATTCCCGCGCAGGCGCCACATGGCCTGTGAGCCACATCGAATGGGCGAGGTAGATCCCCGCGGCGATCGACGTGTCCTGCCGAAAAATCTCGCGGCCTTCGCCATCGCGCGCTTCGTCGCTCATGTCGAGGGCGGCTTGCGTATGCTCGCGTGCGGGTTCGTAATCGCCCTGTAGCCACGCCGTCATGCCGACGCAGCGATGCGCCGTCGCCAGCAGCGCGGACGGCCCGCCGGACCGCATTTCCGCGACAAAGGCTTCTGAGCGTTCGCGGGCGGCGGCCAGCTCCGCGCGCACCAGATGGCCGACCCAGACGCCATAGGAGGTGGCGGCGCGCTCCGTGATCTGGCCGGCGGGTCCGGCGAGTTCCCGAACGCGGGCGAAGGCGGCTTTCGCCTCGTCGGCGCCGAACCCGCGCAGCAAGGCCACGGTCGTTGCATAATCGGCCTGAAGCTTGACCCGTCGGCCTTGCCATTCCGGGCTGGGGTTCTTGTTCGACACCGCTTCCCTGTCGGCGATCTCGATCGCCTTGCCGAGGTGAGCGATCGCTTCGCGAAATGCCGATCGGCGCAGCGCTTGATCGCCCGCCTTGCCCCACCATTCGATCGAGTCATCGACGAGCCCGGCGAGCGAGAAGTGGCGCGCGAGCGCTTCCGGCTCGGTCTCGGCGCGGGCGGCGAAACGGTCGCGCATGGTCTCGGCGGTTCGCTGGTGCAGCGTCTGTCGCCGGCTCTTCAACAGCGTCTCGTAGGCGCTGTCCTGGATCAGCGCATGTTTGAAGCGGTAATTGGCGTCGGGCGGCCGGCCTTCGACGATGAGGATGCCAGCTTCGGCAAGCTTCTCCAGCGCTTCTTCGAGTTCGGCCGCGTCCGTACTGGCGACGGCGCACAGGAGCGCGTAGGAAAATTCGCGACCGAGCACCGAACTGATCATGGCCGCCTCGCGCGCGGGGCCAAGCCGGTCGAGGCGCGCGGCGAGCGATTGCTGCAATGTCGGCGGCAGCGCGTGGTCGTCGCCCTGGCCGCCGCGCTCCAGCAACAGCCGCGTCAATTCCTCGACGAACAGCGGCACGCCACCGGTGCGTTCGGTCAAGTGCTCGGCCGCCTCGCGCGACAAGCCCAGGCGCGTCGTGATTTCGCCGACCATGGTCAGAATCTGCGCGCGATCCAGCGGCGCAATATTCATAGCGGCGAAGCTGGGCCGGGGGCTCCACGAGTGTCGAAATTCGGGCCGAGCGGTGGCGATGACGAAAAGCGGCGCCTCGGCCGCGCGTTCGGCGATCCGGCTCAGCACTTCGAGGGTGGAGGGATCGGTCCAGTGCAGATCCTCGATCACCAGAACGATCGGCTGCGACCGCGCTCCCGCCAAAATCCATTCGACGATCGCGGCCATTTGCCGGCGCCGCAGCTCCTCGGGCGGGAGCTTGAGGACGCGTGAGGACGGTAGCGGAATATCGATGATCGGCGCGAGAAGCGGCGCAAATTCCTCCGGATCCAGCCCTACCTGAGCGAGACTCGACTTCAGCTCGAACAGGCGTTTGTCGACGGCGATATCTTCGCCGCCGAATCGCAGGCGCGCCCATTCGACCACGGGATGCAATGGCGTATTCTGCAAGAGTTGCGAAGAGCGCCACTCGATCCAGGTGTGAGGCGTGTCGATAAGCCAACTATGGAACTCGTCCACCACGCGCGATTTGCCAATGCCGGGTTCGCCCGTGAACAATAGAATATGGCCCTCGCCGCTTCGCGCGCTTTGCCAGCACGCGCGCAAGGCCGCCTTCTCGTCTTCACGATTGACGAGGGGAGTCAGCTCTTTTTGAACCGACCTTCGACCTCCGCCGCTCGCCCGAACAATCCGGAACAGCGTCGGCCGGCCCTGCACGCCCTTCAGGTCGTATGGCCCTTTGTCCTCGGCGACGAACAAGCCTGCTATCTGGCGCTGAACGGCCGCCGTGACGAGCAATTGGCCGGGCTCCGCGGCCGTTTGGACGCGCGAGGCGACGTTGGGCAGATCGCCGAACACCTCTCCGTTCGAGTCGATGACGACCGGGCCGAGATCGATTCCGATCCGCGCGACAAGCGCCGGCAGTCCGCGCGCTTCGTTGCGCGCGTTGAGCTCATCGAGCGCGCGATGGATGGCCAGGCCAGCGCGCGCGGCGCGTTCGGCGTCGTTCTCCTGCGCTATCGGGTAGCCGAACAGGGCCATGACGCCATCGCCCAGAACTTTCAGAACATGTCCGCCGAGATGGGTGATCTGCTTGGACGCTTCGTCGATATATTCGCCGAGCAGGTCGCGCCAATCTTCCGCATCGAGCCGCGCGGAGAGATTGGTCGAGCCGACGAGGTCGCAAAACATCACCGCGATTGGGCGGCGCTCGGCGTCATTGCGCGCCGGACGCGGCGCCAGCGTGGCCAAACGGATCGCGGGATGCGCCGTCAGTTCGGCGATGGCTTTGCGTATCCGCTTGCGGTCGCCGAGGGCGACGCCAAGCTGCGCGAGGTCGTCTTCGGTCAGATCCGGTAGGACGTCCATATCCACCGCATTGGCGCGAAACGCGGCTTCGTAACGTTCCAGACCCAGATCACGCAGCCACGCGCCGAGTTCCATGCCGTTCCCCCAAAGTCGCGCTTCGACCCCTGGCGCAACAGTCCAACAGTTTCACTTTAACCCGGGCCCGGTCAATTCCGGAATTGCGAGCCCGTGAACTGTAAATATCCTGCGCGGTCAATTCACCTTTTTCGCTGCTTTCGATTTGCCGTCAATACGCCGCTCCTTCT
Organism: Bradyrhizobium sp.; assembly: GCA_031367195.1. Taxonomy (GTDB): domain Bacteria; phylum Pseudomonadota; class Alphaproteobacteria; order Rhizobiales; family Beijerinckiaceae; genus Roseiarcus. The sequence continues at coordinate 11,801 of JANLPL010000242.1, forward strand.
TTCGGCGCGCTCGTAAGAAAAAACGTTCGATATTGCCGAATCGCCATGTCGCCGCAGGCAAGCACCGGCGCGACGGGTTGCACCCGCCTTACCCGCAAACCGCCACTGTCCGACGTGAGCGCGGGTGAGGCGATTCCGGGAATTTCGATTTGGGG
>JANLPL010000190.1:0-11519 GCA_031367195.1 Bradyrhizobium sp.
TCGAGATCGTTGGTGGGTTCGTCGAGCGCGAGCAAGTTCGAGGGCGCCGCGAAGGCGCGCGCCAGCATCAGCCGGCCGCGCTCGCCGCCCGACAGCTTGCCGATCGGCGTGCGCGCCTGCTCCGGCTGGAACAGGAAATCCTTCATGTAGCCCATCACGTGTTTGCGTTCGCCGCCGATCTCGATGTATTCGGCGCCGCCCCCCGTCAGCGCCTCCATCACCGTCGTGGTCGGCGGCAATTCGGCGCGGAACTGGTCGAGCGTCACCGCCGCGAGCCGCGCGCCGAAGGCCACCTCGCCGGTATCGGGCGCAAGCTTGCCGGTGAACAGGTTTAGCAGCGTCGTCTTGCCAACCCCGTTCGGACCGACGATGCCGAGCCGGTCGCCGCGCAGCAGGCGGAACGACAGGTTTTTCACCAACATGCGGTCGCCCAGCGTCTTGCTCGCCTTGGTCAGTTCGACCGCCATTGCGCCCGACGGCTTCAAATCCTGTGCGCTCATGGAGACGCTGGCGGGCGTGCTGCGCGCTTCCTTTAACTGCGTCCGCAAGCCCGCGAGTTCGCCGACGCGGCGCACGTTGCGCTTGCGACGCGCGGTGACGCCGTAGCGTATCCAATGTTCTTCGTCCTTGATCTTGCGGCCGAGCTTGTGACGCTCCAACTCCTCCGCCTCCAGGGTCTGGTCGCGCCAAGCCTCGAAGGCGGAGAAGCCGCGGTCGAGCCGGCGCGTCACGCCGCGGTCGAGCCAGACTGTCGCGCTGGTGAGATTGCTCAAGAGCCGCCGGTCGTGGCTGATCAGCACGAAAGCGGCGCGCGACTCGATCAGCCGCTGTTCGAGCCATTCGATGGCGACGATGTCGAGATGGTTGGTCGGTTCGTCGAGCAGCAGCACTTCCGGCTCGCTCGCAAGCGCTTTGGCGATCGCCGTGCGGCGCGCCTCGCCGCCGGAAAAGCGGCTGGGGTCGGCTTGCCCGTCGAGCCCGGCCTCTTCGAGCAAAGCCCGGGCGCGGTAATGCTCGTCTTCGTCGAGGCCATCCGCCACGAAATCGAACGCGGTGGCGAAGCCTGAGAAATCGGGCGCCTGTTCGAGATAGGCCATCTTGGCGCCGGGCTGGGCGAAGCGCTCGCCCGAATCGGGCGCGATCTCGCCGGCCGCGATCCGCAGCAGCGTCGATTTGCCCGAGCCGTTGCGCCCGACCAGCGCGATCCTGTCGCCGGCCGAAATCGACAGTTCGGCGTTCACCAGCAGCGGCGAGACGCCGAGGGTCAAGTTGATGTCGCGCAATTGCAGGCGTGGCGCCATTAGGTTTGTTCCCTCATCGCCGCGCTCTTAAGTGGGATTGCACCGGGAAGGAAGGCGTTTCGGGACGGCGGCCCGTGCCAAAACGAGACAACCCGCGATGGGCGCCATTCCCGCCATCCCAGCGCCAAATTGCTGACGGCATAGGCTTTTGCGGATAAGGGAATCGCGGCGCGGGCGGCTGGTCCGGCGCTTGCAGCTTCCCTATGTTTACGGGCTTGCGGCGGCGACGCGCGAGCCAGAGGGATCGTCATGTGCGGGATTGTCGGCATTCTGGGCAAGGGCGCGGCGGCGCCGCGAATCGTCGAGGCGCTGAAGCGTCTGGAGTATCGGGGATACGATTCCGCTGGAGTCGCGACGCTGGATGGCGGCGAATTGCACCGAGTGCGCGCCGAGGGCAAGCTGCGTAACCTCGAAGCCAAATTGGCGGAGCGTCCGCTCGCCGGCGATATCGGCATCGGCCACACTCGCTGGGCGACGCATGGCAAGCCGACCGAGAACAACGCCCACCCGCACGCCAGCGACCGCCTCGCCGTGGTGCACAACGGCATCATCGAGAATTTCCGCTCTCTTCGCGATGAACTGATCGCCAAGGGCTATCGCTTCGCCACGCAGACCGACACCGAGATCGCCGCCTTCCTCGTCACCGACGAATTGGCGCAGGGCAAGTCCCCGGCGGAGGCCGTCCACGCGACGCTCGGCCGCTTGCGCGGCGCGTTCGCATTGGTGTTCCTGTTCAAGGGCGAGGATAATCTTCTTATCGGCGCCCGGCAGGGCGCGCCGCTCGCGGTGGGGCAGGGCGACGGCGAAATGTTTCTTGGTTCCGACGCGCTGGCGCTCGCCCCCTTCACCGATCGCGTCGCCTATCTCGAAGAGGGCGATTGGGTGATCGCGACGCGCGAAAGCGTCGAATTCCGCGACGCCGACAACAAAGTCGTGACTAGGCGCTTCATCAAATCCCCCGCCGGCGGCCTGTTGGCCGAAAAGGGCAATTACCGCCACTTCATGGCCAAGGAGATCCATGAGCAGCCCGAAGTGCTCGGCCATACGATTTCGCATTATGTCGATCTCAGCACGCAGCGGCTGAAGCCGTTCGACTGGCCTTGCGACCCCAGGAGCCTCAACCGCATTTCCATCGTCGCCTGCGGCACCGCCTCGATGGCGGGGATGATCGGCAAATATTGGATCGAGCGTTTCGCCCGGCTGCCGGTCGAGGTGGATGTGGCGAGCGAATATCGCTACCGCGAGCCGCCGATCGATAAGGGTGGGCTGACGATCTTCGTCTCGCAATCGGGCGAAACCGCCGACACGCTGGCCTCGATGCGTTACGTCCGCGAGAACGGCGGGCGCACCATCGCGGTGGTCAATGTGGCGACCTCCAGCATCGCCCGGCTCGCCGATGTCGTCGCCCCGACGCTGGCCGGCCCGGAGATCGGCGTCGCCTCGACCAAGGCGTTCACTTGCCAGCTGGTCGCGCTGGCCTGCCTCGCGCTGGCCTTGGGCCGCGCGCGCGGCGCCTTGAGCGAGGCGGAGGAAGGAGCCCGCGTCGCCGAATTGGCCGCGACCCCCGGCCTGCTGGCCGAAGTGCTTAAACTGGAGCCGGCGATCGAGAAGATCGCCCATACGCTGGCGCAAGCGCGCGACGTGCTCTACCTCGGCCGCGGCATGGCCTATCCGCTGGCGCTCGAAGGCGCGCTGAAGCTGAAGGAACTGTCCTACATCCACGCCGAAGGCTACGCCGCCGGCGAATTGAAGCACGGGCCGATCGCGCTGATCGACGCCGCCATGCCGGTGATCGTGCTGGGCCCCCGCGATCCCGTATTCGAAAAGACGATCTCCAACATGCAGGAAGTCGCCGCGCGGGGCGGGCGGCTCGTGCTGATCGGCGACGCCCATGCAGCCGAGGAAGCGGCGGTGGCGATCGAGAGCTTTCTGGCCATGCCCGATATGGCGCCCGCCTTCGCGCCCATTGTCTATGCAGCGCCTGTGCAAATGTTGGCCTATCATACCGCCGTGATCATGGGTAAGGATGCCGACCAGCCGCGTAATCTGGCGAAGTCCGTCACGGTCGAATAGCCGGACGCCGCGGCGAGGCCCGTTTGATGACGCACGAACTTCCCAGGCTTCCCCTGCCGCAGCGCACTTTCGCGCAGCGGCTGCGGTCGTGGTTTTTCACGGGGCTGGTGGTGTTCGGACCGCTGGCGCTGACGGTCTATCTCGCCTGGTGGATGGTGTCGCTGATCGACAATTGGGTGCGCCCGCTGGCGCCGGCGAGCCTGTGGCCCGACACCTATCTGCCCGTTCACGTCCCCGGCTTCGGCGTCGTCATCGCGCTGGTCGGCATCACCTTTCTCGGCTTCCTCGCCGCCAATATCGCCGGGCGCAGCTTCGTCAGCGCGGGCGAGGCGATGCTCGACCGCACGCCGGTTCTACGCAGCGTCTATAAGAGCCTGAAGCAGATTTTCGAGACGATCTTCCGCGAGGGCGGCACGCAGTTCCGCAAGGTGGGGCTGGTCGAATATCCCGCCAAGGGCCAATGGTCGATCGTGTTCATCTCCTCCGATCCGCCGCCGGTGATCGCCGAGGCGCTGGGCGAAGACACGATGATCTCGGTGTTCCTGCCCTGCACGCCGAACCCGACCACGGGTTTCTATTTCTTTGTGCCGGCGAAGGACGTGGTCGAACTGGCGATCTCACCTAACGAGGCGGCGCAGCTCGTGATGTCGGCCGGCCTGATCCAGCCGCTGCGCCCGGCGCAAGTCCGCGCGCTGGCCGAGGTTTCGCGCGAGCGCGCCCGCGTGCTCTGACTCAGCCATATTGCATTGCACAACGCAGGACGTTAGCAACAGGCGGTGTGAGCGGAGTCGTGCGATGGATGACCTCGTCGAGGGATATAGAAAGTTCAGGTCCGAGATCTGGCCGGCGGAGCGCGCGCGCTACGAGAAACTGGCGCATTGGGGCCAGAGCCCGCAGACGATGATCCTCGCCTGCTCGGATTCGCGCGTCGATCCGCAGACGATCTTTGGCGCGGTGCCGGGCGAATTGTTCGTGCTGCGCAATGTCGCCGCCATGGCGCCGCCCTATCAGCCCGACACGCCTGGCTATCACGGCGCCAGCGCCGCGATCGAATTCGCTGTGCGGGTGCTGAAAGTCTCGCGGCTGGTGGTGATGGGCCACGCGCAATGCGGCGGCGTGCGCGCGCTCGTCTATGGCGCGCCGCCGGAGGCGAGCGATTTCGTCGCCTCCTGGGTCGAAATCGGCAAGCCCGCTTTGGAGGCGAGCGGCCCCTCGCCGAGCCTCGACGTGGTGGAGGCGAGCGTCGTGCGACTGTCGATGGCCAATCTGATGACCTTTCCCTGGATCGCCGAGGCGGTCGCGGCGGGGCGCCTGTCGCTTCAGGGCTTCATCTTCGATATTCACACCGGCGTGCTGACCCGGGTGACGGCCGACGGGGTCGAGCCGGTCGAATAGGCGCCGACGGACATGGACGTAGTTGCGAATCCCGAACCGATCCGCGTGACGGCGCGCGCGCTGCTGGTCGGCGACCGGATCGACACCGCCGGGTTGGAGCGTCCGGACACGCTCTCGCAGGCGCCGCTCGCCTTCCGCACCGGCGGCGGCATGGTGGCGCTGTTCCGCTTCGGCGTCGCGGTGATGGTCGGCCTGTCGCCGGTCGAGGAAGACGACCTGCTGACCCAGTTGCGCGCGCGCATATCGGGGCTGCGCGGCCGCGCCGACGATGAAACCGCGGCGTTGTTGATTTCCGCAGCCGCCGACGAGCCGGTCGAGGCCGGCGGCCCGATCCACATCAAGAACCTTTCGCCTGAGCGTTTCCTCGTCGTCGCCGATGCGCTGGCCAAGACCGTGGCGCTGGCCCGTGACGAGCGCGAGGTTAACCGCGTGTTCGACGTGATCGAGCCGTTCGCGCGCCAACTGGCCGAGCGCGGCCGGGCGCCGTTCAGCCGCCGCGCCATGTTGCAGTTGATCGGCCAGGCGCTGCTGGCCCAGCACAGCGTGTCCAACCGCGTGGCGGTCGAGGAAAAGCCCGACGTGCTGTGGGAGCGCCCGGATCTGGAGCGGCTCTATGCGCGGCTGGAAGACGAATACGAGCTGAAAGAACGGGCGGGCACGCTGAAACGCAAGCTCGAAGTGATCGTCGAAACCGCCCATGCCTTGACCGATATCATTGACGCCAACCGCGCGACGCGGCTTGAGGCGACCGTCGTGATCCTTATCGTGTTGGAGTTGCTTGTCGCTTTGGTCCAAATTCTATTGGCCTGGCGAGCCTCGTAGAAATCGATGGGCCTTCACAAAATTTTTTATGCCCATTTGCTTTCCTTTCGCCCAATTCGTTACCACTGTGTTAATATCGCAACAAAGTTGAGTGTAGCGTCGCGCGATTTGGCGTTCCACCGGAGATGCGGGAGGCATCGATGAGCCATCAGATTTGGCATGCTTTTTACTATGATCGCTCTGGCAGGAGCGTACCCCCATGCCGCAGCGAAGTGATTCAGGCCGCCAGCGAAGAGGCGGCGGCGCGCGTCGCGCGGGCGCATCTGGGCGAATGCCAGCGCGTAACCCTCGAAGCCGCGACCTGGATGCAGCCGACCAGCCGCGTCATCTTCGCCGACGACGGCGAGCGCCGGCGCACCTATCTGCACTGAGCAGATCGGCGCACTTGAAGGCAAGCCGGGCCGGGCGCCCGGCTTTTTATTTGCGCCAGCCCGGTTGATCCCCGCGCCGAACCGTCGCATGAGGCGGCGGCCTGAGGGAGATCTTCGTGACGGACGCCTACGCCGTATTCGGCCATCCAATCAGCCATTCCAAATCGCCGCTGATTCACGCCGCTTTCGCCCGCGCCTGCCGCCAGGACATGAGCTATCGCGCCATCGAGGCCCCGCTCGGCGGCTTCGCCGAGGCGATCCGCGCCTTTGTCCAGTCGGGCGGGCGGGGCGCCAATGTGACGGCGCCGTTCAAGCTCGACGCCTATTCCGCTGCCGATTCCCTGTCCGAGCGCGCCCGCGCGGCTGGCGCCGTCAACGCGCTGAAATTCGAGAACGGCCGGATTTTGGGCGAGAATTTCGATGGAATTGGCCTCGTGCGCGACATCGAGGTCAATCTCGGCGCCCCCTTCGCGGGTCGCCGCGTGCTGCTGCTGGGCGCGGGCGGCGCCGCGCGCGGCGCCGCCCCGGCGATCCTCGGACTGGGCCCGGCGATGCTCACGATCGCCAATCGCGACGCCGCCAAAGCCGCCGCGCTGGTCGCGGCCTTCTCCGCACTCGGGCCGGTCGAGGCGGCGGGTTACGCCGACCTCGGCGATTTGCCGCCTTACGACATCGTGTTGAACTCGACCTCGGCGAGCTGGAGCGGCGAGCGTCCGCCCGCGCCGTCGGAAAGTTTCGCCCCGCGCGCGCTCGCCTATGAGCTGGTTTACGGCAAGGGGCTGACGCCTTTTCTGGCGCAGGCGCGCGCGGCGGGCGCCGCGCGGCTCGCCGACGGGGTCGGCATGCTGGTCGAGCAGGCGGCCGAAGCCTTCTTCTGGTGGCGCGGCGTCCGGCCGGAAACGGCGCGGATGATCCGCGAACTGACGATTCCGTTCGCGTGAAGGAGGCAAATATGGCGCTTGCGCTGGGGCTGATCGGTTATGGCGAAGTGGGCCAGTTGTTCGCGCGCGAATGGGTCGCCGGCGGCGCGACGGTCGCGGTTTATGACGTGAAAGGCGACGATCCGATGCAGCGCGACGCGCTCGCCAGGCTCGCCGCTGAGGATAAGGTGCAATTCGCCGGGAGCCCGGCGACGGCGATTGTCGGCGCCGATATCGTCATCTCCGCCGTCACCGCCGATCAGGCTGTCGCTGCGGCGCGTGCCGCCGCCGGGCATTTGCGCGAGGGCCAGGTTTATGTCGACCTCAATTCGGTCGCGCCGAGCACCAAGCGCGTCGTGGCGGAGGCGCTCGGGGGCCGCGATTTCGTCGAATTCGCCGTCATGTCTCCGGTCGTGGGCCTCGGCGTCGCCTCGCCGATTCTGGCTGGCGGGCCGCGCTGCGAATATGTCGCGGGCCGGCTGAACCCGCTGGGCATGAGGATCGAGACCGTAGGCTACGAGATCGGCGTCGCCTCCGCGACGAAATTATGCCGTTCGCTCGTGATCAAGGGGCTTGAGGCCATCATGGTGGACTTGAGCCACGCCGCCGACCGCGCCGGCGTGATGGCTGGCGTCCTGAAGAGCCTCGCGGCCTCCTATCCCGGCATGGATTGGGAGGAGCTGGTGCGCGATATGCCGGGGCGGGTGGCGCGTCACGGCGCGCGCCGCGCGGCGGAAATGCGCGAGGCGTCGCGGATGTACGAAGACCTTGGCGGCTCCGGCGCCTTTGCCGAGGCGATCGCCGTTCGCCACGAAACCTACGCCGCCCAAGCCAAGCGAGGGTGAAGCGATGGACCTGGGCCTGAGCGGACGCGTCGCGCTGGTGACGGGCGGCGCCAAGGGCATCGGGCTGGCTTGCGCGCGCACGCTGGCCAGCGAGGGCGTCCGCGTCGCCGTGGCTTCGCGCGAGCCCTCGAATGTCGCCGCGACCTTGTCGCAAATCCCCGGCGCGATCGGCGTCGCCGCTTATCTCACCGGGGTCACTATCGGCATGGACGGCGCGCGCTTTCCCGCTCCGTGACCCGCCTTGCCTGAACGGTTGTTCATAAACAACGGATATCTAAAGTTAAAATTTTTGTAAGCCGAAAATCCGCCAAGTTTTGAACGCGCGGGAACCTGTTTCGGCGATCAACGTTGTAGCTGTGAAGGGAGCGCCGACGTGACACATGTCGAAGCGTCGATCCCAACAGAATCCAACGGAGTCTCATCATGACTATGAAGGGAACTTTGATCGCTTCGATCTCTGCCCTCACCTTGGGCTTGGCCACCCTCAGCGCGCCCGCGATGGCGGCGCAGCGCATGGGCGGCGGTGGCGGCGGTGGCGGCTTCCACGGTGGGGGAGGCGGCTTCCACGGTGGGGGAGGCGGCTTCCATGGCGGTGGCGGCCAGTTCCATGGCGGTGGCGGCCAGTTCCACGGCGGTGGCGGCCAGTTCCACGGCGGTGGGGCGCAGTTTGGTGGACAGCGCGGCGTCGGTCAGCCGGGGACTTTTGCGTATAACCAAAGCCTGAACAGCGGCTCGAACTTCCGCGGCGGCAACTTCGCGGCGGGTTCGGGCGGCTGGAACCATAACGGCGGCTGGCGTCACGGCGACGGCGGCGGCTGGCGTCACGCCAACGGCGACGGCTGGCGTCACGGCAACGGCGACGGCTGGCGTCACGGCGGCGACGGCTGGCGTCACGGCGCCGGCTGGGGTTGGGGCCCAGCGGTCGGCTTCGGCCTGGCGGCAGGCGTGCTCGCGACGAGTGCTTATGGCGCCTACGAATATGGCGCTGACGATTGCTACCGTTATCGCCCGGTCTATGACTCCTGGGGCAACTATGCCGGCCGTCGTCTGGTGGATGTCTGCGAGTAAGATTTTTTACCTTTGGAGTTAACGCGCTCGCGGACCCCTCCCCCCCTAAACGCAGTGCGTTACTGGCCCCGCTTCGACGGGGCCTTTTTTTGTGGCTTGCGCCAAACAACCCCGCCCGTCAGCGGCGCGGGCGCGCCCGTCGTCGAAGGCAGCGACAGCGGCAGGCCGCGCCGCGAACGCAGCGCGAGATGCGCGAAACAGGCGGCTTCCACGAAATCCCCGTCCTGGCCGATCGCCTCGATCGGTTCGACCGTTACGCCGAGCCGGCGCGCGAGCGCCGCCATCAGCGTGGCGTTGCGCCGTCCGCCGCCGCAGACCAACCAGCGTTGCGGCGCCTCGTGGACGAGCCGGAGCGCCGCCGCTGTCGCCTCGATGGTGAAGGCGGCGAGCGTCGCCGCGCCGTCGGCGTTGGACAGCTCTTCCGTCGCCGCCGTCAGGGCGTGAAAATGGTTGCGGTCGAGCGATTTCGGCGCGGCGCGTCGGAAATAGGAGTCTTGCATCCAGGCCGAAACCAGATCGTCGCGGACGCGGCCTTGCGCGGCCAAAGCGCCATTCTCGTCGTGCGACAGACCCAGACGCCGGCGCAGAAAATCGTCGAGCAGCGCATTGGCGGGGCCGGTGTCGAAAGCAACGATCTCGCCAGAGGCCCCGAGATAGGTGACATTGCCGACGCCGCCCCAGTTGAGGAACATCAGCGGGCGCTCCAGCCCCGCCGCGATCGCCGCGTGATAGAGGGGAACCAGCGGCGCGCCCTCGCCGCCCGCCGCGACATCGGCGCTGCGGAAATCGCACACAACGTCGAGCCTAAGCCGATCCGCCGCCCGCGCGCCGTCGCAGAGCTGGCGCGTGAAGCGCGCCTGCGGACGATGCAGCACCGTTTGACCGTGCAGGCCGACCAGCGCCACGCTATCCCTCGGGATCGCGTGTTCGGCGAGGAACGTTTCCACCGCCGCGACATGCGCGTCGGTGACGTCGCGCTCCAGCGCCTCCAGCGGCCCCGCCGCCAGGACGGGATCGGCGATGACTTCGCGCAGACGCTGCGCGACCTCGGGCGGATAGGGATAGGACGCGCCGGTGCCGACCTGCGCGATGATCTCGCCGTCGCCGTCGAGCAACGCGACGTCGATCCCGTCCATCGAGGTGCCGCTGATGACCCCGATGGCTCGCGTCATGCGGCCGGGCCGATCAGCGACGTCAGCACGCCCACGCCTTCGATAGCGCAGTCGAGCACATCGCCCGGCTGAACAGGACCAACGCCGGCGGGCGTGCCGGTGAAAATCAGATCGCCCGGCCCGAGATGGTAGAAGCCGGAGAGATGCGCGATGATCTCTGGCGCCGACCAGACGAGATCGGCGATATCGGCGTTCTGCCGCAGCAGGCTGTTCTGGCGCAAAGTGATCGCGCCCCTGGCGGGGTGGCCGATCCGCGCCGCCGGGGCGATGGCGGAGACCGGCGCACTCGCCTCGACATCCTTGCCGAGCGCCCAGGGGCGCTGCTTGGCGCGCTCGGAAAGCTGCAAATCGCGCCGCGTCATATCGAGGCCGCAGGCATAGCCGTAAACGGCGTCGAGCGCGGCTTCCTTCGACACCTGAAACGCCGGCGCGCCCATCGCCACCACCAGTTCGACTTCGAAGTGATAATTACTCGTGCCGGGGGGATAGCCGATCGTTTCGCCGTTCTGCCGCAGCGTAGTCGCGCTCTTGCAGAAGTAGAACGGCTTCTCGCGATCCACCACATGTCCCATTTCGCGCGCGTGTTCCTCGTAATTGCGGCCGACGCAGAAGATGCGCGCAACGGGATAGCGCCGGGCGTCGCCCTCGACGGGCAACGAGGGGACGGGAGGCGGGGGAAACAGATAATCGCTCATTCTCAAGCCTCGCGATGCGCGCCGGGAACCCACAATACATCGCCGGCGCCGCGGCTGTTGGCGAAGCGGGCGGCGACGAACAGATAATCGGACAGCCGGTTGATATAGGCCAGCGCGGGCGCGCCCACCGTCTCGCTCGCCGCCAGTTGCACGATGGCCCGCTCGGCGCGCCGGCAAACCGTGCGCGCCTGATGCAGCGCGGCGGCGGCCGCCGAGCCGCCCGGCAGCACGAAGGATTTGAGCGGCGAAAGCTCGGCGTTGAGATCGTCGATAGCGCGCTCCAGCGCCTCCGCTTGGCGCGGAATCATCCGTAGCGCGTGCGTCTCGTCGGGCGCGGGTGGCACGCAGAGATCGGCGCCGAGATCGAACAAGTCGTTTTGCGCGCGCGCCAGCGTCGTCTCGATGCGGGCGAGATCGGGCTCGCCGCCGCTTGTATGCAGCCGCGCGAGGCCGATCACGCAATTGAGTTCGTCGACCTCGCCGTAGGCGGCGACGCGCGCGTCGTATTTCGGCCGCCGCGCGCCGTCGCCGAGGCCCGTTTCGCCCGCGTCGCCCGTGCGGGTGTAGATCTTGTTGAGCCGGACCATCAATGACGCCTGAGATAAAGCGCGACCATGATCGCAGCCACCGCGACCGCTTGCAACCCGACGCGCATCCGCATCAGTTGCTGCGAGCGGCTCGGCGATCCGTCGCGCAGCATGTTGACGAGACCGAAGGCGAGCACGACGACCACCAGCGCGATGGCGACGCCCACGAGCGAATTGGAGAGCATATGCATCGCGCGATCCTATCCGCCCGCGCGCCCGCGCGAAAGCCGTGATTTCATGGCCTGCCGACCAGCCCGCCCGCCAACGCCT
>JANLPL010000221.1:0-3495 GCA_031367195.1 Bradyrhizobium sp.
GCGAATACGCGTGGACCGGCTCCGCGATGTTCTTGAGCGACGTCGGTCCGAGGTCGTTCACCGCGAGATCGAGCCGTCCTTTGACCTGCCAATAAGCTTGCTCCGAAAGGCAAATTGCTCCGGGCTTGCAGATTCCCTCCAACCGTGCGGCGATATTGACGCCGTCGCCCATCAGATCGCCGTCGCTCTCCTCGACGACGTCGCCGAGATGGATGCCGACGCGCAACGCGATGCGGCGGTCGTCGCCCACGCCCGCGTTGCGCTCGACCATCGCGTTCTGCACTTCGATCGCGCAACGCACGGCATCGACCACGCTGCGAAACTCGACGAGTATCCCGTCGCCGGTGCGCTTGAAAACATGTCCATTGTAAACGGCGATGGTGGGATCGATCAGATCGCTGCGCAACGCGCGCAATCGCGCCAAAGTGCGATCCTCGTCGGACCCAGCCAACCGGCTGAAGCCAACAACGTCGGCCGCCAATATCGCGGCGATCTTGCGAGTCTCGGCCACCGCGCCTCGCTTTCACGCCATCCGTAGCACATTTTCCATTTCGCCGCCGCTCATTTTCGCAAGTTTTCTTGTCGAGAGTAGGCCCAGCGGCGACCTACCCCGCCTGACCGGGGACAAGTGCGCCGCCCGCCTCGACGCCGCCGCACGGCTGCGCCACAAAGCCCGCATGGATTCCTCGATTCTCAAAGCCGTCGGTTTCATCCACACCCACGTCCACAGCGCCTATTCGCTGCGCGAGGGCGCGATCCCGGTGGAGACGCTGGTCAAACGCGCCAAGGCCGACGACGCGCCCGCCATCGCCATCACCGACACCAACAACCTGTTCGCCGCGCTGGAATTTTCGGAGAAAGCCGCCAAGGCCGGCGTGCAGCCGCTGATCGGCGCGCAGCTCACTGTCGATTTCGGCGACGCGCCCGCCGGCGGCTTCTCCCGGCTCGCCGAGCGCAACCTCGCCCGCGGCTCCATCGTGCTGCTGGCGCGCGACGAGCGCGGCTATATGAACCTGATGCGGCTGGTCAGCCAGGTCTGGCTCTTGCCCGGCGACGGCGACGAAGCGCATGTGCGCTACGACGCGCTCGACGAATCGCAGGGACTGATCGCGCTGAGCGGCGGCACGAGCGGCGCGATCGACCGGCTGTTGAGCGCCGGCGCCGCCGATCTCGCGCGCGCCCGGCTGGCGCGATTGCAGGCGACGTTCGGCGACCGGCTCTATGTCGAAATGCAGCGCCACGACGAGGAGCGCGCTAACGAGGCCGCCCTGCTGGCGCTGGCCTATCAGCGCGGCATCCCGCTGGTGGCGTCCAACGAGCCTTACTTCGCCGCAGCCAGCGATTACGAGGCGCAGGACGCGCTGCTATGCATCGCCGAGGGCGCGCTGATCACGACCGCGCAACGGCGCCGACTGACGCCGGAGCATCGGCTGAAGAGCCGCGCGGAGATGGTGGCGCTGTTCGCCGACCTGCCCGAGGCGACCGATAACAGCGTCGAGATCGCGCTGCGTTGCGCCTATCGCCCGCGCACGCGCAAACCGATCCTGCCGCGCTTCTCGCTGCCCGGCGCCGAGGCTTTGGACGAGGAGGCGGAGCTGCGCCGGCAGGCGGCGGAGGGGCTGGAAACGTTGATGGCGCGCTACGGTCTGGCGCCCGGCTTCACGCAGGATGATTACCGCAAGCGGCTCGATTTCGAGCTTTCCGTCATCGCGCGGATGAAATTCCCCGGCTATTTCCTGATCGTCGCCGATTTCATAAAATGGGCCAAGCGCCAGGATATTCCCGTCGGGCCGGGGCGCGGTTCGGGCGCGGGCTCGCTGGTGGCTTACGCGCTCACCATCACCGATCTCGACCCGATGCGGTTCGGGCTGCTGTTCGAGCGGTTCCTGAACCCCGAGCGCGTGTCGATGCCGGATTTCGACATCGACTTCTGCCAGGAGCGGCGCGACGAGGTGATCGCCTATGTGCGCGATCGCTACGGCGCGGATCGCGTGGCGCAGATCATCACCTTCGGCTCGTTCCTCGCCCGCGGCGTGTTGCGCAATGTCGGGCGCGTGCTGGAAATGCCGCTCGGCCAAGTCGACCGGCTCGCCAAGCTGGTGCCGCAGAACCCCGCGAAGCCCGTGACGCTGAAAGAGGCCGTGCGCGACGAGCCGAAGTTGCAGGAGGCCGCCGCCAGCGACCCCAAGGTGGCGCGGATGCTCGCCATCGCCGAGAAGCTGGAAGGCTTGCTGTCGAACGCCTCCACCCACGCGGCGGGCGTGGTGATCGGCGACCGGCCGCTGGTTGAACTCGTGCCGCTCTACAGAGACCCCAAGTCCGACATGCCGGCGACCCAGTTCAACATGAAATGGGTCGAGCCGGCGGGCCTCGTCAAGTTCGACTTCCTCGGCCTCAAGACGATGACGGTGCTGCGTCACGCGCAAAAGCTGATCGCGCGCAAGGGCGTCGAGATCGAACTCGGCGCGATCCCGCTCGACGACAAAAAGACTTACGAGATGCTCGGGCGTGGCGAGACGGTCGGCGTGTTCCAGGTGGAAAGCGCGGGGATGCGCAAGGCGCTGGTGGAGATGCGCGCCGACCGGTTCGAGGACATTATCGCGCTGGTGGCGCTCTACCGCCCCGGCCCGATGGCCAATATCCCGACCTATTGCGCGCGCAAGCTCGGTCGCGAGACGCCGGACTACATGCACGATCTGGTCGAGCCGGTGCTGAAGGAGACGTTCGGCGTCATCATCTACCAGGAACAGGTGATGCAGATCGCGCAGATCCTCAGCGGCTATTCCTTGGGCGAAGCCGACATGCTGCGCCGCGCGATGGGCAAGAAGATCAAGTCGGAGATGGACGCGCAGCGCGCCCGCTTCGTGAACGGCGCGGTCGAACGCGGCCTACTGAAGCCCAAGGCCGACGAGATTTTCGACCTGCTCGCCAAATTCGCCGACTACGGCTTCAACAAGAGCCATGCGGCGGCCTATGCGCTGATCTCCTACTGGACCGCGTGGTTCAAGGCCAACCACACGGCCGAATTCATCGCCGCCTCGATGACGCTCGACAAGGGCAATACCGACAAGCTGGCCGAATTCCGCGCCGACGCGCGGCGGCTGGGCGTACGCGTCGCCCCTCCGAGCGTCAACCGAGCGAGCGCCGATTTCGACGTACGCTACGATTCCGAAGGGCCAACGATCGTCTATGCGCTCGGCGCGATCAAAGGGGTCGGCGCCGCGCAGGCGCAGGCGGTGGCGGATGCGCGCGACGAGGGCGGAGCATTCAAGTCGCTGTCGGATTTCGCGCGCCGGGTCGATCCCCGTCAGGTCAACAAGAAGGCGCTGGAATGCCTCGCCAACGCGGGCGCGTTCGACGATCTCGAACCCGACCGCGCCGTCGCCTTCGCCTCGGTCGAGCCGATGCTGGCGCTGGCGCAGCGGCGCGCGGAGGAGCGGCTGAACGGTCAGGTCGCGCTGTTTGGCGATGCGCAGGAGGCGCCGCTGAAAGTGA
>JANLPL010000292.1:0-5692 GCA_031367195.1 Bradyrhizobium sp.
TGTGCCGTGGGACGAAATTTTCGCCACGCTCGCCGCCATTGGCTTCAAGGGCGGCCTCGCGATGGAGAGTTTCATCAACATGATGCCGGAACTGGCCTATGGCCTCTCCGTCTGGCGCCCTGTCGCCAAGGACGAGGCGGAGGTGATGGGCGGCGGCCTGCCGTTCCTGCGTAACAAGGCGCGCCAGTATAAGTTGATCTAAGCCGCCTTCCGCAGCCCCAGCGCGCGGATCGCGTTCTCCTTCAGGATCAGCGGCCGCACCTCGGGTTTGAACCCGCATTTCTCGAAATCGGCGATCCAGCGATCGGGGCTGATGAGCGGGAAATCCGAGCCGAACAGCATTTTCTCGCGCAACTGCCCGTTGGCGTATTGCACGATCTGGGGCGGAAAATATTTGGGCATCCAGCCGCTGAGGTCGATATAGACGTTCGACTTGTGCAGCGCGATGGAAAGCGCCTCGTCCGTCCAGGGCCAGGAGGGATGCGCGAGGATGATCGTCATGTCGGGGAAATCGACCGCGACGTCGTCGACATGGATCGGCTGCGAGTATTTCAGACGCAAGCCCCCGCCGCCGCGCAAGCCGGCGCCCATGCCGGAATGGCCGGTGTGGAAGATTGCCGGCAGCTTGTGTTCGGCGATCACCTCGTAGAGCTTGTAGGCCATGCGATCGTTGGGGAAGAACCCCTGACAGGTCGGGTGGAACTTGAAGCCCTTGACGATTCCGCCTTCAATCAACTCGCGCGCCTCGCGCACGCCCATGATCCCCTTGTGCGGATCGATCGAGGCGAACGCGATCATGATGTCGGAATTGTCGCGCGCGGCGTCGGCGATCTCCTCGTTGGCGATGCGACGATTGCCGATCTGGAACTCGGAATCGACGGTGAACATCACCAGCCCGATCTTCTTCTCGCGATAATAACTCAGCGTCTCGGCGATGGTCGGCCGCTTGCCAACCTTGAAATACTTGCTCGCCGCCGTCTCGAACGGCTCCCAAAACGGGTCCGTCCCGGGCTGCCGGCACGACACTTCGGCATGGGTATGGACGTCGATGGCGACGAGTTCGTCGATATTCATGGGCGCGCCTCCGTTTTGAGGAGGATAGCGCGGGGAGGGGGGAGGGGCAAATGGTTATTTGGTATAACTTTATACGACACGGGGCGTTGAAGGTCGGGATTGCGCGAACGGCGCCGCAAATGATATATACTTTGGGATAGATATCATCCGGGAGCGGGCGATGGCGGGAATCGCGAAAATTTTTAAGCACGGCCGAAGTCAGGCCGTCCGATTGCCAAAGGAATTCCGCCTTCCCGGCAAGGAGGTGAAAGTCAGCCGGGTCGGCGACGCCGTGCTGCTGGAGCCGATTGGCAAGGAGGCGCCCTTCGCCTCCGACGCCTTCTGGGCGAGAATCGATGCGCTTCAAGGCGGGGAACCGTTTCCCGAAGTCACCGACGACGATCTGCGGCCCGATCTCGACGACGAAGTCGATTTCGACGGACCGGTGGGATGATTTTTCTCGATACGAACGTCGTGATCGACCTGCTTGGGGACAGGCGTCCGGCGGTTCGCCGCCGCCTCGGCGAGGTTCAAACGTCGGGCGGGAAGGTGGGCATTTCGAGTATCGTCCTGTTCGAGTTGCGCTTTGGCGTGGCCAACAGCACGAGGCGGGAGGATAACGAGCGCGCGCTCGACGCGTTGCTGGGCGGCGGGATCGACGTTGTTCCGTTCGACGCGGACGATGCAACCGAGGCGGGGGCGCTAAGGGCATTGTTGCGCCGCGCGGGCCGCGAGATCGGCCCTTACGATCTCCTCATCGCCGCCCAGGCGCGCCGTCGCGGCGCGACGCTGGTGACGCACAACATTGCGGAATTCGGGCGGGTACCGGGGCTAGATGCGGTGGATTGGGTGGGTTAATCCACAAATTATAACCAGCGATACTAGCGGAAAATTCCCATTTTGTCATTGTGAGACTGGTTTGGGAATGATCGTAATAGTAACGCTTCCAGATTGTGCCGCATACGCGCAGAGGGCACGTGGTACGCAGAAAAGTGCTTTGCTACAATTTTGTATTTCCTGTGTTCTTTCTTAGCTAGATTGGGCCCAAGCCGAACAGCAAAGTTCATTTCTCTTTGCCGTGCTTGTCCTACCTCTTGTTTAAGATTTGTGGCTTGCCCCACATAGATAGCACTACCTGACGTATCATAGAGGGTGTATATACTAGGCAGCCCCGGAAGTTTTTTGGCGCTATCGATTTCTTCAAGCTCAAAAAGGGGTTCCACATCCCATTCGAAAGCATGGCGGAGCGCGCTGAATAACACCTTATTGCCGGGGGTTTTGCTACCGCCGAGGTAGGCTGCTGTATTGGCAGAAGTTTTTCCGATTTTCTTTGCAAAGGCAGCGCCTTTCAGACCGAGCGTTGTTGCAAGCAAACGAATAAAATCGACTTGGCTAGGACTGCGGCTGGCCGGCATTGCGCTGCTTCCCTGAAATGATTTGAAATACTCAACCAAGATTGCCACTAGAAATCCGTAGTTGCAAGAGCAAACATACGTTTGCGTGGTCCGCAAACGTTTGGGGGAACCACGACAGGGCCTGCCAAAATGCCCGCGACCACGCCTCGCACCACCGCCCTACTTCCCCCGCTGCGGCATCTTTTCCCGCAGCATCCGGTTCATCTGCGCCTGCCAGCCCGGCCCGAGGCCGCGATAGGCCGCGAGCACGTCGGCGTCGAGCCGCAGCGTCTGGTTGACTTTGCGATCCGGCTTGGCGGGACGCCCGGGGCGGCGGCGCACTGCGTCCGCGGCTTTCTCGCCGAAAACCTCACGCAACACCTCCAGGGCGGGGCGGGCCTTGCGGAAATCTTTGGCCGTCCACTCGGGGTTCTCGTCATCTGGGCGCGACGCCGCGTCACTTTTTCGCTTTGCCATATCGTCTTGCCTCTCTCTCGTTCGCCTTGAGCGATAGCTTGCGCCGCTGTCGGGGAGAGCGCCATGAGCATCCCCCGTCGCCGTCCGTTTGCGTCCCCGCCGCCGCAGTGGCAGGCTGCGCCTCCAAGTCGCCGCATCGCGCGCGGCGGCGGCATATCGGGAGGCTCTCCAATGGTTGACGACGAACCCATCCTCGACCCCGACCTGCTCATCGTCGATCCGCACCATCACTTGTGGGATTGGAGGGCGCGGGTGGCCAAGGCGCCGCCGCCGGCGCACGCGTTCGAGACCATCTACCGCGACACGCCGCGCTATCTCCTCGACGAACTGCTGGGCGACCTGACCTCGGGCCACAGGGTCGCCGCGACCGTCTATATCGAGTGCCGCTCGATGTATCGGCAGGACGGCCCGGTCGAATTCAAACCCGTCGGCGAGACCGAGTTCGTCAATGGCGTCGCGGCGGCGAGCGCATCGGGCGTCTATGGCGACGTGCGCGCCTGCGCGGGCATAGTCGGGCATGTCGATCTCACGCTCGGTGATGGCGCGGCGAAAGTTCTGGAGGCGCATCTCGCCCGCGCGCCGGATCGATTTCGCGGCATTCGCCATTCGGCGTCATGGGACGCGGACCCCGCGGTGCTGGGGCCGCTCAACTTCCGGCCGAAGGGACTGCTGGAGGACGCGGCGTTCCGGCGCGGCTTCGCGCATTTAGGCCGCTTCGGCCTCTCGTTCGACGCCTGGGTGCTGGAACCGCAACTGCCGGAGTTGCTGTCCCTGGCCGCCGCCTTCCCCGACACAGCGATTGTGCTGGACCATGTCGGCACGCCGCTGGGCATCGCCGCCTACGCCGGGCGACGCGAAGAACGGTTCGGCGTCTGGCGCGAAAACATCCGCGCGCTGGCGAAGGCCGACAATGTCGTCGTCAAGCTCGGCGGCCTCGCCATGCCCTTCTGTGGTTTCGATCGCCCCGCGCCGGGCGAGCTGCGCTCCGAGCAGCTGGCGCGGCAGTGGCGGCCCTATATCGAGACCTGCATCGAAGCGTTCGGAACCGACCGGTGCATGTTCGAGAGCAATTTTCCCGTCGATCGCTATAGCTGCGAGTATCGGGTGCTGTGGAATGCGCTGAAACGGCTGGCCGCCAGTGCGTCGGCGAGCGAAAAGGCGGCGCTGTTTCACGGCGTCGCGCGCCGCGTGTACCGATTGGAGTTGTGAGGCGAGGGAACTTCTCTTGAGGCGCGCCCCTTCCGCCCCGCCACTTCCCTACCTACATCCTCCATTAAAGCCGTGTGATCACGGCGATTAGCAGGACGGCGCGTCACGTCGCTTCGGGACAAGCGCGCCGGGCCAAAGGGGAGATCGACATGAACCTGGAAAAATACACCGAGCGCGCGCGGGGTTTCATTCAATCGGCGCAGTCGCTCGCGCTGAGGGAAAACCATCAGCAGTTCACCCCCGAGCATGTGCTCAAAGTGCTGCTCGACGACGAGCAGGGCCTGTGCGCCGGGCTGATCGACAAGGCGGGCGGTAACTCCAAGGAGGCGCTTGTCCTCACCGAGGCCGCGCTGAAGAAATTGCCGAAAGTGCAGGGCGGCGGCGCCGGCCAGCTTTATCTCGCCCCGACCACGGCGCGGCTGTTCGACAACGCCGAGAAGATTGCGGAGAAGGCCAGCGACAGCTTCGTCACGGTCGAACGGCTGCTGGTCGCGCTCGCGTTGGAGAAGGGCGCGGAGGCGGCGAGAATTCTCGCGCAGGTCGGCGTCACGCCGCAGACGCTCAACGGCGCCATCAACGAAATCCGCAAGGGCCGGACAGCCGATTCCGCCAGCGCCGAGAACGCCTATGACGCCTTGAAGAAATACACCCGCGACCTCACCGAGGCCGCCAGGGCCGGCAAGCTCGATCCCGTGATCGGCCGCGACGAGGAAATCCGCCGCACCTTGCAGGTCTTGTCCCGCCGCACCAAGAACAATCCGGTCCTGATCGGCGAGCCCGGCGTCGGCAAGACCGCCATCGTCGAGGGTCTGGCGTTGCGCATCGTCAACGGCGACGTGCCGGAATCGATCCGCGACAAGAAGCTGCTTTCGCTCGACATGGGCGCGCTGATCGCCGGCGCCAAATATCGCGGGGAGTTCGAAGAGCGGCTGAAATCCGTGCTTAACGAGGTGACGGCGGCCGAGGGCGGCGTGATCCTGTTCATCGACGAGATGCACACGCTGGTCGGCGCCGGCAAGGCCGACGGGGCGATGGACGCCTCCAATCTCTTGAAACCCGCGCTCGCGCGCGGCGATCTGCATTGCATCGGCGCCACCACGCTCGCCGAATATCGCAAGCACGTCGAGAAGGACGCAGCGCTTGCCCGCCGCTTCCAGCCGGTGTTCGTCAGCCAGCCCTCGGTCGAGGATACGATCTCGATCCTGCGCGGCCTAAAGGAGAAATACGAGGTCCACCACGGCGTCCACATCACCGACGCCGCCATCGTCGCGGCCGCGACCCTGTCGAACCGCTACATCGCCGACCGCTTCCTGCCGGACAAAGCGATCGATCTGATCGACGAGGCGGCCGCGCGCCAGCGGATGCAGGTCGATTCCAAGCCGGAGGAACTCGACGAACTCGACCGACGCATCATGCAGCTCAAGATCGAGCAAGAGGCGCTCCGCAAGGAGACCGACGCCGCCTCGCGCGATCGGCTGGTCAAGCTCTCGACCGAACTCGGCGATCTCCAGGAGAAATCCGACGCGCTGACTCAGCGCTGGAAAGCGGAGAAGGACAAG
>JANLPL010000309.1:0-4452 GCA_031367195.1 Bradyrhizobium sp.
TCCTGCGGAAAATCGCGGAGCGAAGCGTCGGCGGCCTGATGAACGCCCTCGAAACCTGCGCCAAAATATTCAAACCCAGCGAATGCGCAAACTATTTCAAGGCCTGCGGATACGATACAGATTGATCGGAGCCTGCTCTAGAGGCTTATCCCGTTGACTCAGGTTGCTCTTCGCTGTCTTTTTCGGCGTCGTGGCCGGCATGCGGTCGCTCAGAGCGCTACAGGCATGGTCAGCGATGGTTGCCTGAAGGCGGATTTCATCGGCCGTCAGCGGAGGCTATAGCGTCCGCTGCACCAGCTGTGACCATCACCTGAGTCAACGGGATAAGCCTCCCGCATTATGCCTCGGGCGGCCGGCGCGATCCCGAACCGGCCCATAAATATTCTTGGCGGAACACCCGTGACATGTCAGCGCTTTTATTGCTAAGCTGATATCGAGCGCGCGACCGCAACGACGGCCGAGTTCGTTCAAAATCTCCGGCAATCCGGAATCATGTCAGAGGGAGGATTTTTTCATGCGCATCACCCGCCGTATTGCGGTCGCCGGCCTGATGGCGGCGACGCTCGCAACGCCCGCCTTCGCCGACGACAAGCCATCGATTCTCGTTTCCGTGCCCGGCCTCAACTTTCCATTCTTCGTCCACATGATGAAGGCGTTCAAGGCCGAGGGGGAGAAGCAGGGTCTCAACCCGATCGAGAGCGATGGTCAGAATAGCGCGCCCAAACAGACCGCCGACGTCGAGGCGGCGCTGACGAAGGGCGTCAAAGGCATCGTGATCAGCCCTATTGACGTCAACGCAATGGCGCCGGCGCTGCAGGAAGCCATCGACGCGAAAGTCCCCGTTGTGACTATTGACCGCCGGGTGCCGTCGGCGACAGGCATTCTCGCCCACGTCGGGGCCGACAACGTCAAGGGCGGCGAGGCGCAGGGCAACCTGATCCTCAAGCTCTACCCGGGCGGAGCGACGATCGCGAATTTGCAAGGTCAGCCCGGCGCGAGCCCGGCGATCGACCGCAACAAGGGCCTGCACAACGTCATCGACAAGGCGGGCGACAAATACAAGGTCGTGTTCGAACAGACCGCCCAATTTTCGCGCGACAAGGGCCTTTCGGTCACCGAGGCAATGCTCGTGAGCATGGCGACCCCGCCGCAGGTCATCGTCGCCGCCAACGACGACATGGCGCTCGGCGCGATCGAGGCCGTCAAGGGGCGCAACCTCAAGGGAATCACGATCATCGGCTTCGACGCCTTGCCCGAGGCGCTGGCGAAAGTGCGTGACGGCGAGCTCACCGCGACGATCGAGCAGTTCCCGGGCAAGCAGAGCGCGTGGGGCGTCCAGATCGCGGCCGATTACATCAAAACCGGCAAGAAGCCGGAGCAGCAGATCAACCTGATCACGCCTGTGGCGATCACCAAGGACAATCTCAAGGACGCCGAGCGCCTCGGCGAGGTGAAGTAATCGCGCGATCTGGACCGCGCCGATACCCTCTCCCGCGCGCGGGAGAGGGTTGTGCTGAAGGCTGCGTCGGCCTATCGCCGCGGCGAGGCCCTCAGGCCCGTCTTCTACGACGGGCGTCTTTCGACGCCCAAGGGCGCCGCCTTCTTCAGCTAGCCGGAGAAGGGGCTTCTGTTGCAATGGGTTATGCCGCCTCGACAAGTTGAGACCTTTCATGACCGCCGAAGCGGCTCCCGAGACCGACGCTGACGAAGAGCCAAACAGACCGATCCTGCGGATGACCGGCGTCAGTAAGCGCTTTCCCGGCGTGCGCGCGCTCGAAGACGTGCATTTCGAAGTCGGCGCGGCCGAGATTCATGCGCTGCTCGGCGAAAACGGCGCGGGCAAATCGACGCTGCTGAAAATTCTCTCCGGCGCGCACTCCGCGGACGCAGGAGAGATCGAGCTGTTCGGCAAGACGGTCGCCTTCGCTTCTCCCCACGACGCGCAGATCGCTGGGATCGTGACGATCTATCAGGAGTTCACGCTCGCCCCGGACATGTCGATCGCGGAAAACGTCTTTATTGGCCGCGAGCCCGGCTCGAGACTATTCGTGAACTGGAGGCAGCTGGCCGCGCAGACGAAGGCGATCACCGACAAGATCGGCTTGAAGCGCGATCCCATGAGATTGGTGCGCGACCTCTCCGTGGCCGAACAGCAGCTCGTCGAAATCGCGCGCGCGCTCTCGATGCGCTCGCGCGTGATCATAATGGACGAACCCACTTCGGCGCTGAGCGAGACGGAAGTCGCCAATCTCGCGAACATCATACGAACGCTGAAATCCGAAGGCATTTCGATCATCTTCGTGACCCATCGTCTCGAGGAGGTGTTTCGCTTTTGCGACCGCTACACCGTGCTTCGCGACGGGCGTTTCGTTGGCTCCGGACACGTCGCGGACACCAACGTCGACGCGATCATCCGAATGATGGTCGGACGCGACGTCGGCTCGCTCTATGGCGAGCGGCCGATCCCCGAGCATGGGCCCGTCGCGATCGAGGTCAAGGGATTGACCCGCCGCCGCAGCGCGCGCGACCCCCACGCGATCGAACTCGTGGACGTTTCGTTGACCGCCCATAAGGGTGAAATTCTTGGCCTTGCCGGGCTCGTGGGCGCCGGACGGACGGAAACCGCGCGCGCGATTTTCGGCGCGGACAAATTCGATCGAGGGTCGATTGTCGTCGGCGGCGAGCCGGTTTCGTTTCAAGGTCCGCAAGACGCGATGGCGTGCGGCATCGGGCTTGTGCCCGAAGACCGCAAGAAGCAGGCGTTGTTCCTGCGTCTTGCGATCCGCACTAACATGACGATCGCCGCGCACGACCAGATCAGCCGGATGCGGATTTTCATCGACGAGCGCAAGGAAAGCCGGCTCGTTGAGGAATACCGGCGCCAGCTCAGCCTGCGCATGGCGGGTCCCGATCAACCCGTGGGCGATCTTTCCGGCGGCAATCAGCAAAAGGTGGTGCTCGCGCGCTGGCTCGCGCTGAGGCCGAAAATCCTGATCGTCGACGAGCCGACGCGCGGTGTCGACATCGGCTCGAAGGTCGAAGTGCATAATCTCTTGATCGAGATGGCGAAGTCCGGCATCGCGGTGATCGTGATCTCTTCGGAACTGCCGGAAATTCTCGCGGTCTGCGACCGCATCGTGACGATGCGCGAGGGCCGCGTCACCGGCGAGATCGCCCGCACCGAGGCGACGCAGGAAATTCTGATGTCGATGATGACGGCACACGAGGCGCTGACCGACCGACGGGCGTCGACGAATTGAGGGCGCAATGACCGAAACGAGAATTGAGGACCTCACCGACGGCAAGGGCGTTGACGTATTCGGCTTTGTCGCGCGGTTCGCGCCTTTGCTCTTTCTCATCGTCTTGATGGCGCTGTTCGCGGTCGTCGAGCCGCGGTTTCTGTCCTCGATCAATCTCTTCAACGTCATGCGCCAAGTCTCGATCACCGGACTGTTGGCGATCGGCATGACCTTCGTGATCCTCACCGCCGGCATCGATCTTTCCATCGGCTCGGTCGTCGCCTTCGCGGGATTGGTCGCGGCCGCCGTCGCCAAGGGCGGACTGGAGAACCGGTTCACGGTCGGCGAAGGCGGGGTCGGATACGGATGGGGGCTCGCCGCGCTCGCCGCGATTCTCGTGGGCGTCGCTGCCGGCTATCTGCAAGGTCTGGCGATTACCAGGCTGAAGGTGCCCCCGTTCGTCGTCACCTTGGGGGGCATGTCGGCGTTTCGCGGCGCGGCGCTGCTGTTCGCAGCGGGCGGGCCGATTTCCGGCTTCGAGCCCTCGTTCACATGGTGGGGACAAGGCAAGATCGGGCCGGTGCCGATCCCGGTGATCATTTTTCTTTCCGCCGCTGTGCTCGCACACATCGTGCTGCGCTACATGCGCTATGGCCGCCAAGTCTATGCGGTGGGCGGCAACCCCGAAGCCGCGCGGCTTTCTGGGCTCAACGTCAATCGCGTCATCGCCAGCGTATACGTTATCATGGGCTTTTTCGCCGGCCTCGGCGCATTCGTCCTCGCCGCGCGCCTTAACTCGGCCGAGGCAGTGGCCGGGACCGGCTACGAGCTGACTGTCATCGCTTCGGTGGTGATCGGCGGCACGAGCCTGTTTGGCGGCGCCGGGACGATCTTCGGCACCGTCGTCGGCTCACTGTTGATTGGCGTGCTGCTCAACGGCCTCGTGCTTATGAACGTCTCGTCCTACATCCAGCAGATCGTCATCGGCGTCATCATCGTGCTGGCCGTCGCCTTCGACACCTTTGCGAAATCGCGCCGGCGGCGGGTCTAGTGCTGCAGGGTTCACGCGGAGACTAAGCAGAGATTCGTAACCTGTCCAACGGAACGGGTTTGCGCTCTTTGTTGAGGGCTTCGACGGCTTTGTGGATGGCTTGGTCAAGAGCATCATCATCGGCGAAGGTCTGGTGGGCGAGGTGATGCGCCTTGAGATCGC
>JANLPL010000252.1:0-2778 GCA_031367195.1 Bradyrhizobium sp.
GAGCGGCTGGGAACCGCCGGATGTTCCCTCAGATACTTTGCCAGCGCGCTTGTAAGCTCGGCGCCGACCGTGTCGCGATAGCGATAAACGTCGCCGTCGCGCACACAGATAGTGCCGGTGAGCGCGCCGCCAAGTTCGACGGCCGACGTGATGAGCGTGTTGAACACCGCTTGCAGATCAAACGCCGAGCGGCTGATGACCTTCAGCACGTCCGAGGTCGCAGTCTGCATTTGCAGCGCCTCGGTCAAATCCCGCGTGCGCGCCTGCACTTCGTTGAACAGCCGGACATTCTCGATGGCGATCACGGCCTGGTCGGCGAAGGTCTGCACCAGGTCGATGTGCCGCTGCGTGAAGGCATGTTTGCGCGCCGAAATGATCGTCAGCGCGCCTTCTACGCGACCGTCTCGTGCGAGTGGAACGCCGAGGTAACTGACGCCAAACGCGCCGCTGGCGACGCGGTGAAATTCCGGGTCGGCGTCGGCGTCGGGGACATATTCTATCCGGCCCGACCCCGCCGCTCGGCCCGCCGCCGACGATCTGTCTATCGGGATGAGACGGCCGACGAAGTCGATCGGCCACGTCCCGCCGGGGCTTGACCCCGCCCGAAAGCGAAGCTCGTCGCCCTCGCGCAACGCGATTGCGCCGCCGACCCCGCCGACGAGATCAACCGCGGAGGACAGCAAGGCGTCAAAAACCATCTGCAAATCAAACGCCGAACGGCTGATGACTTTCAGCACCTCAGCGGTTGCGGTCTGCTGTTGCAACGCCTCGCTCAGATCGCGCGTGCGCGCCTGCACCTCCTCGAACAGCCGCGTGTTCTCGATTGCAATCACCGCCTGGTCGGCGAAGGTGCCGACGAGTTCAGCGTGCTTGTCGGTGAAGGCCCCCGGTTCAGCGCGGTTGAGCGACAGCGCGCCGATCAACCGTCCCTCGCGCAGCAAGGGAACCGCCATCGTCGTGCGGTAGCGCGCGGCCTGCTGCTCGCCTTTCAATCCGTAGTCGGGATCGGCGAGGACGTCGGGAATGTAGACCGGCTTCAGCGTCGCGCCCGCGCGGCCCAGCGCGGACGGATGGCCCGGCCAGATCGGGCGACGCTCCAGCATTTCCTTGACCTCGGCGGGGAAGTTCCAACTGGCGAGAAAACGGAAGACTTCGCCGTCAAAGCGGAAAAAGATCGTTTGCTCCGAGCCGCACAGCCGGGAGGCGGTATCGGAAATCGTCTCCAGCACCGGCATCAGATCCGAGGGCGAGCGGCTGATCACCGACAAGACCTCGTTTGTCGCGGTTTGCCGTTCCAACGCCTCGCTCAGATCGCGCGTGCGCGCCTTCACCTCGCCGAACAGCCGCGCGTTCTCGATCGCAATCACCGCCTGATCGGCGAAGGTCTGGACGAGCTTGATCTGACCCGGCGTGAACAATTCCGGCTCGGGCCGGGCAAGGCTGAAAATGCCGACCAGCTCATTTTCGCGCATCATCGGGATGACGATGATCGCGCGATAGCCGCCCAGCTTCGCGCTCGATTGGTACAGATATTCAGGATCGCTCGAGGCGTCCGCGAACTGCGCGAATTCGCCAGCGCGCATGGGGCGGCGTGAGTGCAAGGGATAGCGAGCCGGGATTGGATTGTCGCGCGCAATTTGCTCGAACGCCTCGGACCAGCCGAATTGCGTCACCAACCGACAAACTTCGCCATCGCGAAGGTGCAGCGTGCCGAGCGGCGCGCGGCACAATCGCGCCGCGGTTTCCAGAATCGCCGTCGTCACCGAATCGAGATCGAACGCCGAACGGCTGATGACCTTCAGCACATCGGCGGTCGCGGTCTGCCGCTCCAGCGCCTCCTTCGTTTCGTTGAACAGCCGCGCGTTCTGAATCGCAATCGCCGCCTGATCTGCGAAACTCTGCACGAGCGCAATTTCCCGCTCGGTAAACGGCTTGGCCGGCTTTCGGGAGACGACGATCGAGCCGACCCCGTGATCTGCCAGGAGCATCGGCGCGTAGAGCACCGACAAGCCGCCGGCCTCTCGCACCGTTCGCACAATTTTCTCCGGCAGGTCGGGCTTGTCGGCGAGGTCAGGGAAATGGAGGGCTCGACGCTCCGCGATGGCTTGGCCCGTGGAGCTTCCCGCGAGCGGTTGCGCGTCGCGGCCCCAATCGCCGCTGTCCCAGCCTTTTTGCGCCACGCCGCGCACCATTTCCCCCTCGACGAGATAGACGGCGACGGCCGCAAGACCAAACAGGCGCTGACAGGAATCCAGAATGGCTTCAAACACCGGCGCCGCGTCGGAGACGGACCGGCTGATGACCTTGAGCACCTCGGCGGTCGCGGTCTGCCGCTCCAGCGCCTCCTTCGTCTCGTTGAACAGCCGTGTGTTCTCCAGCGCGATCACCGCCTGGCTGGCGAAGGTTTGCAGCAGGGAGACGATCTTGTCGGGAAAGGCGCCGGGTTCGTCGCGGCCGACGCCGATCGCGCCGATCGCGCGGCCCTCGTGGATCATCGGCACCGCGAGCAACGCGCGATAGTCGCCTTTCTTGGCGACGTCGCCGAGCTGATAATGGGGGTCGAGCTCGATATCGGGAATTTGCAGCGGGACGAGCCCGGCGATGACGCGGGCGTTCAACGATCCGTTGCCCGGCTTCATCGGAAAGGCCGCGTGCATCGCCGCCTCGGCTTCGGGCGAGGAGCCGCGGAACGCGATCATATGCAACAACTCGCCGTCGAACCGCACGGCGGAGCCAATGCGCGAGCCGCTGAGCGCCCGCGCGCGCTCGGCGATGGCT
>JANLPL010000257.1:0-28898 GCA_031367195.1 Bradyrhizobium sp.
CCGCGCGTGCAGCGCGATTTCGCTCGCCGGCAGGCCGGAGCGGGGCCCGAAGCCGGTTTGTCCGATCCGATCCAGCGCGACGGCGCGCAGGCCGTCGAGGCCGGCGCGGCTGTGGACGCGGCGCAGCGCCTCGCCGGTCAGCCAGCGGATGTCGTTTAGTTTTGGATCGTGCGGGGCCAGCGCGCGGGTGGCGCGCATCACGTCGAACGGATCGAGCAAGCGGCGCGCCCGCCCCGGCGTCTTTTCCACTGCCTGGCCGGCCTCCTCGGCGCGCGCGAGCCGTTCCGGCGTGGCGTCGAGCTTTTCGTCCGCCGCCGAGGCTTTGGCTTTCTTCGTCTTGCGGGGCTTCAGGCTCATGACATCAACTCCGCGCAGAGGGCCGCAGGCGAGGTGCAGTTGGACGAAGCGGGAACGCCGGACATGCGGATCGGCGTCGAGGTCGCTTTCACCGCGACATCCGGCGGCGGGCGAACGTGCGCGCGCTTGAGGTCGGCGAGATGGCGCGCACTCGCGCGGCGGGATCGCTCGCCGTCGGTTTCGGACTTGCGCTCGCGTGCCCCGGCTTTTGCCATCCCAGCCTCCGTTTTGTTCGTGTTATGTTCCTATTTTGGGGAAACAGAACACTTCTGTCAAGAAAATTTCTGAAATTCATAATTGCACAGCGTTCGGAAAAGCCGAATAGTTAATTCATGACCGTCGAATGGATTCGGGAAGGCCTGAAGGAAAAGCGCAAGACCCGCAGTGGTCTGGCCAAGGCGCTCGGCCGCTCGCCCTCCGCCGTGACCGATCTGCTCAACGGCTCCCGGCGGCTGCGCGCCGAGGAGATCGCCCTCGTCGCCGATTATCTCGGCGTCGAGCCGCCGCGCCTGGTCGGGGGCGGCCGTTCGCGCCATCCGACCGGCCGCGTTTCCCTGGTCGGCTATGTCGGCGCCGGCGCGATCGCGCATTTCTACGCCGACGCGCAGGGGCCGTTCGACGACGTCGATGCGCCGGACGCGGCCAGCGACTCCACCGTCGCCGTGCAGATCCGCGGCCATTCGCTCGGCGCGTTGTTCGACAATTGGCTGGTGTTCTACGACGACGTGCGCGACCCGCCGGGCGACGACCTGATCGGGCGCATGTGCGTCTGCGGCCTCGCCGACGGCCGGGTGCTGGTCAAGGCGCTGAAATACAGCCAGGTGCCGGGGCTGTGGACGCTGCTCTCCAACACCGAACCGCCGATCTACGACGTCGCGCTCGACTGGGCCGCGCTGGTGCGCGAGATGCGCCCGCGATGACGAGCCCGACCGCGCTGGAGATCGCGCAAAAGCTGGTCCGCTTCCGTTCCGTGACGCCCGCCGACGAGGGCGCGCTCGCCTATGTCGAGGATTTGCTCGCACGCGCGGGTTTTGCCTGCGAGCGACTGCGCTTCGGCGAAATCGAAAATCTTTACGCGCGGTTCGGAGCGGCTGCGCCCTGCCTCGCCTTCGCCGGCCATACTGACGTCGTGCCACCCGGCGACGTTTCGCGCTGGCGTTTCGATCCGTTCGGGGCGGAAATCGCGGAAGGCCGGCTGTGGGGGCGCGGCGCGGCCGACATGAAGGGCGGCGTCGCCGCCGCGCTCGCAGCCAGCCTGCGCTTCGCCGCATCGGGCGCGTGCAGGGGCTCGATCGCCTTCCTGCTGACCGGCGACGAGGAAGGCCCCGCCGTCGACGGCACAATCAAGCTGGTCGAGTGGGCGCGCGCGCGGGGCGAGCGGATCGACCATTGCGTGCTGGGTGAGCCGACCAGCGTGACGCGTCTCGGCGACACGATCAAGAACGGCCGGCGCGGCTCGCTGACCGGCCGGCTGCGTTTGATTGGCAGGCAGGGCCACGTCGCTTATCCCCATCTCGCCGACAATCCCGTGCGCGCCCTGCCCCGCGCGCTCGACGCGCTGCTGGCGCCCGCGCTCGACGCGGGAACGGCGGATTTCCAGCCGAGCAACCTGGAGATCGTCGCCGTCGAAGCCGGCGGAGGCGCCACCAACGTCATTCCCGGCGAAGTGCGCGCCGTCTTCAACATCCGCTTCAACGACCGCTGGACGCCGGCGACGCTCGCCGTCGAAATCCACCGCCGCCTCGACGCGACGGGCGTGAACTACGATCTCGGCTTTGATCCAACCAACGCCGTCTCCTTCCTCACCCCGCGCGGTCCGTTCACCGATCTGGTGGGCGAGGCCGTCGCCGACGTGACCGGGCGGCGGCCCGAACTCTCCACTGGCGGCGGCACCTCGGATGCGCGCTTCCTCAAGGACATCTGTCCCGTGGTTGAACTCGGCCTGCTCAGCGGCAATATGCACGGCGTCGATGAATACGCCGATCTCGCAGATATCGAAGCGCTGTCGGCGATCTACGAGCGAATCCTGCGCCGCTATTTCAAGGGATAGTCGACCCGTTCCAGATAAAGACCGTCCGGCGGCGCTACGGGGCCGCAGCGGCTGCGGTCGGCGGCTTCCAGCGCGCCGCGCAAATCCGCCGCGCTCCATTTGCCCAAGCCCACCTCGACCAGCGAACCCACCATCGAGCGCACCTGCCGATGCAGGAACGAGCGCGCGCCGACGTCGAAATGGATCGTCTCGCCGGCGCGTTCAACCCTGATATAATCGAGCGTCCGCAGCGGCGAATTGGCCTGACATTGCGCGTCGCGGAAGGTCGAGAAATCGTGGCGTCCAACCAACGCCTGCGCCGCCGCGTGCATCGCCGCCGCGTCGAGCGGTTGCTTGACGCGCCACGCCCGGCCGCGCTCGAACACCAGCGGCGCGCGCCGGTTGATCACGGTATAGCGGTAGTGCCGCGCCAACGCGCTGCGTCTGGCGTCGAAATCCGCCGCCACCGGCGCCGCCTCGACCACGCTGATCGTCTCGTGGCGAAGATGCGCGTTGATCGCCTCGCGCAGCCGCCAGCCCAGCCATTCGCGGTCGAGATCGACATGCGCGACCTGGCCGCGCGCATGAACGCCCGCATCCGTGCGCCCGGCGCCTGCGACATGCCCTGCTTCCGGGGCGAACCGCGCGATCGCCTGTTCGAGCGCCTGCTGGATCGAGGGAGCGTTCTCCTGCCGCTGCCAGCCGGAATAACCCGCGCCGTCATATTCGATCGTCAGACGATGCCGCGCCATTCAGATCGTCAGCACGATCTTGCCGAAATGCACCGAGGATTCCATCCGCGCATGGGCCTTGTCGGCAGAATCGAGCGCGAACGTCGAATCGATGATCGGCTTGCAGCGACCCGCCTCCAGCAGCGGCCACACCTGCTCGCGCAGATGCTCGGCGATCACAGCCTTTTCCGCCGGCGAGCGCGGCCGCAACGTCGACCCGGTATGGACCAGCCGCTTCATCATCAGCGGTCGCAGATCGACCTGCGTCGTCGGCCCCTTCAGGAACGCGATCTGCACGATCCGTCCATCCAGCGCGGCGGCGGCGTAGTTGCGGGCGACATAGTCCCCCCCAACCATGTCGAGGATCACGTCCGCGCCCTTGCCCGTCGCCGCGCGCGTGGCGGCGACGAAATCTTGCGCGTTGTAGTTGACGACGACGTCCGCGCCGAGCTTGCGGCACGCCAGCGCCTTCTCGTCCGAGCCGACGGTGGCGATCACCTTAGCGCCGAACGCTTTCGCGAGTTGGATCGCCGTCGTTCCAATCCCCGACGCGCCGCCGTGGACGAGCAACCATTCGCCGGCCTTCAACCCGCCGCGCTCGAACACGTTGGTCCAGACCGTGAAGTATGTCTCGGGTATCGCCGCCGCCTCAATCATCGACAGGCCCTGCGGCGCCGGCAGCGCGTTGCTCTCGTGCGCGATCGCATATTCGGCGTAACCACCGCCGGGCAGCAGCGCCACCACGGGGTCGCCGACCGCATGTAGCGCGACGCCTTCGCCGAACGCGGCGACCTCGCCGGCGACCTCAAGCCCCAGCACGTCGGAGGCGCCGGGCGGCGGCGCGTAGCCGCCGAGCCGTTGCAGCACGTCGGGCCGGTTGACCCCCGCCGCTTCGACCTTGATGAGAATTTCCCCCGCTCCCGGCGTCGGAACCGGTCGTTCGACCAGCGTAAGAACTTCCGGGCCGCCGGGGTTGGGCGCGATGACGGCGCGCATCTTGTCGGGAATCATCGCGAGCCTCCCGCCACGGCGCCATCGACAGCCGGCGCCGCTGCGAAGGCCGGCAAAGCCTCGGCGCGGGCGGCGTATGCGGCCAGCCGGGGATAATCCTGCATCGCCACGATGTCGCCCAACGTCCCAGCCAGAAACTCGCAAGCGCAAGCGACGGCGATGTCGGCGTGGCCGAGCTTGCCTTCCAACCATGCCTCCGGCGCCGCCGCTTCCAACGCGTCGAGGCCGACGCGCAACTGCCGCATCGCCCGCGCGCGCCAGCTTTCGCTCTGCTCGCCGGGCGCCCGCACAGCGCGCTCGTAATGGACCTGCACCGACTTCTCCATCACCGTCAACGCCGTCGCCAGCGCGCGGAACGCTGGCAGGCTTTGCGGCCGCAGCGCGGCGAGCGCCGGCGAGCGCGTGGCGAGATATTCGAGGATGACGCTCGAATCGACCAGCGCTTCGCCGTCCTCCGCGATCAGCGACGGCGCCTTCAACAGTGGGCTCAGCGCGACGAAGGCGTCGATATGGCGAAACAGCGAGATCGGCCGGTGTTCGAACGGCAGGCCTGATGCCAGCATCGCCACCGCGACGCGGCGGACATAGGGAGAATCGAGCATTCCAATGAGTTGCATCGCGAGGGTCTCGGCGGCGGAGGTCCGCGTTCTAGTCCCTCGGGCGGTTCCTGCAAAGCCGAAGCCGCGACTAGCGGCCGCGCGCCACGCCGCCTATGTAGCGCCTGTCCTCCCGCCCCAGGTTGCCATGCCTCGCGACGATGAAGCCAACCGCCTTTCCGCCCGCGCCAGCCGCTATGCCCGGCTCGGCGTCGAGGCCGGCGCCTTTGTCGCCAAGATGGGCGCGAGCCGGCTGACGGGGTCGGGAAGCGGCGACGACGCGCGCGCCTTCGCGCAGGCTTTGGGCTCGATGAAAGGGCCGATGATGAAGGTCGCGCAACTGCTCGCGACCATTCCCGACGCGCTGCCCGCCGATTATTCCGAACAATTGATGAAACTGCAATCGCAGGCGCCGCCGATGGGCGCGGCTTTCGTGCGGCGGCGGATGCAGGCCGAACTGGGACCGGAATGGCGAACGCGATTCGCAGAGTTCGACCTGACCCCCGCCGCCGCCGCCTCGCTGGGCCAAGTGCATCGCGCCACGACTTTGCAAGGCGAGTTGGTCGCGTGCAAATTGCAATATCCCGACATGGCCTCCGCCGTGGAGGCCGATCTGTCGCAGCTCAATATGCTGTTTTCGCTACGCCGCCGCCTGGGCGCGGCGATCGACACCCGCGAGGTGCAGATCGAGATCGGCGACCGGCTGCGCGAGGAGCTGGATTACGGGCGCGAGATCAAGCTCGCCGCGCTCTACCAGATCATGCTGGCGGATACGCCTGACGTGCGCGTGCCGCGCCCGCATCCCGAGCTATCGTCGAAGCGCCTGCTCACGCTGCAATGGCTCGACGGCGCGAAACTGCTGTCGTTCGAACAGGCCGCGCCGGAAACGCGCGCGCATCTGGCGGAACTTCTGTTCAAGGCGTGGTGGCGGCCGTTCCTGCGCTATGGGGTGATCCACGGCGACCCGCATCTGGGCAATTATTCCGTGGCCGGCGCGGGCGAGGCGGTCAATCTCTACGATTTCGGCTGCGTGCGGATCTTTCCGATGCGCTTCGTCGCCGGCGTGGTCGAGCTTTACCGCGCTTTGCAGACCGAGGATCGCGCGCGCCTCGCGCACGCCTACGACCTCTGGGGCTTCCGCAACCTGAAACCCTCCACTATCGAGGCGATGAACATCTGGGCATCGTTCATCTACGGCCCGATTCTGGATGACCGCGTGCGCAGCTTCGCCGACGGGGTGAAGCCGTCGGAGTTCGGCCGCAAGGAAATCCGCGCCGTCATGCAGGCGCTCCGTTCGGAGGGAACTTCACTGATCGCGCCGCGCGAATTCGTGTTCCTCGACCGCGCCGCCATCGGCCTCGGCGCGGCGTTCCTGCGGCTCGGCGCCGAACTCAACTTCCATCGCCTGTTCGAGGACGCGCTCGGCGATTTCTCGGCTGAGGCGGTGGGAGCGCGGCAGACGCAGGCTCTGGCCGAGGCGGGCCTTGCGTGAGCCTGCGCCGCGATCGGTTCGCCACTTCGCTGCTGTTTTTCGCCAACGGCTTCGGCTTTGGCGGCTGGTCGGCGGTCATCGCGCCGATGCAGGGCGCACTCGGTCTTTCCAACGGCGAGTTGGGCCTGCTGTTGCTGATGCTGGCCTTGGGCGCGGTGACGTTCATGCCGCTGGCCGGCGCGCTTGGACCCCGGCTTGGCGGCACGGGGACGGTTTCGCTCCGCGCCGGGCTCGCCTTCGGCCTCTGTTTCGCGGTCGCCGCGATGGCTCCGGGCGCCGGCGCGCTGGCGTTGGTCGGACTGGGCCTCGGGGCCAGCAATGGCCTGATGGACGTGACGATGAACGCCCACGCGGCGGAAGTCGAGCGCCGCTGGGCCAGCCCGATCATGTCGTCGTTTCACGCCGCGTTCAGCGTCGGCGGCCTGTTCGGCGCCGGATTTGGCGCGGCCGCGCTGATGTTGGGCTTTGGCTGGCGCGCGCTGCTGTTCGGGCTGGCGATAGGCGTCGCCGCGATGGTGGCCGCCGCCCACCTCGGGATCGAACCCGGCGCGACGCCGAAAGCGACGTCGAGCCCGTTCGGCTGGCCGCCGCGCGCGCTGCTCGGGCTCGCCGCCATCGCGTTCTTCTGCTTCATCGTCGAGGGCGCGATGATCGACTGGGACGGCGTCTATCTCGTCTCGCTCGGCGTCGGCCCAGCCGCCGCGCCGCTGGGCTACGCCGCCTTCGCGGCGGCGATGATCGCGGGTCGCCTGTTCGGGGACGCAGTGATCGCCCGGCTGGGTCGCCTGCCCGCAATATTCGGCGGTTCCGCGCTCGCGGCGGCGGGTCTGGCGCTGGCCTGCCTCTGGCCGGCCCTCGTCCCGGCGGCGCTCGGCTTCGCCCTCGTCGGGGCGGGCCTTTCCAATGTCGTGCCGGCTTTGTTCAGCGAGAGCGCCGCCCATGCGTCGAGCCCGGCGCGCGGCATCGCGGCGGTGGCGACGGCGGGCTATTCCGGCCTGCTCGCCGGACCGCCGTTAGTCGGCGCCATCGCCTCGATCGCCGATCTCCGTATCGCCTTCGGCGCGCTGGCGGCGATGGCGCTGCTGGCCGCCGCGCTCGCCGCCCGCGCACGCCAAGTGCGCCACTAAGCGCGCGCCCGTTGACCCTGAGCGCTTGGGCGTTAGAAGCAGGGCGCGGCGCAGAAAAACGCCGGGGATGGAAATCGCTTCGGGAGTTTGTGGATATGCGGAAGTTTCTCATGTTGGCGACGGCCTCCGCCGCCCTGCTCGCGGCGCTGGCGACCGGGTCGGCCGAAGCGGCCTCGGATAAGGTCGTGATCGGCGACATCGACGACATGTCCGGCCTCTACGCCGACGTGATTGGGCCGAAGGCGGTGGAATCGATCAAAATGGCGATCGAGGATTTCGGCGGCA
Organism: Bradyrhizobium sp.; assembly: GCA_031367195.1. Lineage (GTDB taxonomy): Bacteria > Pseudomonadota > Alphaproteobacteria > Rhizobiales > Beijerinckiaceae > Roseiarcus. Next base: position 7,629 of record JANLPL010000257.1, read on the forward strand.
AGGCGCTGGGAAATCCAATCGAGATCAAGACCTTCGATCACCAGAACAAGCCCGGCCTCGGCGGCCAGAAATTTAAGGAATTCGCCGATACCGACGGCGTGACTTTGGTGCTCGGCGGCTCCAACACCGGCGTCAGCCTCGCCATGGCGGCGGCGGCGAATGAAAAGAAAATCCCGTTCATCGCCATCGGCGCGGCCGGCGCCTCGCTGACCGGCAAGGATTGCAACCCCTATATGATCCACTACGCCTACGACACCACCGCGCTTGGCAACGGCACCGCGACGACGATGCTCAAGCAGGGCGGCAAGAGCTGGTTCTTCCTCACCGCCGACTACGCCTTTGGCGCGCAGTTGCAGGATTCGGCCGCGCGCGTCGTCAAGGCGGGCGGGGGCACGGTGGCGGGCGCGGTGCGCGTGCCGCTCGCGACCTCCGACTTCTCCTCGTATCTGTTGCAGGCGCAGGCCTCGAACGCGCAGGTGCTGGGTCTGGCCAACGCCGGCGGCGACTTCGTCAATTCGCTTAAAGCCGCCACCGAATTCGGCATCACCAAAACGATGAAGCCGGCGGCGCTGCTCGCCTTCATTTCCGATATTCACGCGCTGGGACTGGAGACGGCCCAGGGCCTCTATCTCACCGCCGCCTGGTATTGGGATCTCAACGACAAGAGCCGCGCTTTCGGCAAGCGGTTCATGGCAAAGACCGGCGTTGAGCCGACCTTCAATCAGGCGGCCTATTATTCCGCGACCATGACCTATCTCAACGCGGTCAAGGCCGCCGGCACGACCGAATCGGACAAGGTGCTGGCGGAGTTGCACAAGGCCAAGATCGACGACATGTTCACCTCCGACGGCTTCATCCGCGAAGACGGGCTGATGCAGCATTCGATGTATATCTTCCAGGTGAAGTCGCCGGCCGAGTCCAAGGGTCCGTGGGACTACTACAAGCTCGTCGAGAAAATGTCGGGCGAACAGGCGTTTGGCAAACTCGCCGACTCGACCTGCCCGCTGGTGAAGAAGTAAGCGCGCCTTGCTCCCCCGCCGCGGCGGCTCTATAGGCCGCTCCGGCAGGATTGAGGACTCCGCTACCCCATGGCGCTGAGACAAGATCAAGGCGCCTCCGAGCAGCCGGAGGCGCCCACAACAGTGATCGGCCGCCTCGCGGATGCGGTGAACCGCCATCGCGTGGCTCTGCGCCGGCTGGGCGTGGCGATGAGCTTCGTCATCGTCACGGTCTCGATCTTCATCTTCGGCCGCACGCTGGTGAAGATCGATCTCGCGCAGTTCGAAAGCGCCTTCCGCGCCACCAGCGCGCAGCAGATCCTGCTGGCGCTCGGCCTTGCCGCGACCAGCTATCTCGCGCTGACGGGTTACGACGCGCTGGCGCTGCGCCATCTCGGGTCGCGCGTGCCTTATCCGCTGACCGCGCTGGCCTCGTTCACCAGCTACGCCATCTCGTTCACGCTGGGCTTTCCGCTCGTCACGGGCGGGGCGGTGCGTTACTGGATCTATGGGCCGGCGGGTCTTTCGGCGGGGCGCATCGCCAGCCTGACGGTGGTCGCCGGCATCACGTTCTGGCTCGGCATGGGATTGGTGCTGGCGAGCGGTTTTCTGTTCGACGCCAGCGCCATCGGCGAGATCAACCAGTTCCCGGCTTCTCTCAACCGCGCCATCGGCGCCGCCCTGATCGGGCTGCTGCTGATTTATCTGTTCTGGGTCGCGCGCCTGCGCCGGCAGGGACGCGGCGTGCTGCTGCATTTCCGCCTGCCCGGCGCGATGGTGACGCTCGGCCAGACCACGCTCGGCGTGATCGACGTGTGCGCCGCCGCCGGCGCGCTCTACGTGTTGCTGCCGAGCGGAAACGCGGTCGGCTTTCCCGCTTTCGCAGCGCTGTATTCATTTGCGGCTATGTTGGGCATCGCCAGCCATTCGCCGGGCGGGCTCGGCGTGTTCGAGGCGACGATGATCAAGGGCGTGGGCGGCTCGCCAGACAGACTGCTGGCGTCGCTGCTGCTGTTCCGCGTGATATATTATATCGTTCCGTTCGTGCTCGCATTGGCCCTGCTCGGCGCCCATGAGGCGGCCCGGCGCTGGCGATCGCTGAGCGAGGCGATCGAAAAGGCGGAACTCGACGACGACTGAACCCTTCAGGGATTATCGGAGATGGGCGAGGCGAAACTCTTGCGCCGCAACCTGACGGCGCAACTGCGCGCGCCGGCGGCGGAGAAGCTGATCGGCGCGATGCCCGCGCCGGCCATACTCATCGACGCGGAAGCGCGCGTCATGCTCGTCAACCTCCCCGCGCGCGAGCTTTTGCCGGCCTTGCGCGAAGGCGAGGCGCTGGTGCTGGCGCTGCGCGCGCCCGACGTGACCGACGCGATCCGCCGCGTCGCTTCCGGGGGTGAGCCGGAGACCGCGCTGTGGAGCGAGCGGGTGCCGATCGAACGCCTGTTCCAGGTCGATATCGCGCCGCTCACCACCGACCCCGGCGACGTCGTCGCGATGCTGTTGACCCTGCGCGATCTCACCGAAGCGCGCCGGGTCGAGCGGATGCGGGCGGATTTCATCGCCAACGCCAGCCACGAATTGCGCACCCCGCTCGCCTCGCTGCTCGGCTTCGTCGAAACCCTGCAAGGGCCGGCGGCGGCTGACGGCAAGGCGCGCGCTAAATTCCTCTCCATCATGCGCGAACAAGGTCGCCGCATGGCGCGGTTGATCGACGATCTGCTCTCGCTGTCGCGGATCGAACAGAAACAGCACCTGCGCCCGGCCGGGCAAGTCGATCTCGCGCAAATCGCCCGCCACGTCGTTGACACGCTCGCCCCACTCGCCCGCGAGATGGGCGTCGAACTGAAGCTCGACGCCGATTCGTCGGTCCTCGTCACCGGCGAGCGCGACGAACTCGTGCGCGTCGCCGAAAACCTGATCGAGAACGCGATCAAATATGGCGCCGCGCCCGACGGCGCCGCCTCCCGCGTCGAGGTCGCCGTGACGCGCCGGGCCAAGGACGGCGCGCTCGTCGTGCGCGACCACGGACACGGCATCGCGCCCGAGCATCTGCCGCGGCTGACCGAGCGCTTCTACCGCGTCGATCCCGGCCAGAGCCGAGCCAAGAACGGCACGGGGCTGGGGCTGGCCATCGTCAAACACATCCTCGCCCGCCATCGCGGACGATTGACGATCGACAGCCGCATCGGCGCGGGCTCGACGTTCACGGCGTTCACGCCGCTCGTCAAAACGGCGCCGTAGAAGCGCATTCCACGACGCATACCTGAGGCAAAACAGCGATTTGCGCTGTCATCGCAACGTCATTGAGACGTCATACAGAACTCGCGACGGCTTTCTATAAGGCCGACCACCGCAACGACAAGCCGAGACCGGCGCGGTGGCGGCGATGTCCAACTCAAGAGGCTTACATGTTCTTCAAGTCCCTCCTCGGCGCGACGCTCGTCGCGGCCAGCGTGACCTCAGCCGCGGCCGCCGACATCTCCGGCGCCGGGGCGACCTTCCCCTATCCGATCTACGCCAAATGGGCCGACAGCTATAAGAAGGAGACCGGCAGCGGCCTCAACTATCAGTCGATCGGCTCCGGCGCCGGCATCAAGCAGATCAAGGCCAAGACCGTGACCTTCGGCGCCACCGACGCGCCGCTGAAGGCCAAGGATCTCGACGAGGCGGGCCTCGCGCAATGGCCGATGGTGATGGGCGGCATCGTTCCCGTTGTGCATCTGACCGGCGTCAAGGCCGACGAGTTGACCCTGGACGGCAAGACGCTGGCCGAGATCTTCATGGGCAAGATCAAGACCTGGAACGATCCCGCGATCGCCAAGCTCAACCCGGACGCGAAGCTGCCAGCGACCGCCATTGCCGTCATTCACCGCGCCGACGGCTCGGGCACGACTTTCAACTTCACCGATTATCTCGCCAAGGCGTCTCCTGAGTGGAAGGACAAGGTCGGTACGGCGACTTCGGTCGATTGGCCGGTCGGCATCGGCGCCAAGGGCAATGACGGCGTCGCCAACAATGTCGCGGGCACGGAAGGCGCGCTCGGCTATGTCGAATACGCCTACGCCAAACAGAACAAGCTCGCCTGGGTCGATATGATCAACAAGGCCGGCAAGAAGGTGATGCCGACCGTCGAGGCGTTCCAGACCGCCGCCGCCAACGCCGATTGGGCCAACGCGCCGGGCTATTATCTGATCCTGTCCGATCAGGCCGGCGACAAATCCTGGCCGATGACCGCCGCGACCTTCATCCTGATGTACAAGAAGCCGGTTGACATGACCGCCTCCAACGACGCGCTGAAGTTCTTCAGCTGGGCTTTCGAGAAGGGCGCGGACGAGGCCAAGGCGCTCGACTACATCCCGATGCCGGCCAATGTGATCGACCTCGTCAAGAAGACCTGGGCGAAGGACATCGCCCAGAAGTGACGTGACAAAGGCCGGCGGCGTCGCGTCGCCGGCTTTCGAGGTTTCGCGTGCGGCCTTCGCGTGGAAGTGACGACATGACATCGACCGCCCTGCCATCGACGCAGCCCTCGCGAACCGCAGCCTTAGACCGCGCGCGCGCGCTGGGGCGGCTGAAGAACGCCGATTCGGGATTCCGCGTGATGACGTTCGCCGCTGCGCTCGTCGTGTTGGCGCTGCTGCTCGGCGTGGCGATCTCGCTGTTCATCGGCGCCTGGCCCGCCTTCCGCGAATTCGGCCTCGGCTTTTTCATCAGCGACGCCTGGAGCCCGCCGCGCGAGAAATTCGGCGCGGCGGCGGCGATCTACGGCACGCTGCTCACCGCCATTATCGCGATGGTGATCGGCGTGCCGGTCGGCCTCGGCATCGCCGTTTTCCTCACCGAGCTTTGCCCGCCCGCTTTGCGCCGGCCGATCGGCGTCGCGATCGAATTGCTCGCCGGCATCCCCTCGATCATCTACGGCATCTGGGGCGTCTATTACTTCAGGCCCTTCATGCAGGATTATCTGCAACCCGCGCTGATCCACTCGCTCGGCAATGTCCCCGTGATCGGCGTTTTGTTTGAAGGGCCGCCGCTCGGCTACGGCCTGCTCACTGCCGGCCTCGTGCTCGCCGTGATGATCCTGCCTTTCGTGACCGCCATCGCGCGCGACGTGTTCGAGACCGTGCCGCCCGTGCTCAAGGAAGCCGCCTATGGCGTCGGCGCGACCACGTTCGAAGTGGTCGGCAATATCGTGCTGCCCTACACCCGCGTCGGCGTGATCGGCGGAATCATGCTGGCCTTGGGCCGTGCGCTCGGCGAGACGATGGCGGTGACCTTCGTCATCGGCAATGCGCCGCATATCAACGCCTCGATCCTGGCGCAAGGCACGACGATCTCGGCGATGATCGCCAATTCCTTCGCCGACGCCGATCCCGGCCTGTTCACGGCTTCGTTGCTCGCGCTCGGCTTCATCCTGTTCATCATCACCTTCATCGTCCTGGCGGCGGCGCGGCTGATGCTGGCGCGGCTCGAAAATAAGGGCGCTCGCTGATGGCCAACTCGCTTTTTGCAGCGCGCAGGGCTCGCAACGGACTTTGGGCGGCCTTCTGCTACGCCGCGACCGCCTTCGGCCTCCTCTGGCTTGCGCTGATCCTCGGCGCCTTGCTCTGGAACGGCCTCGGCGGCCTCTCGCTCGATGTGTTCACCAAGATGACGGCGCCGCCGGGCGTGCGGGGCGGCCTGCTCAATTCGATCGTCGGTAGCCTGATTCAGACGGCGATCGGCCTCGCGCTCGCCGCGCCGATCGGCATCCTCGCCGGCACCTATCTCGCCGAATATGGCCGCCACACCAGGCTCGCGATTGTCATCCGCTTCATCAACGACATTCTGCTGAGCGCGCCCTCGATTGTCGTCGGCCTGTTCGTCTATCAGTTCTGCGTCGTGCCGTTCGGCCATTTCTCGGGGCTGGCCGGCGGCGTGGCGCTGGCCGTGATCGCGACGCCGATCATCGTTCGCACCACCGAGGACATGCTCGGGCTGGTGCCCAACACTTTGCGCGAGGCGGCCTCCGCGCTGGGGATGCCGCGCTCGCTCGTCATCCGCAATGTCGCCTATCGCGCGGTCATGAGCGGCCTCGTCACCGGCGTGCTGCTGGCGACCGCGCGCATGACCGGCGAGACAGCGCCGCTGATCTTCACCGCGCTCGGCAACTCGTTGTTCAACGCCGACGTCACCCAGCCGATGTCGAGCCTGCCGCTGATCATCTACGAATTCGCGCGCAGCCCCTATGCCGAGCAGCAGAAGCTCGCCTGGACCGGCGCGCTGATCGTCACCGCGGCGGTGCTGACCCTCAGCATCCTCGCGCGCGTCCTCGCGGCCCCCAAGCGCGGCGGCCAATAATTGCGTCAGTCGAAACGTTCGGAGCCAGTCATGGATATGACGATGACAAACGCGCAGGCCGAACCGGCCGCTTCGGGCGCGGTGTCGCGCGACAAGATCACGGTCAAGAACCTCGATTTCTACTACGGCGCCTCGAAAGCGCTGAAGGGCGTCTCGCTGCCGCTCAAGCTCGGCCAGGTGACGGCCTTCATTGGCCCCTCCGGCTGCGGCAAGTCGACGCTGCTACGCGTGCTCAACCGCATGTACGACCTCTATCCCGGTCAGCGCGCCGAGGGCGAAGTGCTGATGGATGGAGAGGATCTGCTCGATCCCGCGCTCGACCTCAATCTGCTGCGCTCGCGCGTCGGCATGGTGTTCCAGAAGCCGACGCCATTTCCGATGTCGATCTACGACAACATCGCCTTTGGCGTGCGGCTCTATGAGAAGCTGCCGAAATCGGAGATGGACGGACGCGTCGAAGCCGCGCTGAAGCGCGCCGCGCTGTGGGGCGAAGTCAAAGACAAGTTGAAAACGAGCGGCCTTGGCCTGTCCGGCGGGCAACAACAACGCCTCTGCATCGCCCGCACCGTGGCGATCGAGCCGGAAGTGATCCTGTTCGACGAGCCGACCTCGGCGCTCGATCCGATCGCCACCGCCAAGATCGAGGAGTTGATCGACGAGCTTTCCGGCGACTATACCATCGCCATCGTCACCCATTCGATGCAGCAGGCGGCGCGCGTCTCGCAATTCACCGCCTTCATGTATCTGGGCGAGATGATCGAGTACGACGCCACCAACAAGGTTTTCACCGCGCCGCGCGACAAGCGCACGCAAGACTATATCACCGGCCGCTTCGGCTAGCGCGGCCACCGAACAGATGGCGTCGGGGTTCCGTCATTGCGAGCGAAGCGAAGCCATCCACCTCGCCGAGATCGCGGATTGATTGGAAAATTCGGATTGGCCGAGGCGTAGATTGCTTCGGCTCACGCTCGCAATGACGGTGGTTCCACCTGATCGGCAACCGCTTTAAGGAGGCCTCAAATGCCCGACCATACGCTGAAAGCCTATGACAAAGAACTTGAATCGCTGGAGCGCAGGATCGCCGAAATGGGCGGCATCGCGGAAAAAATGGTGATCGACGCGATGGACGCGCTGATCCATTCCAACGCGCCGCTCGCTCAGGCCGTGATCGCGTGCGACGAGCGGCTCGACGCCTTGCAGCGCGAGATCGAGGACAGCGCGATCCTCACCATCGCCCGGCGCCAGCCGATGGCGGTGGACTTACGCGAAATCGTCGGCGCGATCCGCGTCGCCGGCGATCTGGAGCGGGTCGGCGATCTCGCCAAGAACATCGCCAAGCGATCGATCAAGATTGGCGGCGAGCCGCGCTCTCCACGAGAGATCGTCGGCCTCAAGCACATGAACGACGTCGCCACGGAATTGCTGAAGGACGTGCTCGACGCCTATGCCCAGCGCGACATCGAGCGCGCGCACGCGGTGTGGGAGCGCGACGTCGAACTCGACGCGCTGGAGGACAGCGTGTTTCGCGATTTGCTCACCCATATGATGGAAGACCCGCGCAACATCTCCTACTGCGCGCATCTGCTGTTCTGCTCGAAGAACGTCGAGCGCATCGGCGACCACGCCACCAATATCGCGGAGACCGTGGTCTATCTGGTGACCGGCCAGCCGCTGACGGGCGAGCGTCCCAAGGGCCACGTCGAGCCTTCGGCCATGGCGTCGGAGGCCAACGCTTGAACGAGGCGCGACGAGACCCCACCCGCGCCGGCGCCTCGAAACTGCCGCGCATTCTCGTCGTCGAGGACGAGGCCGATCTGGCTTTGCTGCTGAGCTACAATCTCGAAGCCGAAGGCTATGTCGCCGAGACGGTGGCGCGCGGCGATGAGGCGGAGTTGCGTTTGCTGGAATCGCCGCCCGACCTGCTCATCCTCGACTGGATGCTGCCGGGCGTGTCGGGTTTGGAAATCTGCCGCCGCCTGCGTGCGCGCGAGGCGACGCGCACGCTGCCCGTCATCATGCTGACCGCGCGCGGGGAGGAAACCGAGCGCGTGCGCGGCCTCTCCGTCGGCGCCGACGATTATGTCGTCAAGCCGTTCTCGGTGCCGGAACTGATGGCGCGGGTGCGCGCGCTGCTGCGCCGCAGCCGGCCGCAGCGGATCGCCGAGCGGCTGGTCGCCGGCGACCTCGATCTCGACCGCGAGACGCGGCGGGTGCGGCGCGGCGCGCGCGACCTGCATCTGGGGCCGACCGAGTTCCGGTTGCTCGAATATCTGCTCGAACGTCCGGGCCGCGTGTTTTCACGCGCGCAACTGCTCGATGGCGTGTGGGGACAATCGGTCGAGATCGACGAGCGCACGGTGGACGTCCATGTCGGCCGCCTGCGCAAGGCGCTGTCGCGTGGGCGCGAACGCGATCCGATCCGCACCGTGCGCGGCGCCGGCTATTCCTTCGACGAGACTTTTGGAAAGGCTTGAGGCTGGGTCGATGGCGGGCTGCCAAATCCTGCTCGCCCGTGTTAGATGACGCCCCCGCGCCACGAGGGCAGAATGTCGATTAATCCTTCCGTGATTCAGGCCATTGGCCATACGCCGCTGATCCGCCTTAAAGCCGCGTCCGAGGCGACGGGATGCGAGATCCTGGGCAAGGCCGAATTCATGAATCCCGGCGGCTCGGTCAAAGACCGCGCGGCGCTGGCCATCATCAACGACGCGATCGCCAGCGGCGAATTGCGGCCGGGCGGCGTGGTCGTCGAAGGCACCGCGGGGAATACGGGGATCGGGCTCGGCATGGTCGCCTCGGCGATGGGCTATCGCACCGTGATCGTCATCCCCGAAACGCAGTCGCAGGAAAAGAAGGACATGCTGCGCCTGTTCGGCGCCGAGCTGGTTGAAGTCCCCGCCGCGCCCTATTCCAACGCCAACAATTACGTGAAATATTCCGGGCGGCTGGCGCAGGCCCTGGCCAGGAGCGATCCCAACGGCGCGATCTGGGCCAATCAGTTCGACAATATCGCCAACCGGCGCGGCCATTACGAGACGACAGGGCCGGAAATCTGGGCGCAGACGCAGGGCAGAATCGACGGCTTCGTTAGCGCGGTCGGCTCGGGCGGCACGCTGGCCGGCGTCGGTATGGCGTTGAAGGAGCGCGACGCCAAAGTGAAGATCGCGCTCGCCGATCCGCACGGTGCGTCGCTCTACTCCTTCTACACGACCGGCGTTCTCAAGTCGGAGGGATCTTCGATCACCGAAGGGATCGGCCAGGGCCGCGTCACCGCCAATCTCGAAGGCGCGCCGGTCGATTTCGCCTATCAGATCGGGGACGAGGAGGCTGTGCGTATCGTGTTCGATCTGGTCGAGCACGAGGGATTGTTGCTCGGCGGCTCCTCGGGCGTGAATATCGCCGGCGCGATCCGCCTCGCGCGCGAGCTTGGGCCGGGGCGCAGGATCGTGACGGTGCTGTGCGATTCGGGGGCGCGCTATGCGTCCAAACTGTTCAACCCGGCGTTCCTGCGCGAGAAAAACCTTCCCGTTCCCAGATGGTTGACGCGCAGCGCGACCGCGCCTGATGTCAGCGCCTAGGCGGCGAGAACCTCCTCGCGCATAGCAACGTCGATCTTCGCGTAGTCGACCCGGTAATAGCCGCATTCGTCGAAGATCACCGCTTCAGGCCGCAGCTTCAACAGGTCTTGCGCCATCACGCCGACATAGCGCGGGCCGCCCCAGACATATTGGAAGCTGTAGATCGGCAGGCCGCTCGGCGAGAGGCCGAGCCAAACGATGTCGCGCTTCAGCCGTCGATCGGACCAGCCGCCGCCGCCGCCGCCGCCGCCGCCACCGCCGCTTTGTGTCGGCTGAGTGTTCGTCCCGCCCGGATTGACCGGGGCCACAGGCGCCGTCACCGAGCGCGGAAGATCGCTGGGCTGCTCGGCCACAACGGCGCGACGCGCTCCATGACGCGCCACGCGAGCGCGAGGCGCTGCAAGAGGAACTGCAAGAGGCGCCGCATGGGGACGCTCTCGTGTGCGCTCGGCGTGATAGGGCCTCGGCCGAAGCTGGGGGTGAAATTCAGGCCGAGGCTCTTGCGGAGCCGCCGTCTCGACATTCTCGCAATACCAGCCGTGAGGCGCGGGATGATACACGCCTCCCGCCGGGCAAAAGCGGTTCACCTCCCCAACGTCGGGCTGGCATTCGCCGCCAGCGGCGGGGTGATAACCGGACGCGCAGGCGCCAGGAGACAGCGCCTCATGGCCGAACCCGGACGCCGCGTAGGCGTCAGCGGCAAAACCCGTCAGGTACGAAGCGGCGAGCGCCGCGAAGAGATTGACAGATCGCATGGGCAATCCTCGCTTTCGGGGGCCGCAGCGGCATTTCGCTCCGGCATACGGCGCCAATATGGGGGGCTGCTTCGCGTTGGGGTTTGGCGTTTCCAGCGTTTCCAATCCGAATGGCGTTAGGGGCGGTGCGTCAGACATTGGGTCCCTCTCTTCGCCGGGTCGATGCCTTAGATTACGGTCTGCCGCTAGAACAGATCGAACCGCGGGTTGCGGCTGCGCCAGGCGCGGGCTTGCGTCTCGATCAATTGCGCCTCGACCGTGGCGCCGGGCGCGATCGAGCCGGCGCCGAGTGCGGCGGCGAGATCGTCCAAGGCCTTCTTCAGCTCTGTGGGCGGCAATTTGTCGAGCGCTTTTTGCGCCTCCATTTCGGCGTCGAAATTGTCGTCCTGGCGGTTGAGTGAAACCGCGAGCGCAAGGAATTTGGCGGCGACCGCGTTGTCGCTCTCCATCCCCGCGCGATCCAACGCGCCCCAGTAGTCGCCACGCTCGGCGGCGAGTTCGGACCAGCGCTGCGCGGCGGGCAAATCCTTGGGGCCGCCGACGCCGTCGCGCGCCATGCGGCCGAGATTGGTTGGCGCAAAGGGGTGCCCGCCGGCGGAAGCGCGGGTGAAGTAGCTCAGCGCCTTGGCGGCGTCGGCGGGCCGGCCGAGCCCGCGCAGATAGACAAGCCCGAGATTGTTGAGCGAGTAGATGTCGCCGCGCTCGGCGCCGGCCTCATAGAAGCGAATGCCGCGCTCGGCGTCGACCGGCTGTCCCTTGCCGTAGAGAAAGATGTAGCCGAGCTCGTTCTTCGCATAGGTGTGGCCCAGCGCGGCGGCGCGCAGCATCAATTGCAGTGCCATCCGCGTGTCCTGCGCGACGCCGCGGCCGTAATAAAGGTTACGGCCATAGGCCAACAGGCAATAGGCGTCGCCGGCGTCCGCGCATTGCTTGTAGTAGGCGTTGGCCTTGGTGAGATCGGCGGCCCCAAGCGCGCCGAATGTTTCGAGATTGCCAAGCTCCCAGGCCGCGCGTGTGTGCCTGGCGCTCGCAGCCTCGTCGATCCAGTTTTTCGCGTCCGCCGTCTTGCCCGCCGCAAGCAGCGCGCGGCCGAGCTGATAGCCGAAACGCGCCACGCCGGGATAGGCGGCGATGGCCTTGTGGCAGGCTTCGTTCGCACGGGCGGCGTCAATCTCGTTGGGCAATTTGCCCGCGCCGACGCCCTGCAAATCGAGCGGGCTCGCCGCCTCCCGGTCGCAGGCGTCGAGCGTGGGCGCCAATGCGACGGTCGCGTTCGCCATTTTCGCGCCGACCAGCGTCAAAGCAAAGTTGTCCCTGCGCCCTTCCGCGCCGACGCTCGGTTGATAGTCGAGCTTGGCGAGGTCGGCGAAGGCGAATTGCTGGCGCGCGCTCAACGTGCGCTCGCCCAGCCGCAACACGCCGAGCGCCGGCGCGCGCTCGACAAACACCGCCGGCGCGCCCTCGATCGGGCTGGCGTCAAGCCGTAGGTTGACCGGCCCGACGGCGACAGTCGGCGCGGCGCCGCGGCTCGCCATTTTGGCCAGCGCCGCCGACGCATCGGCCGTGAGGTCGCGCGGCGGCGGCGCGGCCGGTCGGGCGCTTTCGATTGTTATCGCCGCCATCCCATGCGCTGTCTGCGACCATTTGTCGGTCACCGAATAGGTCATCAGCCCGATGGCGCCGAGCGACAAACCATTCGCGTCGAACGAGAGGCGCTCGAACTCGTCCAGACTCAGGTCGCGCGCGGGCAACAGCTTGCCGTCGAGCCATAATTTCCCATGGTCCGGCGGCGTGTCGACGCGCACGACCAGACCATCGTCGCTTGAGCGCGTTGGGGACGGAATTTTCAACACTGTGCGCTCGCCAGGCGGCGCCGACAAACGCACCATCTGCGCGACCTTCGGCCCCGGCGGCGAGGACATCAAATAGACGTCGTCGACCAGCGCGGAGTTTTCCCATGGCACCTGCATGCCGTCGGTCGCCTTGATCACCTCGCGTCGCACCAGCGTCAACGCGCGCCGGATTTCCTCGTTGGGGGCGGTGATGTGGCGCACCAGCGCCGTTGTATAAGGGCTCAAGGTCGTATTGCCGTCGTAGGCGACGGCGCCGGGCTCGGTGGAGAAAGCGATCAGACTGCCGACCCCGTAATTGGCGCGAGCGAGCCCGACTTTCACGTCGGCGTTCTTCAGCGTGTCGCCGATCCAATAGCGGTTGGCCTTGAACGGATTGTTGCGGCAAGCGTCGAGAAAGATGAGCTGCGCGCGCGAATGGGCGGTGAGATAGTTGAAGATGTCGCCGACCTTGAAGGTCTGCTGTTCGATATCGTAGGGCGTCGCCAGTTTGGCGTCGATGGGGACGATGAAATTGTCGCCGGCGACCTGCACGCCATGGCCGGAATAGTAAATTGTCGCGATATCGGCATTGTCGACGTCGCGGAAGAATTTGCGCAGCAGGTCTTCGACCTGCAAATGGGTGAGATTGGCGCCGAAATAGGTCTCGAACCCGGCGTCCCGCAGCGTATCGCGCACTTTTTCCGCGTCGTTGACCGAATTCTCCAGCGCGGGCAACGTGCTATAGGCGGCGTTGCCGATCACCAGGGCGACGCGGCGCGCGGCCGCGTCGGCCGAGGGGCCACTTGCTGCGTAAAGCGCGGCGGCTGCGGCCAACGCTGTCCCTGAGAACGAATGTCTTGCCATCGCCGGACCACTATATCCCGAAAGTTTACGCCGCGCCACTTACCGGCGGATCATCGTTTGCGGATTTACGGGATGGCGGTCAGAACCCCTCGGCGAGGCGCGCCAGCAGACCGGCGGGCTTGCCCGCTGGCTTGATGCGCCCGATAGTCTCGATCGCCTTTTCGCGAATGTCGAAACGGATCTGTTCGGCGCCGCCGCCCTTCGATCGATTTATCGGTGGGATCGTAGCGCTCGAAAGCGAGCGCCGAGAGCGTTTCCCCGCCTTGCCCCATCGCGTCCCCCTTGCAGATCTATCTGGTTGTAAAACCGCAATGCGAGGGCTGGCAGAACCTGTCAAACTGCTTTTTCATTGGCTTGACAGCATGTTCCGCGATGCGCCATGGTCCATTACATAAAGGAATCCTTGCGGGAGGAAACGTCGATGAGGGTCGGGTCGCGACGGCAGAGGCGCGCGAGTTTTGCTTGAGGCGCGTGACATTTCCAAGCGTTTCGGCGGCACGCAGGCGCTCAACCGCGTCTCGATGAGCGTTGGGCGCGGGGAAGTGGTGGCGCTGCTGGGCGAAAACGGGGCCGGCAAGTCGACGCTGATCAAGATTCTCGCCGGCGTCTATGGCGCCGATTCCGGGACGATCGCCTATCGCGGCCAGGACATGACCCACGCGACGCGGCGGATGCCGGTCAGCTTCATCCATCAGGATCTCGGACTGATCGATTGGATGACGGTGACAGAGAATATTTGTCTGACGCTTGGCTATTCCCGTCGCTTCGGCCTGATCGAATGGGGTTGGGCGCGCAAACGCGCCGCGCGCGCGCTCGCCAAGCTCGGCGCCGACATCAATCCCGACTTGCGGATTCAAGATCTCACCCGCACCGAGAAATCGCTGGTCGCCATCGCCCGCGCGCTGATGACGGACGCCGAGATTCTCGTACTCGACGAACCGACCGCGAGCCTGCCGGCCGACGAGGTGGCGCGGCTGTTCGACGCGTTGCGGCGCCTGCGCGGCCAGGGCGTCGGCATGATCTATGTCTCGCATCGGCTTGACGAAGTGTTCGAGATCGCCGACCGCATGGTGGTTTTGCGCGACGGCGAAGTGGCGGGCGAGCGGATCGTGGCGGAAACCTCGCCCGACGAAACCATCCTGCTGATCGTCGGACGCGAGCCCAGCCAGGTTTTTCGCCGCCCCGCCGAGCGCGAGGGCGCGCCGCGGCTGGAATTCTCGCACGCCGCTTTCGGCGAAGTGGGGCCGCTAGACGGACGCCTGCACGCCGGCGAAATCGTCGGCCTGGTCGGCCTGCGCGGCGCCGGTCAGGAGAAGGTGAGCCGGGCTTTGTTCGGCATGGAGCCGCTGACGGAAGGCGAAATCCGCGTCGACGGCGCCGTGACCCGCATCGCCTCGCCGCGTCATGCGATGGATCTCGGCATCAATCTCGTCTGCGCCGACCGCGTCGGCGAATCCCTGGCGCCCGGCCTCTCGGTGCGCGAGAATTTCTTCCTCAACCCGCTCGCGGCCGGTCGTTCTCTGTGGGCCTGGTTGTCGCCGCGCCGCGAGAGCCTCGCCTCGCGAAAAATTGGCGAGACGGTCGGCCTGCGCCCCAACGATCCTGGCCTGGCCATCGAATTGCTGTCAGGCGGCAATCAGCAAAAAGTGGTGGTGGGGCGCTGGCTGGCGCTGAAATCGAAGATCTACGTGTTCGAGGACCCGACCGCCGGCGTCGATGTCGGCGCCAAGGCGGAGATCTACAAACTGTTCGATCTCGCGTTGCAGGACGGCGCGGTTATTCTCATCGTCTCCACCGATTTCGAGGAGGTCGCGAAAGTCTGCCATCGCGCGCTGGTGTTCGACCGCGGCCGCGTCCGGCAGGAATTGCATGGCGGCGATCTGTCGATCAGCAATCTGCTCGCCGCCGCATCCGCCAATATCGCGCGCACCGCCGAAGCCGAGGCCGGTCATGCAATCCATTAAGTCCAACGCGCTCGAACCGACCCGGGCCGAACTCGCGACGTTGACGAAGGGCCAGACGATCCTGCGCCTTCTGCCGATCTATGGCCTGCCGCTGTTGACCCTGTTTCTGATCGTGTTGTTCTCGATCCTGCTGCCCGACACTTTCCCAACCTGGCTCAATCTGCGCTCGATCCTGGCCGACAAGTCGATCGTGGCGCTGCTCGCGCTGGCGGCGACCCTGCCGATGATGGCGGGTCGCATCGATCTCACGGTCGGCTTCGGCATCGTCATGTGGCACATTCTGGCGATCAGCTTCCAGGTCCAATATGGCGTCCCCTGGCCGGTCGCTATACTGCTCGTGGTGCTCTGCGCCGGCTTTGTCGGCTTTATCAATGGTCTGTTGGTTGAAGTCGCGCAGGTCGACGCCTTCGTCGCCACGCTCGGCACCGGCACGATCCTTTATGCGCTGGCGTTGTGGCACACCGGCGGGCGGCAAGTGGTCGGCACGATGTCGAAGGGGTTTCTGGCGATCAACTCCGCCTCGATCTTCGCGATTCCCGTTCCCGCCTTCTACGTGCTCGGGCTTGCGATCATCTTGTGGATCATCACCGAGCGGCTGCCGATCGGCCGCTTCATCTACGCCATCGGCGCCAATGAGAAAGCCGCGGCGCTGAACGGCATTCCCGTGCGCGCCTATGTCATCGCCGTGTTCGTCGCCTCGGGCGTGATCTGCGGTCTGGCGGGCTGCGTGCTCGCCGCGAAATTGCGGATCGGCCAGGCCAATGTCGGCCTCGACTTCCTACTGCCAGCGCTGGTCGGCGCCTTTCTCGGCTCGACCACGATCAAGCCGGGTCGCGTCAATGTCTGGGGCAGCGTGTTCGGCATTCTCATTCTCGCCGTCGGCATCTCCGGCATTCAGTTGTTCGGCGGCGCCTTCTTCGTCGAGCCTTTGTTCAATGGCACGACGCTCGTGGTCGCCATCGCGCTCGCCGCCTTCGCGCAGCGCCGCCGCGCGGTCGTGAAACCACCGCGCGATACGGCGACGGAATCAGCAAACGCAGCCAGGGCCATCCAGAGCCCTTGAGCGTAAAAAGCCGGTCGCCGACGCGGCCGGTCTATCAGGGAGGAGAACGCATGACCAAGACCACTCTTTTGGCCGCCACCGCCGCATTGGCGCTATCGGCCGGCCTCGCGCGCGCCGACGACGCCGCCTATATGCAGAAGGCCAAGGCCTTCCTGGCGAACGTCGCGGCGCCGGTCACCAAATGGGATGGCCCGACCACCGGCCCCAAGGGCGTCGGCAAAAAGCTGATCGTCATCGTCTCGACTGACGGACGCAACGGCGGCGCGCAGGGCGCGGCCGACGGCGCGGCCGAAGCCGCCAAGGCGCTTGGTTGGGAAGTGCGTATGCTCGATGGCCAGGGCACCGTGCCCGGACGCGCGACCGCGCTGACCCAGGCGCTCGCCATGAAGCCCGCCGGCATTCTCAACGCCGGCATCGACTCCAAGGAGCAAGAGCCCTTGTTCGAGCAGGCCGCCGCCGCCGGCATCAAGGTCGTGGGCTGGCACTCCGGTCCCAAGGCCGGCCCGGACCCGGCCATCCCCTCGGTGTTCACCAATGTGACGACCGATCCGAAAGAGGTCGCCGAATCCGCCGGCTACGAAGCCGCCGTGCATTCCGGCGGCCATGCGGGCGTGATCCTGTTCACGGATTCGATCTACGCCGTCGCCACCGCCAAGACCAATCTCAGCAAGGGCGCCTTCGAGGGCTGCGGCGGCTGCACGGTGCTGGAAGTCATCGACACCCCGATCGGCGATCTCTCCAACCGCATGGGCCAGCTAACGACCTCGCTGCTGTCCAAATACGGCAAGAAGTGGACCTATTCGATCGCCGTCAACGATCTCTACTATGACTTCTCTGCGCCCTCGCTCCAGTCCGCCGGCGTCGATCCGGCGAGCGGAACTCCGCTGCAGATTTCGTCCGGCGACGGCTCGGTTCCCGCCTTCAAGCGTATCCGCGACAAGCAGTTTCAGTTGGCGACTGTCGCCGAACCGCTGAACCTGCAAGGCTGGATCATGGTCGATGAGTTGAACCGTGCGCTGGCCGGCGACAAGCCCTCGGGCTTCGTGCCGCATGTGCATCTGTTCACCGCCGACAATGTCGAGAAGGATGGCGGCGCGGACAACAAGTTCGATCCCGGCAACGGCTATCGCGACGAATACAAGAAAATCTGGGGCGTTAAGTAAACGTCAACCAATTGAAACACGGAGGACCGGCCGCGAGGCCGGTCTTCGCTTTGCCTGAACCCCTGCGAAGAGGCCCAACCATGAGCGACCTTCCCAAAGCCGACTATTTCACCCCCAACATGCGCCTCGTCGGCTACAGCGACCAGGCCGGCCGTTGCGACGGCGTGCAGATCATGGTCCACAAGGGCTTCGCCTATGTCGGCCATATTTTCTCGAAGGGTTTTTCCGTGATCGACGTGCGCGATCCCGCGAATCCGAAGACCGTCAACTATGTCGCCGCGCCGCACAACACCTGGACGCTGCATCTGCAGGCCGCCGAGGACAAGCTGCTCGTCATCCACAACAAGGACATGTTCGCGCAGGCCGAACTCGCCGACGAGAAGAACTATTACAAAGGCTCGGTCGATCACCAATCCGACGAGAAACACGCGGCGCGCGACTGGTCGGCGGGCCTGGCGGTGTACGATCTCGCCGACCCCGCCCATCCCAAACAGATCGGCTTCATGGCCGTAGAGGGCACGGGCCTGCATCGCATCTATTGGACCGGCGGGCGCTGGGCCTACGCCTCCGCGCTGCTCGACGGCTTCACCGATTACATCATGATCGTGATTGATATGGCCGACCCGACCAGGCCGCAACTGGTCGGCAAATATTGGCTGCCGGGCATGAACAAGGCGGCCGGCGAGGTCGCGAACTGGCCAACCAGGTCCGGCCGCTTCGGCCTGCATCACCCGATCGTCCAGGACGACGTCGCCTATTGCAGCTGGCGCGACGGCTGTCTGGCCGTGGTCGACGTCAAGGACAAGGCGCACCCCAAGCTGATCACCCATAAGATGTGGGCGCCCCCGTTCGGCGGCGGCACGCATAACGCGCTGCCGCTGAAGAACCGCAATCTGCTGATCGTCGTCGACGAAACCGTGCTCGACGATCAGGAGGACGGGTTCAAGCCGATCTGGGTGTTTGACAATCAAGTCAAGTCTAACCCGATCAGCATCGCGACTTTCCCCGCGCCGGCGGACAAGGATTATCTCAAGGTCGGCGGCCATTTCGGCCCGCATAACGTGCACGAAAACCGCCCCGACAGTTTTTACAGCGAAGAGATCATCTTCTCGACCTATCAGAACGCGGGCCTCAGGGTTTACGACATCAAGGACCAGTTCCGCCCCAAGGAGATCGCCGCCTTCGTGCCGCCGCCGCCGGTCAAATGGGTCGATCCGCGCCCCAACCGGCCGATCGTGCTGCATTCGGCCGACGTGTTCGTCGACAAGAATGCGCTGTGCTACGTCACCGATTTCAGCGCCGGGCTCTATATCGTGGAATACAAGGGCTGAGCGACCCGCCCCGCCACGTCGGTGGGTCGGTTCCGGCGAAAATAGGGTCGGAGTGAGAGACCGCCATTGCCCTGAGCGCCGACTCGTCCGTCGCAGTTCGCAGAAACTCGCAATGGTTCCTGTTATCAATATGATAGAGAGAGGCGAGCGGAGTTCGGGGCGGCCCTTGCGTTTTTGCGCGTTCGCTTTCGTTCGTGATAAAACACGTCCAACTGGGGGACCAAGTGGGGGACTGGAAACGGTTCAGAGGCTTAGTGCCCGCAAGGCGGCGACCGCTGAACCGGGGATATATCCAGACGGCGGCGGCCTCTATCTTTGCGTCTCGCCGACCCTGAACCGAACATGGGTCTATCGCTTCTCTTGGCATAATCGCCGTCCGGAGATGGGATTGGGCTCGCTCGATCAGGGCGTAAGTTTGGCCGAGGCGCGAACAGCAAGAGATAAGATCCGGCAAATTCTGCGTTCGGGGCGGAACCCGATTGAGGTTCGACGGGAGGCAAGACGCGTTGCCATCAAGATGACCTTTGGCGAGATCGCTGACGACCTTCTCAAGGCAAAGGCGCGCGAGTGGCGCAACGAGAAACACCAAGAGCAGTGGCGTTGGAGTCTGACGACCGGAGCTGCACAGCTTCGTTCGCAACCCGTGGATGAAATCGACACCGAAGCCATCTTGGCCGTCTTGCGCCCCATATGGGCGACCACGCCGGAAACTGCGCAACGATTGCGTGCACGGATCGAAGCCGTTCTGGACGCCGCGAAAACTAAGGACCTTCGAACAGGCGAAAATCCCGCGACTTGGCGCGGACATCTTTCGCATCTGCTGCCGAAGCGACAGAAGCTTACGCGCGGCCATCACGCAGCTCTTCCCTATGTTGAGATGCGCGGCTTCATGTCCAAGCTTAGAAAGGAAACGTCCATAGCGGCAAAAGCGGCGGAATTTTGCATCCTTGCAGCTGCGAGCACTGGCGAGGTGCTCGCGTCCCGTTGGGATGAAGTCGATTTGACGTCGAAGGTCTGGACGCTGCCTCCTGCCAGGACGAAGGCCGGGCGGGAGCACAGGGTTCCCCTATCGAACCGCGCATGCGAAATCCTCGAAAGCGTCAAGCCGCCGGAAGCCGGCGAATTTGTTTTTCCGAGCCCGCGTGGATCTCGACCGCTTTCGCATATCGCGATGGCAAAGGTTCTGGTCCGGCTCGACGTGCGCGGCGCGACCGTTCACGGCTTTCGGAGCGCCTTTCGCGACTGGGCCGGAAACGAAACCAGCTATCCGCGCGAATTGGCGGAGGCGGCGCTCGCCCACGTTGTTGGCGACAAGGCCGAACAGGCTTATCGGCGGAGCGACGCTCTGGAAAAGCGGCGGGCTCTGATGGGGTCATGGGAAGCGTGGTGCAAAGCGGGGGCTTCGGAGGGCTCCGGGCCAGAGGAAATTGGCTAAATCACGCGGAAAAAGCGGTAATTAAACAAGACCAAAATTAATAACTTTACATTTAAGTAATATTATGTTATTGATATATTGGGGAAAATCGTGGATTTCCCGCGCCCCAAAAACCCCCCATCGCCCACCATCGCGCCTCCGCCTGGGGCATATCCGCCCACGCCGGTCGCGGCAAGCGAGGAACTCACCATGACGTAAAATTCCCGCCCCTCCCAGCGTTGCGATCGTATTCGCGTTCACCCTCAGGCCCTTCGGGGCCTGTTTCGATTCTTAAGGATCAGCCAAATGACGAGCTCAACCCCAACGAAAACTATCCCAAACCCCGCCTTGCTTGTATTCGGCAAGCCCACGAGCGCCGACCTTCCGCAGGCTTCGTGGTTCCTTGCCGAAGATCGCCCAACGGTCATTGCCGCCGCGCAGATCTTGAAGTTCTCCGTCCTTGACATTCAAACCGACGCCGACCGCTCGTTGTTTGTGGGAGTTCACGAGGGGGTGCTGGAGGGCGCAGGCCGCATGATTGTCGGCTCCGTTACCGCCGAGGTCTATCAGCGGATCGAAGGCTATGCTGCGAAGGCGTCGGGCGCGCTCGCAGTGAAGGCATCGACCGACACAGCGGCAGGGTCAAACTCCACGATAGAACAGAACAAGAACATTAGAGCGGCATCCGAGCAGGTTGAATCGGCTGGGGCTTTGCGAATCGGAGGAAATCTGATTCTTGTTTTGCGCCGGTTGGGGGCGGCGCGGGATGGGACCGTTGTCTGTGGATTTACGCAAGAGGGTGGTTTCGGCGATTTCCGAACAGGGCATGAGTTGTCGCGCGGCGGCGCGGCGGTTCGGCGTCAGTTTCGCCAGCGCGATCCGATGGATTGCGGCGTTGCGCGAGCGGGGGGACTACGCGCGGCTGCCTATGGGCGGCGACCAGCGCTCGCGTCGCGTAGAGG
>JANLPL010000377.1:0-40232 GCA_031367195.1 Bradyrhizobium sp.
CAGCTTCAAACGCAGCGGGTTGACGTCGGTGATGACGACGTGCCGCGCCCCGACATGACGGGCGATAGCGCCGGCCATGATGCCGATCGGCCCGGCGCCGGTGATCAACACATCCTCGCCGACCAGATCGAACGCGAGCGCCGTGTGGACAGCGTTGCCGAGCGGATCGAGGATCGCGCCAAGCTCGTCGTCGATGTCGTCGGGCAGGGGAACGATGTTGAAGGCGGGGATCTTGACATATTCGGCGAAGGCGCCGGGGATGTTGACCCCGATGCCGCGCGTCTCCGGGTCCATGTGAAAGCGGCCGCCGCGCGCAGCGCGGCTGTGCATGCCGATCACGTGGCCCTCGCCGGAAACGCGCTGGCCGATGCGCAAATCGCGCACGCTCGCGCCGAGCGCGACGATCTCGCCGGAATATTCGTGGCCGACCACCATCGGCACGGGCACGGTGCGTTGCGCCCATTCGTCCCAGTTGTAGATATGGATGTCGGTGCCGCAGATGCCGGTTTTGCGCACCTTCACCAGCACTTCATCGGGGCCGGGCGTCGGCTCCGGCGCCTCCTCCAACCAGAGGCCGGGTTCGGCTTTCGATTTGACGAGCGCTTTCATGATCAAACAAGCCCCAGTTCGCGCCCGGCGTCCGTGAAAGCCGCGATCGCGAAATCGACGTCGGCGTCGCTCAGCGCCGCCGACATTTGCGTGCGGATGCGGGCGCGACCCTTGGGCACGACGGGATAGAAGAACCCGGCGACATAGACGCCGCGCCGGTCGAGCACGGCCGCCATGTCCTGCGCCGCGCGCGCTTCGCCCAGCATCACCGGAATGATCGGCGTCTCGCCGTCAACCAAAGTGAAGCCCGCCTGCGCCAGCCCGTTGCGGAAACGGCGCGTGTGGCGGGCGAGCTTCTCGCGCAGATCGTCGGCGCGGATCGCGATCTCCAGCGCCTTGCGCGAGCCCGCGACTACGGCGGGCGCGAGGCTGTTGGAGAACAGATAGGGCCGCGCGCGCTGGCGCAGCAGATCGACAATCGGCTGCGCGGCCGCGACGAACCCGCCCATCGCCCCGCCGAGCGTCTTGCCGAATGTGCCGGTGACGATGTCCGCGCGGCCACCCGTCAGCGCCGGCGTGCCCTTGCCTTGCGGTCCCAGATGTCCGGTGGCGTGGCAATCGTCGACCATCACCAGCGCATCATATTTGTCGGCGAGCGCGCGGATCTCTTTCAGCTTGGCGACATGGCCGTCCATCGAGAACACGCCGTCGGTGACGATCAGCCGGAAGCGCGCTTTCGTCGCCTCCTTCAGCCGCGTCTCCAACTCGTCCATGTCGCCATTGGCGTAGCGATAGCGTTGCGCCTTGCACAGCCGCACGCCGTCGATGATCGAGGCGTGGTTGAGCGCGTCGGAGATGATGGCGTCGTTCTCGTCGAGCAGCGGCTCGAACACGCCGCCATTGGCGTCGAAACAGGCGGCGAACAGGATCGCGTCGTCCTGGGAGAGATGCGCGGCGATCTCGCGCTCCAGCGCGCGGTGCTGGTCCTGCGCGCCGCAGATGAAGCGCACCGAGGCCATGCCGAAGCCGTAAACGTCGAGCGCTTCATGAGCGGCGGCGATCACTTGCACGTGATCGGCCAGCCCGAGATAATTGTTGGCGCAGAGATTGACCATTTCGCGCCCCGCCACGCGGATGCGCCCGCCCTGAGGGCCTTCGATCAGCCGCTCGCGCTTGTAGAGGCCGTCGGCCTCGATTCCCGCGAGGCGGGCTTTAACGTCTTCAATGAGGGACACGCGCGACTCCCTAGCGGATCAGCCACGGCAGGATAAGCGGAACCATCGCCGGCGTCACCACCGCGTTGAGCCCCATCGCGACGCCCGCGAATACGCCAGCGACCGGATCGACCGTGAACGCCCGCGCCGTGCCGATGCCGTGGCTTGCGAGCCCCGCCGCGAAGCCGCGCGCGGCGTAATCGCGAATGCCCAGCGCATTCATCATCGGCGTGACGATCACGGCGCCGATGACGCCGGTCAAGATCACCAGCACGGCGGTCAGCGGCGGCAAGCCGCCGAGCTTTTCCGAGACCGCCATCGCCACGCCCGCCGTCACCGATTTCGGCGCCAGCGACACCAGCGCCTCGCGCGGCGCGCCGAGCCAGCCCGCCAGCGTTACGGACGAAACAATGGCGACCATTGACCCCACCAGCAACGCCGCCGCCATCGGCAGCAGGTTTTGCCGCACGAGGGCGAAATTCTTGTAGAGCGGGACGCCGAGCGCCACTGTCGCCGGCCCGAGCAGGAAATGCACGAATTGGGCGCCGTCGAAATAGGTCCGATAGGGCGTGCCAGACAGCCGCAGGAGCAGCGCGACCAGCGCGACGGAGATCAGCACCGGATTGGCGAGGGGATGGCGGCGCGCCGCCAGCGACAGGCGGTCGGCGGCGAGAAAAGCGCCGAGCGTCGCCGTCAGCCAGAACAGCGGCGTCGTTTGCAGATAGACCCAGAGCTGTCCGTTCACGCCGCCGCCCGCCGTTTGACCCACAGGAAGACGCCGACCGTCGCCAGCAAAGTCAGCACGGTCGAGGCGACCAGCGCCACCGCCAACGCCACGCCGTAACGCGCCAGCAGATCGAAATATTGCACCACGCCGACGCCGGCCGGCACGAACAGCAGCGACAGCGAGCCAAGCAAAGCGTTGGCGGCCTTGCCCACATCGGTCTGGTCGACGTCGAACTTCGGCGCCCACAGCGCCAGCCCCACCGCCAGTAGCGCGAGGCCGATCACCGGGCCGGGCGCGGGGAGGCTCAAGCTGCGCGACAGCGCTTCGCCGCACAACTGACATAACAGGAGCAGAAAGACGCCGCGTAGCATGGACACGTTTTGCGCGGGCGGGGCCAAGGCGTCAACGCTGGACTTGAGGGCCGCGCCCGGCGAAAAGAGCGGATGGAAACGCTCAACCTCGACACCGGCCCGCTCCGGCTCGCGGCCCCGGACGCCACTCATGTTTGCACCTACAAAGGTCTGCCCTATGCGGCCCCGCCCGTCGGGCGCTTACGCTGGCGCGCGCCCGCGCCCGTCGCGCCCTGGGGGCGGCCCCGGGCCGCGGACGCCTTCGGGCCCGCCTCGATGCAGGGCGTGGTGTGGGACGATATCGACCTCAGCCGCGCCGCCATCTCCGAGGATTGCCTCTATCTCAACGTCTGGGCGTCCGCCGAGCCGGCGCCGCCGCGCGCGGTGCTGGTCTGGATCCACGGCGGCGGTTTTGTCGCCGGCTCCGGCGCCGAGCCGCGTTACGATGGGGCGCGGCTGGCGGCGCGCGGCATCGTCGTCGTCACTGTCAATCACCGGCTCAACGCGCTGGGCTTCCTCGCCCATCCCGAATTGACGGCGGAGAGCGGTTTTTCCGGCAATTGGGGCCTGTTCGATCTGGCTGCCGCGCTGCAATGGGTCAAGCGCAACATCGCCGCCTTCGGCGGCGATCCCGCGCGCGTGACCATCGCCGGCGAATCGGCGGGTTCGATGGCGGTGTCGGCTTTGATGGCCTCGCCGCTGGCGCGCGGCCTGTTCGCGCGCGCCATCGGCCAGAGTGGCGCGCTGTTTCCCGGCGTCGCCGAGCCGCTGCCGTCGCGCGCGCAAGCCGAACAGCGCGGGCTCGCATTCATGCGCGAACTCGGCGCGCGCTCGCTTGAGGAGATGCGCGCCGCGCCGGCTGAGGCCCTTCTCGCCGCCGCGCCGGGGCTTGGTTTCCGTCCGATCATCGACGGCCGCTTCCTGCCGCGTCCGCTCGATGCGATCTTCGCGGCGGGCGAGCAATCCGACGTGGCCCTGATCGCCGGCTGGACCAAGGACGAAGGGTTCAATTTCGGCTGGCTGCAAGGCGGGGAGCCCGAGGGGACTTACGAGGCCAAGGTCGCCGAGCGATTCGGCTCCGACGCCGCCGAGGTTTTACGCCACTATCCCGGTGGGGCCTCGGCGCCGGCTTCCGCCCGCGCGCTCGGCGGCGATCTCGTCATCATCAACAAGACGTTCGGCTGGATCGAGGCGCAGAAGGCGAACGGCAGAGCGGAACTCTACCGCTACCGCTTCGACCGCGCGCCGCCCGTTCGGCCCGGCTGGTTCGGCCCGCGCGATGTCTCAACCTCAGGCGCGTTTCACGCGGGCGACATCCCTTATATGCTCGACACGCTCGACGCGCTGCCGTGGGACTACGCGCCCGCCGACCGCGCGACGGCGGCGGCCGCCTCCGGCTATTGGCTCAATTTCATCGAACGCGGCGATCCCAACGGCCCGGGCCTGCCCCCTTGGCCGTCCTATCGCGCCAGCGGCGAGGTGATGCTGATCGACGGCGAATGTCGCGCATTCGCCGAACCCGACCGCGCGCGCCAGATGTTCCTGCGCGAGTTGACGCAGCGGCGTGGCGGTTAGCCCTTCAGCAATTCCGCATCGAGCGCGGCGGCGCGCTGCGCGGCCGGGCGGGCCTGACAGCGCGCGAGATAGGCGGCGAGCGTCGGCGACGGGTCGATCCCCTTCATCATGGCGCCATAGGCGATCTGCGCGCCGAGATAGACGTCGGCCGCGCTGAAAGTCTCGCCGAGCAACCACGGGCCCGGCGTCAGCGCGCCCTCCAACGTGCGGATCGTGTCGGCGAAATTGCCGTAGCCGAGCGCTTGCGGCCGTTCAGGCGCGGCGCGGCCGAGCAGCTTGTCGACCAGCGCATATTCCAGCGTGCCCGCGCCGAAGAACAGCCACCGGTAATAGCTGGCGCGGTCGGACGGCGGCGGCGCGAGACCGGCCTGCGGGAAAGCGTCGGCGAGATAGGCGCAGATCGCCGCACATTCCGTCACCACCTTGCCGCGATGTACGATGGCCGGCAGTTTGCCCATCGGGTTGACCGCGAGATATTCGGGCGACTTATGCGCAGCCGTCTTGAAATCGATCAGCCGCACCTCGTAGAGGGAGCCGACTTCCTCCAGCATCCAACGCACGATGCGGCCGCGTGATTGCGGATTGTGGTAGAATACCAGTTCGCTCATGGCTCAATCCTCTATTGGCTCAATCCTCTATTGGCGCATTGAGGCTTTCGGTCAGCGCCTCCACGCGCGCCGCGCTATCCGCGATCGCGGCTTCCAGCGCCACGATCCGGGTCTCCGCCGCCTCGCGGGCCGCCGTCTCGCACAGCAGGCTATCAGCCGCCGCAGCCCCGGCCTCCGCCTTGCGGCGCGCCTCGAACAATTCGTCGGCCAGCGACAGCGCCGCCATCACGACGATGCGTTGGTCGTCGATGCCGCGAAACGCGCCGCGCATCTCGCCGATCTTTTCATCGACGCTTTTGGCGAGCCCTTCGAGATGGCCCTCCTCGCCGGGATTGCAGGCGAGCCGATAGGGACGGCCGCCGATATCCACCGAAACCTGCGACATTTCGCCCCCTCAAACGCTCGCGCGACCGAGCCAGCGCTCAATCGTGCCGGCCGCGCGCGTCACCCGCTCCATCGCCGCCTCGTTCGCTTCGGCGAGCGTGCGCTGTGCATCCAGCGCGGCGTCGAGTTCGACCGCCAATCGCGCGCGGTCGTCCTGCATCATGGCGAATTCGGCTTCCGAATCGGTCTGCGCGAAGCCACGGCGCGCACGCCGCTCCACCGCGGCTTCGAGACTATCGAGCGCGGCGTGCAGACGCGCGATCGCGGGATCAGCGGGGGCGGACAAGGGCTCTCCGGCCGGAACGAAACTACGGCCACTTAACGCAGCCGCGTCGGCAAGGTCAACGCGGAGCGGGCGCCCCCGGCTCGATAGCGGCGGGAAAGCTTCCCCCAAGCCCCGCCGGCACGCCGAACAAAATTTTTTTGAATGCGACGGCAGGTCGAAATGAGTTGACTAGGGTCATTTCGCATGGCTGAGGGACGTCTAGGAAAGACTTAGGGCCTGGTCGCGCCGGGGAACGGAGCGCGACGCCGGTCGATCACGAGGAGGCCGATATGGCGGTGAAGGTTGCGATCAACGGGTTCGGGCGCATCGGACGCAACATTCTGCGCGCCATCGTCGAATCGGGCCGCGAGGACATCGAGGTCGTCGCGATCAACGACCTCGGCCCGGTCGAGACCAACGCCCACCTGTTGCGCTTCGACAGCGTGCATGGCCGCTTTCCGCATCAGGTGACGGTCGAGGGCGACACGATCAGCGTCGGCCGCGGCAAGATCAAGGTCACCGCGATCAAGAACCCCGCCGAATTGCCGCACGCGGCGCTCGGCGTCGAGATCGCGCTGGAATGCACCGGCATCTTCACCGCGCGCGACAAGGCCGCCGCGCATCTGACCGCCGGCGCCAAGCGCGTGATCGTCTCGGCGCCCGCCGACGGCGCCGATCTGACGGTGGTCTATGGCGTCAATCACGACAAGCTCACCTCAGCGCATCACGTGATTTCCAACGCGTCGTGCACCACCAATTGCCTTGCCCCCGTGGTCAAGGTGCTCAACGACGCCATCGGCATCCACCACGGCTTCATGACGACGATCCATTCCTACACTGGCGACCAGCCGACGCTCGACACGATGCACAAGGATCTCTATCGCGGTCGCGCCGCCGCCTTGTCGATGATCCCGACCACCACCGGCGCCGCCAAGGCCGTCGGCCTCGTGCTCCCCGAATTGAAGGGCAAGCTCGACGGCTCGGCGATCCGCGTGCCGACGCCCAATGTCTCGGTGGTGGATTTGAAATTCGTCGCCAAGCGCGCCACCAGCGTCGAGGAGATCAACGCCGCGATCAAGGCCGCCGCCGATGGTCCGCTGAAGGGCATTCTCGGCTACACCGACAAGCCGAACGTGTCGTTCGACTTCAACCACGACAGCCACAGCTCCGTGTTCCACCTCGACCAGACCAAGGTGATCGACGGCACCTTCGTGCGGATTCTGTCGTGGTATGACAACGAATGGGGTTTTTCGAACCGCATGGCGGATACGGCCGTTGCGATGGCGAAGCTGATTTGAGGCGAGCGCTTCATGCTGAGCGAAAGCGAGCTGAACGACCAGGTCAAAAACCTCCTGCTTAAGGAATTGCGGGGGTTTGAATGCCCGGTTTGTCGCCATCACGAATTCACTCAGCTTGACGATATCGGGTCGAGCCTTCGTACAAATCTTATGCTTTACGATGGCCCCGACCCGGTTGCCAAGAAACATGTGCGGCTTATTTCCATCGCATGCACGAACTGTGGCCATATTGAACAGTTCGCTGAATTGCCCCTTAAACGCCGAGTCTTGAAGGCTTCTGAGGAAACTCTGTGAGCGCGGAACTGGTCGAGTTTGAAAAGAAGTCGTTGATTCAGACGGGCGGCGGAAACGGGTCCGACGGCTACAGTCTTGAACAGCGGGTATCGAGATTGGAGCGTATCCTTGAGCGGTTGGAGCCGCGCATAACAGAAATTCTTCTGGTTGGCGCCAAGCAAAGCGACGTTCACAAGGTACAGGTCGATCTCGCAGAGGTGAAAGGGCGGATGAGTGCGCTTGAGGCCAAAATAGGCGCTCTTCCTACGACTTTCACGTTGCTCGCTATCGTGTTCACAACGTGGGCGCTTGGGTCGGGTATCCTGATCTTCGCGCTAAATCTGCTGAGGCGCTGACCATGACCCAAACCTTCCGCACCCTCGACGCCGCCGACGTCAAGGGCAAGCGCGTCCTGCTGCGCGTCGACCTCAACGTTCCCATGGAGCACGGCAAGGTCAGCGACGCGACCCGGATCGAGCGCGTGGCTCCCACCATCCGCGAGCTATCGGATAAAGGCGCCAGGGTGATCCTGCTCGCCCATTTCGGACGCCCCAAGGGCGGGCCGGACGAGGCGAATTCGCTCAAGCCCGTGGCGGCGGCCGTGGCCGAACATCTCGGCCGACCCGTTGGCTTCGCCGCTGATTGCATCGGCGACATCCCGGCCAAGGCCATCGCCGCGATGAACGAGGGCGACGTGGTCCTGCTCGAAAACACCCGCTTCCACAAAGGCGAGGAGACGAACGATCCCGCCTTTGTCGAGGCGCTCGCAAAACTCGGCGACCTCTATGTCAACGACGCCTTCTCCGCCGCCCATCGCGCCCATGCCTCGACCGAAGGCGTCGCGCACAAGCTGCCCGCCTTCGCCGGCCGCGCGATGCAGGCCGAACTCGACGCGCTGACGCTGGCGCTGGGCAATCCGCAGCGCCCGGTCGCGGCGATCGTCGGCGGCGCGAAAGTCTCCAGCAAGCTCGAACTGCTCGGCAATCTGGTGAAGCGGGTCGACATTCTCATCATCGGCGGCGGCATGGCCAATACCTTCCTGTTCGCGCAAGGCAAGGCCGTGGGCAAATCTTTGTGCGAGAAAGACCTCGCCGACACCGCGCGCTCGATCCTCGAAGCCGCGAAAGCCGCCAACTGCCGTATCTTGCTGCCGGTGGATGCCGTCGCCGCCAAGGAGTTCAAGGCCCATGCGCCCGCGCGCATCGCCGATGTCGATCACGTCGCCGAGGACGAGATGATCCTCGACATCGGGCCGAAGTCGATTGTCGCGGTAGAGGAGGCGCTGGCGTCAACCCGGACGCTGGTGTGGAACGGCCCGTTCGGCGCCTTCGAGACGCCGCCGTTCGACGCCGCGACCAACGCCATCGCCAAGACCGCCGCCTATTATACGAAGGCCGGCAAGCTTAAGTCGGTTGCCGGCGGCGGCGACACGGTGTCGGCGCTCAACGCCGCAGGTGTGGTGGACGACATGACCTATGTCTCGACCGCCGGCGGCGCGTTTCTGGAATGGATGGAAGGCAAGGCGCTGCCGGGCGTCGAGGCGCTGCGGTCCAAATAATCCATCGACGAGGGGGAAACATCAGATGGCGCGCATCACGCTGAGACAATTGCTGGACCACGCGGCGGAGCATGATTACGGCGTGCCCGCCTTCAACATCAACAATATGGAGCAGGCGCTCGCCATCGGCGAGGCTTGCGCGGCGACAGACTCGCCCGTCATCATTCAAGCCTCGCGCGGCGCGCGCGCCTACGCCAACGACATTATGCTGCGTCATATGATGGACGCGCTGACCGAGATCTATCCGCAGATCCCGATCTGCGTGCATCTCGACCACGGCAACGGCCCGGCGACTTGCGTCAGCGCTATTCAGGCGAACTTCACCTCCGTCATGATGGACGGCTCGCTGATGCCCGACGGCAAGACCCCGGCGGACTGGACCTACAATGTCGGCGTGACGAGACAAGTCACCGAGATCGCCCATCTCGGCGGCGTCTCGGTCGAGGGCGAACTCGGCGTGCTGGGCTCGCTGGAGACCGGGCAGGGCGATAAGGAGGACGGGCACGGCGCCGAGGGCGTGCTGAGCCACGATCAGTTGCTCACCAACCCTGATGAAGCGGTGAAGTTCGTGCGCGAGACCAAGGTTGACGCGCTCGCCATCGCGATGGGCACCTCGCACGGCGCGTATAAATTCTCGCGCAAGCCCGACGGCGCGATTCTCGCCATGCATGTGATCGAGGAAATCCACAAAAAGCTGCCCAACACGCATCTTGTCATGCATGGTTCGTCCTCGGTGCCGCAGCATTTGCAGGACATCATCAACGAGTTCGGCGGCAAGATGCCGCAGACCTACGGCGTTCCGATCGAGGAGATCCAGCGCGGCATCAAACATGGCGTGCGTAAGATCAACATCGACACCGACAGCCGCATGGCGATGTCGGGCCAGGTGCGCCGCGTGCTGATGCAGAACAAGGAGGAGTTCGACCCGCGCAAATATCTCACGCCTGCGAAAGAGGCGATGAGGAAAGTGGTCGAGGCGCGTTTCAAGGAATTCAACACGGCGGGTCAGGCCGTCAAGATCAAGCGGGTGTTCACGCCGGCCGAAATGGCCAAGCGCTACGCCGGCGGCGAACTCGACCCGAAGTTCGGCTAAGGGCCGCGCACCCTGACCGCGAGGCTTTGCGTGGCGCGGCCAATCAGGCCGTGCTCATCGTAGAGCGCGGATTCGGCAAGGCCGCAGGCGTTTTCGCCGATCCAGCTGCGCGCGTCGAGGCAGATCCACTCGCCAAGCGGGCGGCGGAACAGGTTGATCGTCAGATCGCAATTGGCGAACATATATTTGGAGAAGTCGAGCGCCGCGCTGACGCCATTGCCGGAATCGGCGGCGACCGCCACGCGCTGATACGGGCTCGGCGCCTCGCCGGCCACAAGCGGATGGTTGAGGCGGAACCAGACCACGCTCGGGCCCTTGAAATAGCCGCCCAGCGCCAGCCGGTTCTCCACCAGCCGCGCATAACCGCATTCCGCCACGATTCCCATGCTGACCGGGGCCGAATCCTCGGGCGGCCGCGGCGGCGCGGGCGGGGGATGGCCGGGCGTCCCCTCGGGCAGGGGCAAATCCTGCTCGCGCTGGGCGAGCGCGGTGAACAGCGCGATCTCCTTGCCCGCCGCCGTCAGCCGACCGGAAAAATGCGCGGCGCCGCAGCCGACGTGATTGGCGCGGATTTCGATGCCGCAATCGCCGATCGGCAGCGGACGCAGCAGATTGACGGTGAGCCGGCCGATATGGTCCAGACCATGCGGCGCGGCGGCGCGCTCGACCGCGCGGCAGATCAGCGCCGAGGGCGGGCCGGCGTGCTGGTGCTCGGGGCTCCACGGCCCCCCGGTCAGGGCGCTGGCGCGGAATCCGCGCTCGCCGAGCGCCTCGTAGGCGGCGGTTTCCGTCACGGCCGCCGCCCCAGCAACGCCAGCGCGATCTCGTCCCATTCCCGCGCCAGCGTCGTGCGGGCAACCGGCTTTCCCGCCCTGCGATACCAGTATGCCGCGTTGCCGGCGTCGCCCTCCTTGCGGTGGAGATAGGCGTGCACCCAATCGCCATCGCCGCCCTCGTCGGCTTGCGCGAGATTGTGCGCGCCGTCCCAATCGCCCTTGGCGTCGCGCCATAAGGCGGCGAGCGCGGGCGGAAGGCCTTCCGGCCCGGCTGGCGCGGCGAGCGAGGCGCGGAGTTCGTCGAGCGTCATGGAGGGATCAGATCGCAGGTTTTTGTCGATGGCAATAGGAGCGGTCTCGTTAAAATCCGCCGCCCTGACGTAGCGTTCCTAACGAACGATTAACCTTAACATACCCTAATGGGGGGCAATGCGCGACCCTCCCCGACGGTGGGTGGCCGATTCATTGACGCCCATATAGGCCCATGTTATCCCACGTCATCCCAAATGACACGCTGAACGAAGGCTCGCTTGTTCGAGCCGTCGAGACGTCGCGCCTTGGCCGGGGAGGGCTGGTTGTTTCTCTCGCATTTCTGCCGGGCGCTCGATGCGAAAGGGCGGCTGTCGCTGCCGGCGCCGTTTCGCGCCGCGTTGGCGAAGGAGAGTTTCGAGGGCGTATTCATCCATCCCGCACTCGATGCGCCGGCGCTGGATTGCGGCGGCCAGCGCCTCATCGGCGAGATCGAGGGCTTGCTGGCGACGATGCCCGCCTATTCGCCGGAGCGCGAGGATCTGTCGCTGGCGCTGCTGGGCGCGAGCGAGATCGTCAAGCTGGATTCCGAGGGGCGGCTCATTTTGAACGAGCGCCAGAAGGCGGCGATTGGCCTCACGCGCGAGGCGGTGTTCGCAGGCCAGGGCGAGAAATTCCAGATCTGGGCGGCGGAAGCTTTTGCGACGCGGCTCGACGCCGCGCGGGCGCGGGCGCGAACGCTTCGCCGCGAACTCGGGAGACGGACGTGAGCCATATCCCCGTCCTGCTCGCGCAGGTGCTCGACGCGCTGCAAATCCGCGAGGGCGGCCATTATCTCGACGCCACCTTTGGCGCGGGCGGCTACGCTAAGGCCATGCTGGCGCGCGGCGCGCGCGTGACCGCGCTCGACCGCGACCCCTCCGCGATCGCCGGCGGCGGCGCGCTGGCGGCGCAATATCCCGAGCGGCTGCGCCTCATCGAGGCCCGCTTCGGCGATCTGGACCAACACGCCTCCGGCCTCGACGGCGTGGTGATGGACATCGGCGTCTCGTCGATGCAGATCGACCAGCCCGAGCGCGGCTTTTCGCTGCGGTTCGACGCGCCCCTCGACATGCGGATGGAGGGGCAGGGCGCGACTGCCGCCGACATCCTGCGCGAGGCAAGCGCCGAGGAGCTTGCCGACATCTTTTTCCATTTTGGCGAGGAGCGCGCCGCCCGGCGCATCGCCCGCGCCATCGTCGCCGACCGGGTCGCCGCGCCGTTCGTCTCGACCCTGCAACTGGCGGGGCTCGTGTCTCGCCTTTCGCCCGCGCCGCCGGGCGAGCGCACCCATCCCGCGACGCGCGTGTTCCAGGCGCTCCGCATCGCCGTCAACGACGAACTCGGACAATTGCTGAGCGGCCTCGTCGCGGCAGAGCGGGCGCTGGCGCCGGGCGGCCGGCTTGCGGTGGTCACGTTTCATTCGTTGGAGGATCGCATCGTCAAGCAGTTCCTCGCCCGCCGCTCAAGCCGGGGTCGCGCCGTGTCGCGCCTGCTGCCGGGCGAGCCGGTCCCGCCGCGCGCGAGTTTCCTCGGCCTTGGCCGCCAACCCATGACCGCCGGCGAAGCGGAGCTTGCGGTCAATCCGCGCGCGCGCTCGGCCAAGCTGCGTTTCGCCGAGCGGCTGGACGCGCCGGCCCTCGATCCCGCCGACGATCTAGCCGGCCTATTCGTGTTAGGGAGGCGCTGATGTGGCGCTTGCTTCACCTCATCGCAATCGCCGCGCTGATCGGCTCGGCGGGCTATGTCTATCGCATCAAATACGAGACGATTCTCGAATCCGAGCAGATCGTCAAACTGCGTCACCAGATCCGCAAAACACAGGACGAGATCGGCGTGCTGCATGCGGAATACGAGCACCTTGCCCGGCCCGACCGCATCCAGCAACTCGCCGACAAGCTGCTCGGAACCCAACCGCTCGCGCTCAATCAGATCGTCAAGCCCGAGGAAATTCCCGAGAAGAACGCGCAGGTCGATTCAATCGGCCGCAAGCTCGAATCGCTCGGCCTTGGCCCCACCTCGTCGCCGGCCAATGGGGCCGCCGGCGCCTCGCCTTCGATGAGATGAGCCATGACGGCGTTGCAACTGCCCAAACCTGAACCGTCAAAGCCTGAAACCTCAAAGCCCGGACTGCGCGAGCGTCTGATGGCGGGCGCGAGAATCGTGTTCTCGACCCGCGCCGAAAAGAGCCGCTCGCGCATCCGCCAGATGGTGGCGATCTTAGGCTTGGCCTATCTCGGCATTGGCGGCAAGCTGCTGCATCTCGGCCTTTCGCGCGAGCCGCAAACGCTGAAAGCGGCCGCCGATCAGGCCGCCGCCGGCTCGCGCCCCGATCTCACCGACCGCAACGGCTATATCCTCGCCACCGACGTCAAGACCATGTCGGTGTTCGCCGAACCGCGCAACCTGATCGACAAGGACGAGGCGGTCGAACTCATCACCGCCGTGCTGCCCGACGTCGATGCGCATGAATTGCGCGACCGCTTCAACTCGAAGAAGGGCTTTGTCTGGATCAAGCGCCAGATCACCGCCAAGGAGCAGAACGAGATCTACCATCTCGGGCTGCCCGGCATCGGCTTCTGGCCGGAAAACAAGCGCATCTATCCCAACGGAGCGTTGGGCGCGCATGTGCTGGGCTTCGTCGATAAGGACAATATCGGCATTGCGGGCATGGAGAAATATCTCGACAGCCAAGGCCTGACCGATCCGCATGTGCCGGGCTTCGTGCTTGATCCGGCGGCGCTGAAGCCGGTCAAGCTGTCGCTTGATCTCAAGGCCGAGCACGCGCTGCGCGACGAACTCGTCGCCGGCATGGAGCGGTTCAAGGCGAAGGCGGCGGCGGGCGCCATTCTCGATGTCAACACCGGCGAAGTGATCGCGCTCGAATCGCTGCCCGACTTCGATCCCAACGACCCGCCCGACATGACCAAACAGGCCAACTGGCCCAAGATCAACCGCGTCAATGTCGGCACCTACGAAATGGGCTCGACCTTCAAGGCGCTCACCATCGCGATGGCGCTCGATTCCGGCAAGGTCACGCTCGGCTCGCATGTCGACGCGCGCGAGAGCCTGCGCTCGGGGCGCTTCACCATCCACGATTTCCACGCCACGCATCGCGTGCTGAGCGTGCCGGAGGTGTTCACGCATTCCTCCAACATCGGCACCGCGCGCATGGCGCTCATGGTCGGCATTCAGGGCCATCAGGCGTTCCTACGCAAGATGGGGCAACTCGACCGGCTGAAGACCGAACTGCCCGAGAGCGCCATGCCGCAGATCCCCAAACATTGGGGCGAGCTCAACACCATGACCATCGCGTTCGGCCAGGGCCTCAACGTCGCCCCGTTGCAGGCGCTGATGGGCGTGGCGGCGCTGGTCAACGGCGGCCATCTGATGAAGCCGACCTTCCGCCTGCGCGATTCCGCGACGGCGATGGCCGGGTCGGAACAGGTCGTCAGCGAGCAGACCTCGGAATCGATGCGCTATCTCTTGCGCGCCAACGCGACGCACGGGTCGGCGGGGTTCGCCAACATCGACGGCTATTACGTTGGCGGCAAGACCGGCACGGCGCAGAAGATCATCGGCCACCGCTATTCCAACGACAAGGTGTTCAACACCTTCATGGCGATCACGCCCGCCGATAGGCCCAAATATCTCTATATGGTGATCTACGATCAACCCGAGGCCGCGCCGGGCGACTACGGCTATCACACCGCCGCCTACAACGCCGGCCGCGTCACCGGCGCGCTGATCAGGCGCGTCGAACCGCTCGAAGGCCGCGCGCCGGGGCCGTCGCCGACGCATCCGTTCCCGCTGATCGCCAGGCTCGGCTACGGGGCCGACGCCGACAAGATCGGCAAGGAATGAGCGCGCGCGTGAAAAGTCTGAGCGACCTCGTCGGCCTGCCTGGCTTCGACGCGCCCATCTCCGGGATTGCGTCCGACAGCCGCAAGGTCGCGCCCGGCGACGCCTTCTTTGCGCTCGCCGGCGCGAAGGACGACGGCCTCGCCCATGTCGCGCAGGCGGTCGCTCGCGGCGCGCGCGCGATTGTCGCGCAGCGGCGCCCCGATGCGCTGGGGGACGCCGTTTTCGTGCAGGTTCCCGACGCGCGGCTCGCTTTGGCCCGCGCCGCGTCCGCCTTTTATCCCGAGCGTCCCGCGACCATCGTCGCCGTCACCGGCACCAGCGGCAAGACCTCGGTCGCCGCCTTCGTGCGCCAGATCTGGCAAGAGCTAGGCTTGGAGGCCGCCTCGCTCGGCACCATCGGAATCGTCTCGCGGCCTGTCACCGTCTATGGCTCGCTCACCACGCCCGACCCGATCACGCTGCACCAGACGCTCGCGCGGTTGGCGCAAGCCGGCGTCACGCATCTGGCGCTGGAGGCTTCCTCGCACGGGCTCGACCAGAAGCGGCTTGACGGCGTGATCCCGGCGGCGGCTGGCTTCACCAATCTGTCGCGCGACCACATGGATTATCACGCCACCGAGGACGATTATCTCGCCGCGAAACTGCGCCTGTTGCGCGATCTGCTGCCTGTGGGCCGCCCGGCCGTGATCGACGCCGACAGCGACGTCTCCGAGCGGGTCATCGCGGCGGTCCGGGCGCCGTTCACGGTGGGCGCGAAGGGCGAGGCGATCCAACTTGTCGCCGCGACGCGCGAGGGTTTCTCGACCCGCCTTGCGCTGCGCCATGCCGGCGCGACCTACGACGTGTTGCTGCCGCTGCCGGGTGATTTCCAGGTCTCCAACGCGCTCGTGGCCGCCGGCCTCTGCATCGCCTCCGGCTCGCCGCCGGCGCTGGTGTTCGCCGCTCTGGCCAAGCTCGAAGGCGCCCCTGGGCGGCTGGAGCGGATCGGCGAGCAGGTGTTTGTCGACTACGCCCACAAGCCCGACGCGCTGGAGAAAGCGCTCGCCGCGCTGCGCCCGTTCGTCACCGGCCGGTTGATCCTCGTGTTCGGCTGCGGCGGCGACCGTGACGCCGGCAAGCGCCCGCTGATGGGCGAGATCGCCGTCCGCGCGGCCGATATCGTCATCGTCACCGACGACAACCCGCGCTCCGAAGACCCGGCCGCGATCCGCGCCGCCATCCTCGCCGCCGCGCCCGGCGCGCGCGAGATCGGCGACCGGGGGCAAGCGATCCGCGCGGCGGTGAATATGCTGCATCAAGGCGACGCGCTGGTGATCGCCGGCAAGGGCCACGAAACCGGCCAGATCGTGGGCGATTCGGTGCTGCCGTTCTGCGACGCCGACGAGGCGCGCGCGGCGCTGGAGGCGCTATGACCCGCCCGCTTTGGAGCATCGACGAACTCGAAGTCGAGCTGGGCGCGCCGACCCTCGCGCTCGATCAACCCGCGACCGGCGTCTCAATCGACACCCGCACGCTGCAACGAGGCGACCTGTTCGTCGCCATCAAGGGCGATACGCATGACGGTCACGACCATATCGCCCGCGCGTTCGCCGCCGGCGCCCGCGCCGCGCTGGTCGCGCGCGCTCAGGACGTCTCCGGCCCGCAATTCGTCGTGGACGACACGCTGCGCGGGCTGGAGCGGCTCGGCGTCGCCGCGCGCGCGCGCAGTGGCGCGCGCATCCTCGCCATCACCGGGTCGGTCGGCAAGACCAGCGCCAAGGAGATGGCGCGCACGGCGCTGTGCGCGCTGACGACGACGCACGCCTCGGCCGCCTCGTTCAACAATCATTGGGGCGTGCCGCTGACGCTGGCGCGGCTTCCCGCCGAGGCCGCCTACGGCGTGTTCGAGATCGGCATGAACCATGCGGGCGAGATCACGCCGTTGGTTGGGTTTGTGCGCCCGCATGTCGCGCTCGTCACCACCATCGGGCCGGTGCATATTGAGCATTTCGGCACCCTGGAGCGAATAGCCGACGCCAAGGCGGAGATCTTCTCCGGGATCGAGCCGGGCGGGGCGGCCGTGCTCAACCGCGACGCGCCGCAATACGCTCGCCTCGCCAAGGCGGCCGCTCGCGTGGTGAGCTTTGGATCGAGCCCCGGCGGCGACGCGCGGTTGATATCCTGCGAGGCCCATGGCGAGGGCTCGCGCATCACCGTCGAAATTGATGGCGAACGGATCGATTTCACGCTCGGCGCGCCCGGCCGTCACATGGCGGAGAACGCGGTCGGCGTGCTGCTCGCGTTGCACACGCTCGGCGCGCCCTTACGCGCTTGCGCGCAGGCGCTGGCCGGCTTCGCTCCCGCCAAGGGGCGCGGCGAGCGTTTCAGTCTCTCGACGCCCGGCGGCGCGCTGACCTTGATTGACGAGAGCTACAACGCCAACCCGATCTCGATGCGCGCCGCGCTCGAGCTTCTCGGCGCCGCGCAGCCCGGACTCGGCGGGCGCCGCATCGCCGTGATCGGCGACATGCTGGAGCTTGGGGCCCAAGGCGCCGACTTGCACGCCGCGCTCGCGCCCGATCTCGTCGCGGCGAAAGTCGATCTCCTGTTCGGCGCCGGCCCGCTCACGCGCGCGCTGTACGACGCCGCGCCCGCTGCGATGCGCGGCGCCCACGCGGCAAGCACGGAAGCCTTAAGCGCGCCGCTGATCGCGGCCTTGCGCGCCGGCGACGTGGTGATGATCAAGGCCTCGAACGGATCGCGCATGGGGCCGCTGGCCGCCAACTTGCGTCAACATTTTCAGCCCGCCGCGGCGGGCGATAGGCGATGACATGCTGACCTGGCTAAGCGATCTCAACCACGTCTCCGGTTTCTTCAACCTGTTCCGTTATCTCACGTTCCGCACGCTCGGCGCGGCGACGACGGGGCTGTTCCTGGTGTTCTTCTTCGGGCCGAGGATCATTTCGGCGCTGCGCCTCAAACAGGGCAAGGGCCAGCCGATCCGCGCCGACGGGCCGGCCTCGCATCTGTTGACCAAGAAAGGCACGCCGACCATGGGCGGTCTGATGATCCTGGTCGGCCTGTTCGTCTCGGCGCTGCTATGGGCAAGCCTGACGAGCCCGTATGTCTGGATCGTACTGTTCGTCACGCTCGGCTTCGCCGCCATCGGCTTTTACGACGACTATCTCAAAGTCACCAAACAATCGCATCTCGGCTTTTCCGGCCGCGCGCGTCTGATCGGCGAATTCTCCATCGCCGCGCTCGCCTGTCTGGCGATGAAATGGGTCGGCGGCGCCACGGCGACCTCGCTGGCGCTGCCGTTCTTTAACGGCTTCGTGGTTGACCTGCACTGGGGGTTCCTGCTGTTTGGGCCGTTCGTCATCGTCGCGTTCGGCAATTCGGTCAATCTGACCGACGGGCTCGACGGCCTCGCCATCGTGCCGGTGATGATCGCGTCCGCCACGCTCGGGCTGATCGCCTATTTCGCCGGCAACGTGGTTTATTCCCATTATCTGCTCATCAACCACATTCCCAACGCCGGCGAGATTATTGTCGTCTGCGGCGCCTTGATCGGGGCCGGCGTCGGCTTCCTCTGGTTCAACGCGCCGCCAGCGCAGATTTTTATGGGCGACACGGGATCTCTTGCGCTGGGAGGGTTGCTCGGCACGATCGCCGTCATCATCAAGCACGAGGTCGTGCTCGCCATCGTCGGCGGCTTGTTCGTGATGGAGGCGCTCAGCGTCGTGGTGCAGGTGGCCTCGTTCAAGCTGACGGGCAAGCGTGTGTTCAAGATGGCGCCGATCCACCATCATTTCGAGCAACTGGGCTGGTCGGAGCCGCAGATCGTGATGCGGTTCTGGATCATCTCCTTCGTGCTGGCGATGGTCGGGCTCGCCACGCTGAAGCTGCGATGACGCCGGTCTCGACCTTCAAGGACAAGCGCGTCGCGCTGTTCGGACTCGGCGGTTCGGGCTTAGCGACCGCGCGCGCGCTGATCGCGGGCGGGGCGAAGGTCGCCGCCTGGGACGACGGCGCCGCCTCGCGCGCCAAGGCCGATTTCTCGCTGGTCGATCTCGCTAAGGCTGATTGGCTGGCCTTCTCCGCGCTGGTGCTCTCGCCCGGCGTGCCGCTGACCCATCCCCAGCCGCACTGGACCGTCGAGCGCGCCCGCGCGGCTGGCGTCGAGGTGATCGGCGACATCGAATTGTTCGCGCGCGAACGCGCCGCCGGCGCGTCCCATGCGCCGCTGATCGCCATCACCGGCACCAACGGCAAGTCGACCACGACGGCGCTGATCGCCCATATCCTGCGCGAGGCGGGCCGCGAAGTTGCGCTCGGCGGCAACATTGGCGTGCCCGCGCTCGACCTTCCGCCGCCCTCGGATAATCGTATTCACGTGTTGGAATGCTCGACGTTCCAGATTGACCTGGCGCCCTCGCTGGCGCCGAGCGTGGGCCTGCTGATCAACCTGACGCCGGACCATCTCGACCGTCACGGCTCGATGGAGAATTACGCCGGGCTCAAGGAGCGGCTGGTCGCCGCCTCCGATCTTGCGCTGGTTGGACTGGATGACGAATATTGCCGCGCCGTCGCCGCGCGTCTGCATGCGCGGGGGCGTCGCGTAGTCGGCGTGTCGGCCGCACGGTCGGCGCAAGCGGACGTGTTCATCGACGACCACCGCCTGTTCGTTAGAGGCGAAGCGGCGCCGCTGATACCTTCGCATCGCGCCAAACCTGCGCGGCGCGCATAACGGCCAGAACGCCGCTTTCGCCTTCGCCGCCGCGCGCGCGATCGGTCTCGACGTCGAAGCCATAGCGCGCGGCCTCGCGAACTTTCCCGGCCTCGCGCATCGCATGGAGCAGGTCGGCAAGATCGGCGCGACGCTGTTCGTCAACGATTCGAAAGCCACCAACGCCGACGCCGCCGAGAAGGCGCTGTTGTCCTACCACGACATCTTCTGGATTCTCGGCGGCAAGGCGAAAGAGGGCGGCGTCGAGCCGCTGCGCCCGCTATTCCCCCGCATCCGCAAAGCCTATCTGATCGGCGCGGCGACGGAGGATTTCGCCGCCAGCCTGGGGCTGGCCGTCGCCTATGAGCGCTGCGGCACGCTGGACAAAGCCGTTGCGGCGGCCGCGCGCGATGCGGCGGCCAGCGACGCGGCGGAACCGGTCGTGTTGCTATCGCCGGCCTGCGCCTCCTACGATCAATTCGCCAATTTCGAGGCGCGCGGCGACGCGTTCCGCTTGGCGGTCGCTCAACTCAAGAGGACGTGAATCATGGTCGCTCGCACCGAACGCGGACCGGTGGCCGACTGGATGCGGACCGTCGATCCCTGGTTGCTCGCCGCTTTCGGCAGCTTGATGGCGATTGGCGTCGTGATGGCGCTGGCGGCGAGCCCCGCGGTTGCCGAACGCATCGGCCTGGACACATTCCATTTCGTCAATCGCCAGACGGCGCTGATGATCCCCTCCGCCGCGATGCTGGCGGCGACCTCGTTCCTGACGCCGCGCCATGCGCGCCGCGCCGCGCTGTTGCTCTATCTCGTCGCCTTCGGGCTCATCATCGCCGCGCTGATGTTCGGCGCCGAGGTGAAGGGCTCGCGGCGCTGGATCGCGGGCGTGCAACCTTCCGAGTTCATCAAGCCGGCCTTCGTCATACTTGCCGCCTGGGCCTTCACGGAAGCCAGTCGTCCGGGCTCGCCGCGCGGCATCGCGCGCGCGCTGTCGTTCCTCATCCTGCCGGTCACTATCGTGCCGCTCATCTTGCAGCCCGACTTCGGACAAACACTCCTGATCACCGTGGTGTGGGCGGCGCTGTTCTTCCTGGCGGGGCTGCATTGGTTCTGGGTGCTCGGCCTTGGCGGCGCTGGTCTGTTCGGCGCTCTGCTCGCCTATAAATTCTCGCCCCATGTGCATGATCGCATCCAGCACTTCCTCAACCCGGATTCGGTCGCCGGCGGGGTCAGCGACACGTTTCAGGTCGATACGGCGTTGCAGAGCATATTGTCGGGCGGTTGGTTTGGGCGCGGGCCGGGGGAGGGCGTCTATAAACGCATTCTGCCTGACGCGCACACCGATTTCGTGTTCGCGGTTGCCGGCGAGGAATTCGGCATGATCGCGTGTCTAGGCCTGATGGCGTTCTTCGGCCTCATCGTCGTGCGCGGGCTCTGGCTGGCGCAGCGAAATTGCGATCCGTTCTGCCGTTCGGCGGCGGCGGGTCTGACGATCATGTTCGGCGTGCAGAGCTGGATCAACATGGCGGTCAACCTGCGCGCCATTCCCGCCAAGGGCATGACCCTGCCATTCATCTCCTATGGTGGATCGTCGGCGATCGCGCTGGCGATCGGCATGGGTTTCCTGGTTGCGCTGACCCGTCGCAATCTCGCCACTCCGAGCGTTCTGGATCAACCATGAACGTGCTGCTCGCCGCCGGCGGCACCGGCGGCCATCTGTTTCCCGCCGCCGCGCTCGCCGCCGCTTTGGCCAGGCGCGGGATCGCCGTTGATCTCGCCACCGACGACCGCGCGCTGAAATATGGCGGCGAGTTTCCCGCCCGCGCGATTCACGCCATTCCCTCGGCCACGCCGACCAGCGCGGGGCTCATCGCGAAAGCGCGCGCGGCCGCGATGCTGGGTCTCGGCGTCGTCGCCGCCGCGCGGTTGATCCGGCGCCTGAAGCCCGCCGTCGTCGTCGGCTTCGGCGGCTATCCCACCGTGCCGCCGCTGCTCGCCGCCTCGCTGCTCGGCGTCCCCGCCATTTTGCACGAGCAGAACGCGGTGCTCGGCCGCGCCAATCGTTTTCTCAGCCGGCGCGTCGCCCTGATCGCCGCCGGCTTTCCCGATCTCGGCGGCGTGACGGCCGCGAAGCTGCGCTATACCGGCAATCCCGTGCGGCCCGCCGTGCTGGCGGCGGCGGCGACGCCCTATCCCGCTTTCGCCGACGGGCGGCTGCGCGTGCTGGTGACCGGCGGCAGCCAGGGCGCGCGGGTGATGTCGGAGGTGATCCCGGCCGCACTGGCGCGGCTCGACGCAGCGGAGCGCGCGCGGCTGACGTTGGTGTTACAGGCGCGCGGCGAGGATCGCG
The DNA here is from genome assembly GCA_031367195.1 of Bradyrhizobium sp. Lineage (GTDB taxonomy): Bacteria > Pseudomonadota > Alphaproteobacteria > Rhizobiales > Beijerinckiaceae > Roseiarcus. Next base: position 21,884 of record JANLPL010000377.1, read on the forward strand.
CGCGCGCAGAGGCGGATTGCGAAAGCTTAAGCTTTCCCGCCGAGATCGCGGAGTTCTTCCCCGATCTGCCTGCGCGAATCGCCGCCGCGCATCTCGTGGTCGCGCGCGCCGGCGCCTCGACGGTGAGCGAACTTAGCCTGATTGGTCGGCCCTCGATCCTCGTGCCTTATCCCTTTGCGCTGGACCAGGATCAGGCCGCCAACGCCGCCTTGCTCGCCAAGACCGGCGCGGCGACGGTATTGCGACAGAGCGAATTCACGCCCGACGCGCTGGCCGCGATCTGGCGCGCCGCGCTGGCCGATCCCGCCGCGTTGCAGGCGAAGGCGGCGGCGGCGAAACAGGCCGGTGTCCCCGACGCCGCCGAGCGGCTCGCCGCGCTGGTGCAGGAGATCGCCGGCGGCGCCTAAGCCACGCCGGCGTTTACGATGTTTTAACCCTGCGATTGCCTTAACCCGCGTTGACCTCTAGCCCTTGCATCGTTGCTAGTTGCGAACGATTGCGAGGCAGGCCGTGGCGTTACGTGGATTTATACTTAGCTTCCTTTGCTTCCTGTTCGCGGCGAGCGCCGCGCAGGCCGAGGACTGGCGGATTGTCGATGTCGCGGGAACGGCGCGGGCGTTTGCGGCGGGCGAATGGACGCCCCTGCAACCCGGCGCGACTTTGACCCCCCACGCGATCGTGCAGACGCAGGACGACAGCCATGTTGCGCTCGCCCGCGCCGGCGCCGCGCTCGATGTGCCCGCAGGCGCGAAATTTCGCGTCGAGGGCGAGACAAGCCCGCTGCTGCGGCTGTTTGATGGCGGCCTCGGCGTGGAGGCCAGCGCGCCCCTCGCCGTAATGACGACCTATGCCGCCGTCGAGACCGAGGGCGCCGCGTTCGCGGTTGTCGCCGAGACCTATGGCACGACGATTGTGGTGCAGCGCGGTCTCGTCAAAGTTACGGATCTGACGATCCGCAAGACGGTGCTGTTGCATGACGGCCAAATCCTGCGGCTGCGTCCGGGCCGGGCGTTGGTCGCCCTTTCGGGGCCGGCCGACCAACCCGCGATAGCGACAGCGCAGAGCGTCGCGGCGGGGCGGCTCGATGCGGAGGCCCTTCCAACAAAGATCGCGCTGGTCGATAAAACCCCGACCGGCGCGCTGCGCCCTGACGCCGCCGCCAGCGCCATCGCCGCGTTGCGGGCGAGCGCGCCAACTAAGAGCGGCGCGGCGAGCGCGCATCTCGCCGAGGAGGCCGCCGACGCCGTGCATGAGGAGCGACGCAAGGCGAAGCTCGGCAAGGCCGATCCGCGCGCCGTCGCCGCGGCCGCCCGCATCACCCGCGAGTTGTTTCAGGATATCGACGTCGAGGTCGAGCCGTGGGACGATAGTTTCCAATGGACGCAGGTCGAGAACGGCGAATTGCGCCTGAAACGGGTATGGCAGGTCGTTCTGGCGCTCGGCGGCGCGCAGTCGATGGAATTCTGGTTCCTCGCCTTCGTCTCCTGCCTGTTCCTCGGCGCGATCTCGAACGCGATAATGGAGAAATCCGGCTTCGGTCTTGCCGGCGGCACGCTGATGGTGATGGCGGCGTTCGCGACCGCGCTGCTGATCCGCGACGCCTTCTTCCGCGCCGGCGCCAATCTCGCCCTCGAGCCGTTCCTGTCGATCGGCATGATGCTGTGCGCGATGACGCTGCTTCTGCTGAGCGGCGCCTTCGCCAAGTTGCGGCTGCCGTGATCGCTCAGGCCCGCGCGCCCACGATCCAAACCGCGCCGCCGAGCGCGACCATGCCGCCTTTGAGATAGGGCGCAAGCGTCTCGCGAACCTCGGCCCGCACGGCCTGGACGGTGGCGTCGGGCTGACCGTCCAGCGCGCGGCTGGTGGGGCCGACCGCGAGGCATTTGTCCACGGCATTGTCGAGCCCGCCGCCGTCGGCGTAATCGAGTTCGAAGTCGCGCGGGGCGAAACTCACTTGCGTGAAGCCTGCGCTTTGCAGAATTCCGCGCACGCGCGCCTCGTCGCGGAACGCGAACGGGCCGGGATCGTCGAGCGCCGTCTCCGGCTGCGGCGGCAGATGCTTGAGCGCGGCGGCCAACGGCGTCATCAACCACGGGTTCAACTCAGGGCTGCGCCAGCAGACGAAAGCTACCCGCCCGCCCGGCTTCATCCCGCGCCGCAGATTCGCGAAGCTCTTGGCGGGCTGCGCGAAGAACATCACGCCGAAGCGCGAGAGCAGCAAGTCGGCCGCGTGGTCGGAAAAATCATAGGTCGTGGCGTCGGCGAGCGCGAAGCGAGCCGGCGAACCATTCTGCGCCGCGCGCTCGCGGGCGCGGGCGAGCAACGGCTCGGAGATGTCGACCCCGAGCGCCGCGCCGGTCAAGGACGCGGCCTTCAGCGTCGTCTCGCCGGCGCCGCAGCCGACGTCGAGCACTGTTTCGCCCGGCAGCGGCGCGGCGGCCTCGAACAGGGCCGCCGTGATCTCTGAGAAAAGCCGGTCCTGGCTTTCCTGAATCGCGGTCCAACGCCGCCCCGCCTCGCCGTTCCAATAGGCCGATTGCTTGGCGTTGGCTTCGTCGAGCAGCGTCATACCGGGGTCGCCAGCGGCTTGCCTTTCTCCACGACGTAAACGGCGATCAGGGTCGTCGGCTTGTCGCCGTTCTTGCCGCCGTGCGGGGCGCCGGTCGGCACCTGAAAGCCGTCCCCGGCAGCATAGGTTTTGGGGCCGACGCCCTGGACGTCGAGTTCGACCGCGCCTTCGACCACATAACTCGTCTCGATGCCGAAATGGGTGTGGCGCGCGATGACGCTCCCGGCGGGGATCTCGACCTTCGCCTCGATCGTCTCATAGCCCGGCGCCGGGCCATCGGTGCGGCTCAGAATCGTGCGCTTGAGTCCCGCCGCCTGCGCCCCCGCGTCGGTCGCGCTAAACCCTGCGAGCGCGCAAAGCGCGCAGCCTACGAACCCGCGTCGCGTGAGCATGACGACCTCCCTTTGGACACGCGCGAGTATGCGCAGAGGCCCGCGCCGCGCGCAACGTCCTTTCCGAGGCGAATTCGGTTAAGGGAGACTCTCACTTCCCGGACGCCTTCATGCGCCTCGACATATTTCTCGCGCTTCTGCTGTTCAGCATTGTTTCCAGCGTCACGCCGGGGCCGAACAACATGATGTTGATGGCCTCGGGCGTGAACTACGGGGTGCGCCGCTCGCTGCCGCATCTCGTCGGCGTGGTGCTCGGCTACACGTTGATGGTCGCGCTGGTCGGTTTCGGGCTCGACGCCATCTTCCGCATCGCGCCGTGGCTGTTGCCGCTGATGCGCTACGCCGGGGCTGCCTATCTGGTCTGGCTCGCCTGGCGCATCGCGACCTCGGGCGCGATAAGGCGAGGCGTCACCGTGGGGCGGCCTTTGGGGGCGCTCGGCGCGGCCGCGTTCCAGTGGATCAACCCGAAGGGCTGGGTGATGGCGGTCAGCGCGCTGACGACCTACGCCGTCAGTCCGCACTATGCGACCAGCGTGATCGTCGTCGCCGCGACCTTTCTGCTGATCGGCTTTCCCTGTACCGGGGTCTGGGTGCTGTTCGGGGCGGCGATGCGGCGCTTTCTCGCCGATCCCCGCCGCGCCCGACCGTTCAACTTGACCATGGGCGCGCTGCTGATCGCCTCGATCGCCCCGGTGTTCTGGGAGGGTTAGGCTCAGAACACGCGGATGTCGGAGGCCGAGAGCGTGGACACCCCTTGCAGCGTGGCGAGAGGCGCCGCCGCGCCCGCGCCGATTCCATCGGCGTCCCAATAGAGCGCGTGGCTGGCCGCGACCCAGATGAATTGACTGTTGGCGGCAGTGGCTACGTCGAGCGCGAAATGGGCGGGATCGAGCGGGCCGGCGACGAGGCCATTGCCGAAACCCGTGCTCCAGGCGCCGATCTTGTCGCCCTGCGCGGAACTGAAGTCCGTGATCGTGTCGCCGCCTTCGGTCGCGTAATTGAAGCGGAACTGGTCGGCGCCGAGCCCGCCCGTCAAGGTGTCGGCGCCCGCGCCGCCAATAAGGATGTCGCCGCGCGTTCCTCCCACGATCGTGTCGGCGCCGGCGCCGCCGTTGAGCACATCGCCCGAATTGTCGCCGCTGATCGTGTCGGCCGAGTTCGAGCCCATCACGTTATGGATATTGGTGAAACTGTCGCCCGCCGCATCGCCGGTGTTCGCGCCCGGACTAGTCAGATCGACCTTCACCGCCGCCGTCGCATCGGTATAGGAGGCATAGCTCGCGTGACCCACGGAGCCGACCAGCGCGTCCGCGCCCGCGCCGCCGTCGAGGAAGCTGGTGCCCGCGCCCGCCGTCAACGTGTCGGCGCCCGCCTGCCCATAGAGGTGGTCGAGGCCCAGGCCGCCGAGGATTGTGTCGCCGCCCGCGCCGCCTTGTACGACGTCGCCGGCATTGTCGGCGGTGAGCGTATCGGCCGAATTCGAGCCGACGAGCCGGTGGATGTCGTGATAGAAGTCGCCCGCCGCGTCGCCCGTATTGGCGCCGGCATTGCCGAGGTTGGCCGTCACGCCTGCCGTTGCATCGGAATAGGCGGCATAGCTCGCATCGCCGACCGAGCCGTTCAGCGTGTCGCCGCCCGCGCCGCCGTCGAGGTAGCTGGTCCCCACGCTCGCGTTCAGCGTGTCGGCGCCCGCCTGTCCGTAGAGATAATCGACGCCCGCGCCGCCCGTCAGCGTATCGTCGCCCGCGCCGCCTTGCAGAATGTCGCCGGAATTGTCGGCGGTGAGGGTGTCGCCGTAGTTCGAGCCCAGGACGCGGCGAATGTTGAGATAGACGTCATTAACCGCGTCGTTGGTGTTGAGCCACGGGCTCAGCAGATTGACGACCAGCGCGCCGGCGGAGTCGGCATAGGAGGCGTAGCTGTTGGGGCTGAACCAACCGTTGAGCGTGTCGGCGCCGGCGCCGCCGTCGAGATAATTGAGGCCCGATCCGCCGACGAGCGTGTCGTCGCCGGCCTTGCCGAAAATCCTGTTCGCGCCCTGGCCGATCGCATAGATCGTGTCGGCGCCAGTCCCGCCCGTGATCGTATTGGACGTGCTGACCCCGCGCACGGTCTGGCCGCCGTTGTTCAGCGTCGCGGTCAGCGTGGCGCTGACCGCGTTCCAGCTCCAGGTTGAGAACTGCGACGCCTGTTGCGGGCTGGTTCCATAGATGGACTGGATCGCCTGGATGTCGGCGGCGGTGAGGTCGGTCAAAGTCGAGCCGGAGCCGCCCGGCGACATGATCGAAAAATTGCCGTCATAGACGACGCCGGGGTCCCATTGGTTGTGCGCGACGACATAGGATGTCCACGGCTCCGTCGGATGCTTGAGGCCCAGCGCGTGGCCGATCTCGTGTAGCAGCGTCGGAGAGGCGAACAGCCCGCTGCCGTCTTCGGCGGCCGTGTTCATCAGCACGTCGCCGCAGCCGTTGGCCTGGATGTCGGCGCCGAAATGGATCGTCGACGCGGTGGCGGTGGAATAGTTCCAGTTGCCCCAGGGGAAAAAGCCCACGCCGCCGATATTGCCCGCCACCGAGGTCAGATCGTAGCCAGCGAAATTGATGTCGCCCTTGCCGGGCGCGACCTGCTCGAAGATGATTCCGGAAACGCCCGACCAGTTCGCCAGCGCCTGCTGCGTCTGGCTTTGCTGCTGCGCCGAGAAGCCCGCGAACGTGTTGAGGGCCGATCCTAAAAAGTGCGGATCGCTGATCGGCTTCGTCGTCAGGAAGGAATAGGTGAGGATGACCGGCTGCGCGGTGACTTCGGCTCCGCTCCAATAGGAGCCGGACAGCAACGTGGTGTAGTCGGTTGCGTAGGGCAACGTCTTTCTCCCGCCGCCCGGAATGGCGCCGGCGACATGTTACATTGACGGGGCGAGCAAACCTATTGGGCCAATGGTCCCCTCTGGTCCTAGGACCAGACGGGGCCGGCGCCATCGACCTTTCCTTATCGCCGCCTTTCGTGTATTGCGCCGCACAAATTGACGCCGACCCCGTTACGCGGGGCCGGGACGTCACGTTTCCGTATCGTTCGTTTCCGTATCGTCAAGACCAAAGAACGGGCGCTCCCTCGCGCACCGAATCGCATCGCACGCCGAAAGCCGTTCCATGAAGCTCCGCAATATCGCCATCATCGCCCATGTCGACCACGGCAAGACGACGCTCGTCGACCGCCTGTTGCAGCAATCTGGCGCCTTCCGCGAGAACCAGCGCATCGTGGAACGCGTGATGGATTCCAACGATCTGGAGAAGGAGCGCGGCATCACCATTCTCGCCAAGGCGACCTCGGTGCTGTGGAAGGAGCATCGCGTCAATATCGTCGATACGCCCGGCCACGCCGATTTCGGCGGCGAGGTGGAGCGGATTCTGTCGATGGTCGATGGCGCCATCGTCCTGGTGGACGCGTCCGAAGGGCCGATGCCGCAGACGAAATTCGTGGTCGGCAAGGCGCTCAAGATCGGCCTCAAGCCGATCGTCTGCGTCAACAAGGTCGACAAGCCCGACGCGCGGGTGAGCGAAGTCGTCAACGAGGTGTTCGACCTGTTCGCCGCGCTCGACGCCACCGACGAGCAGCTCGATTTCCCCATCATCTACGGCTCGGCCAAGCAGGGCTGGATGTCCAACTCGCCCGACGAACCGAAAACAGACATGGCGGCCTTGTTCGATCTCGTGCTGAAACATGTCGAGCCGCCCAAGGTCGGCGCCGGCGGTTTCCGGATGTTGGGCACGCTATTGGAAGCCAACCCCTATCTCGGCCGCATCGTGACGGGCCGCATATTTTCCGGCTCGATCAAGCCGAACGCGCCGGTCAAGGTGATGGATCGCGAGGGCAATCTGGTCGAGACGGGCCGGGTCAGCAAAATCCTCGCCTTCCGCGGCATCGAGCGGACGCCGATCGAGGAAGCGGTGGCGGGCGACATCATCGCCATCGCCGGTCTGCCGAAGTTCAACGTCGCCGACACGCTCTGCGCGCCCGAAGAGGTTGAGCCGTTGCAGGCGCAGCCGATCGACCCGCCGACTTTGTCGATGACCTTCACCGTCAACGACAGCCCGCTCGCCGGCACCGAAGGCGACAAGGTGACGAGCCGCGTCATCCGCGAACGCCTGTTCAAGGAGGCGGAGGGCAATGTCGCGCTGAAGGTGGAGGCCGCGTCCAATTCCGACGCCTATGTCGTTTCGGGCCGCGGCGAATTGCAGCTTGCGATCCTGATCGAGGTGATGCGCCGCGAGGGGTTTGAACTCGGCGTGTCGCGTCCCAAAGTGCTGTTCAAGCGCGACGAGGACGGCGAAATCCTGGAGCCGATCGAGGAGGTCGTGATCGACGTCGACGAGGAGCATTCCGGCGTCGTCGTGCAGAAGATGAGCGAGCGCAAGGGCGAGATGATCGAGATGCGCCCGTCGGGCGGCGACCGGCTGCGGCTGGTGTTTCTGGCCCCGACGCGCGGCCTGATCGGCTATCTCGGCGAGTTGCTGACCGACACCCGCGGCACCGCGATCATGAACCGCATCTTCCACAATTGGGGCGCCTGGAAGGGCGAGATCGCCGGCCGCCGCAACGGCGTGCTGATCTCCAACGAAGCGGGCGAGTCGGTCGCCTATGCGATGTGGAACCTGGAAGATCGCGGCCCGATGATGATCGAGCCCGGCGTCAAGGTCTATCAGGGCATGATTGTCGGCCAGCACACGCGTGACAACGATCTCGAAGTCAACGTGCTGAAGGGCAAGAAGCTCACCAACATCCGCACCCATTCGAAGGACGAGGCGGTGCGGCTGACGACGCCGATGCAGATGACGCTGGAAAAGGCGCTGGCCTATATCCAGGACGACGAACTGGTCGAAGTGACGCCAAAGTCGATCCGCCTGCGCAAGGCGCTGCTCGACCCGAATGATCGCAAGCGGGCGGAGAGAAGCAAGGCGGCGGAGGTGGTGGGTTAAGCGCCGGGCCGTGGCGCCCGGGACAGACCGGAGTGCCGGGGTTTCAGGGGTTTGGGTGGTCTTTCGTGGCCGCAGGCCAACGTCGAGCCGGGCGGTTCCCGCGTCTTCCGGCGTCATATAAGGGCTTGTTCCGGGCATAAGGCGCCTTGGCGAACGAAGCTAAAATCAGGGCATGAGATTTCTGAAAAAGTGAATATTTGTTCCTTGTGGCCAACGGCCGATGTGCGCGGCATAGTGCGGACGATTCTCCGAGGCGCGGAAACGAAGTCTTATTGCAATGAGCCAATTGTCAATACAGAAGTATCTCAACGATCTCTCTGATCTAAAGAAAGTCTCGGGAACGGCGCGCGAGTCGGTTGTGCGCGAGGCGTTCAAAGATTTGCTGAAGAACGAGGGGCGCAGCCACGACCTCGTGTTCATCCCGGAACATCAACTCGAAACATCGACGGGGGCCAAGATTTATGTCGATGGCGCGCTGGTCTATGACGTGCGCCTCCCGTTTGGCTATTGGGAAGCCAAAGATCAAGAAGATGATCTCGACAAGGAAATGAAGAAGAAATTCGCTAAGGGGTACCCGCAGGACAATATTTTATTCGAAGACAGTCATACGGCTATTTTGATCCAAAATAAGATTGAAATCATGCGCTGTCCCGTGCTCGACACGGAAAAGCTGGAGCATTTGCTTAAACTGTTCTTTGGCTATCAAAGACCGGAAATCCTGCAATTCCGTAAGGCGGTCGCGCAGTTTCAAACCGATCTGCCGGCGGTTTTGAAGGCGTTGCGCGAGATGATCGAGGCGGCGCAGAAGGCCAATACGGCGTTTCAAGCCGGTTTGGTCAAATTTCTCAAGCACGCACAGGAAAGCATCAACCCCGCCGTGACGGCGGAAGACATACGCGAAATGCTGATCCAGCACATCCTGACGGAAGAGATATTCGCCAAAGTGTTCGACGACGACGAATTTCATCGCAAGAACAATGTCGCCAAGGAACTCTACGACCTCGAAGAGTTGTTTTTCACCGGCGCGTTGAAAAAGAATACGATGAAGGCCCTCGACCCTTATTACAATGCGATCCGCGCGACGGCGCACCAGATTTCCACCCACAACGAGCGGCAGAAATTCCTCAAAATCATCTACGAGAATTTCTACAAGATTTACAACAAGAAGGCGGCCGACCGGCTCGGCGTGGTCTATACGCCGCAGGAGATCGTGCGCTTCATGATCGAGAGCGCGGACTGGCTGTGCCAGAAGCATTTCGGCAAGGCGCTGATCGACAAAGGCGTCGAAATTCTCGATCCCGCGACCGGAACCGGGACTTTCATCTGCGAATTGCTGGAGCATTTTCGCGGCCAGCCGCAGAAGCTGGCGTACAAATACAAGGAGGAGTTGCACGCCAACGAAGTCGCGATCCTGCCGTACTATGTCGCAAATCTCAACATCGAGGCGACCTATGCGGCGATCACGGGGCAATACGCCGAGTTTCCCAATCTCTGCTTCGTCGATACGCTCGACAATGTCGCTGCGCTCGGCAAGTTCTCGGGCCATCAGGACGATCTGTTCGGGTCGATGAGCGACGAAAACGTGGCGCGCATCAAGCGGCAGAATTCGCGCAAAATTTCCGTCATCATCGGCAACCCGCCGTATAACGCCAATCAGCAGAACGAGAACGACAACAACAAGAACCGGACTTATCCGCGCATCGACGAGCGCATCAAGGCGACCTACATCAAGGAAAGCACGGCGCAGAAGACAAAAGCGTATGACATGTACACGCGCTTCTTCCGCTGGGCGAGCGATCGGTTGAAGGACGACGGGATTGTCGCCTTCATCACCAACCGCAGCTTTGTCGACAGCCGGACGATGGATGGGTTTCGGCGTTGCGCGGCGCGGGAGTTCGCGGAAGTCTGGATCGTCGATCTCGGCGGCGATGTGCGGGCCAATCCGAAGTTGTCGGGAACCAAGAACAATGTGTTTGGGATACAGACCGGCGTTGCGATCAGTTTTTTGGTGAAGCGAAAGGACCCCTCATCCGGCGCTGCGCGCCACCTTCTCCCGCAAGGGGAGAAGGGGTTTGCGGCTTGCCGGATTTTTTATGCGCGAAGGCCCGAGATGGAGACGAGAGCCGAAAAACTTGAGTTTCTCGGTGCGTCGCAAGCCGAACGGTTGGCGTTCTCGGAATTAAGAGTGGATGCAAACGCGAATTGGATAAGTCGAAGCGAGAATGACTTCGCTGCCTTTGCACCGATTGCGCTGAAGCGCACCAAGGGTCAGGCATCGAGCCAAGCGATATTTCAGCTTTTTTCGCTTGGCATTGTGACGAACCGAGACGATTGGCTTTACGACGAGGACAAGAAAGCCGTCGCTCAGAAGGTTGAGTACTTCGTCGATAGGTTCAATGCCGAGCGCGCGCGTTGGATCAAGGCGAAGCGGCCACGGCCACTCACCGATTTCGTTTGTCGGGATATAAAATGGACGTCCGAGCTTGAAGCGCATTTACAGAAAGGCACTCAGCTTGAATTTGATCAACGGGCGTTAACGAGGTCGCTCTATCGACCGTTCGTCGCGAAGTGGACTTATTTTGCGCCCGCGCTGACTCATCGTCCGTATCAAAACTTCTCAATTTTTCCATCAAACAACACCGCAAATGTCGTGCTGGTAGTGGCGGTTGAAGAACGTGTCCCGTTCGCGGTTATTGCAACCAGTCTGCTGCCCAACAAAGACGCGTTTATGCCCAGCGCGGGGCAAGGGTTTGCGCGCTACCGCTACACCTCCGACGGCGCCCGCCTCGACAACATCACCGACTGGGCGCTCGCTCAATTTCGCACGCACTATGCCGGAAGTGGCCCTTCCCCCCTCGCGGGGGAAGGTGGCCGAAGGCCGGATGAGGGGCTGGTTCCGAATGCGACGCCGTCCGCGACGAGCGGCGTTGCAAGCGGAGAGGACCCCTCATCCGTCGGCTTCGCCGACACCTTCCCCCGCAAGGGGGGAAGGGGGGCGCCCGCCAAGCAGGCCGCGCTGAAGCAATTCGCGCGCGACATGCGGGCTGAGCCGACGCCGGCCGAGGCGAAGCTGTGGCGAATGCTGCGCGACCGGAAATTCAGCGGGTTCAAATTCCGCCGCCAGTCGCCGCTCGGCGACTACATCGCCGATTTCGTCTGTTTCGAGCGGCGGCTGATCGTCGAGGCCGACGGATCGCAGCATGGCGAAAGCGCCGGGGATGCCGCGCGCGATGCGTGGTTCGCCGGGGAGGGATTTCGGGTGCGGCGGTTCTGGAACGGGGATATTCTCGCGCGGCCGAAAGAGGTGATGGAAACGCTTTGGGAGGACTTGGCGGGAGACCCCTCATCCGGCCCTTCGGGCCACCCCCCGGGAAACGCGAAAGCGTTTCCCTCGGTCCCGCAAGGGGAGATGGGGAGTGCGCCGGAGGAGAAGGGGGAGATCACCAAGGACTCCATCTTCCATTACGTCTACGCCGTCCTGCACGATCCGCTCTACCGCGAAAAATACGCGCAGAACCTCAAGCGCGAATTCCCGCGCATTCCGTTCTATCCCGACTTCCCGCGTTGGGCGAAATGGGGCGAAAAGCTGATGGCGCTGCATATCGGCTACGAGGCCGTCGCGCCCTGGCCGGTGACTCGGCTCGATGCGCCCGACGCCAAGGCGCGGGCCGCCGGGCAGAACCCGAAGCCGATTCTCAAATCCAACCCGCAAGCCGGCCTCATCGTGCTCGATAGCGAAACGCAACTCACGGGCATTCCCGCGGCGGCGTGGACCTACCGCCTCGGCAATCGCTCGGCGCTGGACTGGATTCTCGACCAGCACAAGGAAAAGACGCCGAAAGACCCGACCATCCGCGAAAAGTTCAACACCTATCGCTTCGCCGACTACAAGGAGAAGGTGGTCGATCTGCTCCAGCGCGTCACGCGCGTCAGCGTCGAAACGATGGAAATTGTTGAGGCGATGCGCGCGGCGCCGAGGGAGGGATAACGGAGCGCCTCACCGCGCCCCGTTCTCCTCCAAATCCGCCAACCTCCGCTCCTCCTCCTCGCTCAGCGCCGCGACCGGCGCCGGTTTGCGCCGGCTCGCGACCCAGATCGCCAGCGCGCCAGCCAGGAACGTCAGCGGCGCGCTGAACCATAGCAGCGCGGTCGACAGCTTGAACGGCGGCCTCAAGAGGATGAAATCGCCGTAGCGCGAGACAAGAAAATCGCGCACTTGGCGGTTGCTCTCGCCTTGGGTGATCCGCTCGCGGATCAGGCGGCGAATGTCGCGGGCGAGATCGGCGTCGGATTCGTCGATCGATTCGTTCTGGCAGACCAGACATCGCAAGCCCGCCGATAACGTCCGCGCGCGCGCCTCCAGCGCGGGATCGCCCAGCATCTCGCCGGGTTGCACGGCGAAGGCGGGGGCCGCCAGCAACAGGAGGAGCAGAACGATCCGCTTCATGCCGCCGCCGTCCCGGCCGGCGCTTTGGCGCGCACGGGTGCGCCGATCCGCAGACGACGGTCGGCCAGCGACACCGCGCCGCCGAACGCCATCAGCAGCGCGCCGAGCCAGATCAGCGTCACCAGCGGCTTCCAGTACAGCCGGGCGGGCAGGCTCCCGTCGGCGGCGGGATCGGAGATCGAGATATAGAGCTGGCCCAGATGCAGCGTCGCGATGCCGGCCTGCGACGTCGACATGCGTCGCGCGCCGAAATTGCGCCGCGCCGGCTCCAGCGTGACGACGTCGGCGCCGTCTTGCGTCACCTTCATCCGCGCCGCGACTTCGGAATAGTTCGGGCCGGGGCGGGGCAGGATTTGCTCGTAGGTGACGCGATAGGGGCCGACCGTAACCGGCTGGCCCGGCCGCATGGCGACGATGGCCTCCGCGCCGAAGCCGGTCGCCGACAGACCGAGCAGCAGCGCGCCAACGCCGAAATGCGCCAGCGCGCCACCCCAGAACGACAGCGGCAGGCCGAGCAGACGATGCAGCGCCGAACTAAGGCCCGCGCCGCCGCGGAAGGCGCGGGCGATCACTTCGGCGAGCGATCCCAGCATCACGAAAATCGCCAGCGCCGCCGCGACCGGCGCCAGCACCGGGCCGCCGTTCGAGATCGCCAGCAAGGCGACCAGCGTCGCCGCGCCGGCCGCCAGCGCCACGCTGAGCCGCTGCGCGACCCCTAGGAGATCGCCGCGTTTCCAGGCCAGCGAGAAGCCGAACGGGGTGAGGAAGGTGGCCGCCAGCCCCAGCACGCCGGCGCTGGCGTTGAAGAACGGCGCGCCTACGGAAATTTTCGCCCCCGTGATCTGCTCCAGCGCCAGCGGATAGAGCGTGCCGACCAGCACAGCCGCGCAGGCGGAGGTCAGGAACAGATTGTTGGCCACCAGCGCGCCTTCGCGCGAGATCGGCGCGAACAGGCCGCCCTGCTTGAGCAACGGCGCCCGCCACGCAAACAGCGACAGCGAGCCGGCGATGAAGGCGCCCAGAATGGCGAGGATGACCACGCCGCGCGTGGGATCGCTGGCGAAGGAATGCACCGAGGTCAACACGCCCGAGCGCACCAGGAACGTGCCGAGCAGCGAGAACGAGAAGGCGAGGATCGCCAGAAAGATCGTCCACACTTTCAGCGCGTCGCGCTTCTCCATCACGGCGACGGAATGCAGGAAGGCGGTGCCGGCGAGCCACGGCATCAGCGAGGCGTTCTCGACCGGATCCCAGAACCAGAAGCCGCCCCAGCCCAGCGTGTAATAGGCCCAGTAGGAGCCCATCGCGATGCCGAGCGTGAGAAAGCCCCAGGCGACCAGCGTATAGGGTCGAACGAACCGGGCCCAGGCGGCGTCGATCCGGCCCTCTATCAGCGCGGCGGCGGCGAACGAGAACACGATGGAGAAGCCAACGTAGCCGACATAGAGCAGCGGCGGATGGATCGCCAGACCCGGGTCTTGCAGGATCGGGTTGAGGTCGCGGCCCTCGAACGGGGCGGGGTCGAGCCGCGCGAACGGGTCGGAGGTGAACAGGAGAAAGGCGAGGAAGGCGGCGCTGATCAGGCCCTGCACGGCCAGCGTGTCGGCGCGCAGGCGACGCGGCAGGCCGCCCCCGGTCGAGGCCACCAGCGCCCCGAACAACGCCAGGATCAGCGACCACAGCAGCATCGAGCCTTCGTGATTGCCCCACACGCCGGCGAATTTGTAGATCGGCGGCAAGGCGCTGTTGGAGTTCTCCGCCACATTGACGACGGAGAAGTCGGACGTCATGTGCGCGTAAGCGAGCGCGGCGAAAGCTGCACCGACGAACAGGAATTGCCCGAGCGCGGCGCTGTCGCCGACCCCCATCAGCGTCAGATCGCCCTTGCGCGCGCCCCAGAACGGCAGCGCGAATTGCAGCAGACTCAGCGCAAGCGCCAGCGTCAGCGCGAAATGGCCGGCTTCGACGATCATTGGCCCTCCTGCCAGCGGCCCTGCTTCTTCAGCGCCTCGACGACTTCGCGCGGCATGTACTTCTCGTCATGTTTGGCGAGGATTTGATCGGCCTGCAAGCGGCCCGAAGCCGCCAGCACCCCTTCGGCGACCACGCCCTGACCCTCGCGAAACAGGTCGGGTATGCCGCCATAGCACGCGCCCACGCAATCGACGCCGATTTCATGCGCGCCGTCGCTGACGGTGAAGGCGAGGCTTTGCGCGGTCTTGTCGGTCGAGCCTTTTGAGACGAGCCCGCCGATACGCAGCCGCGCGCCGGGTTTGATCGCCTTCTCGACGATCTCGCTCGGGCTGAGAAACAGGGCGACGCTGCCGCGTAACGCATAGAGCACCAGCCCGACAGCGACGCCGATCACGCCGAGCGCGCCGGCGATGAAGACGAGGCGAAACTGCTTGCGCGTCATTTCAAAGCCTGAGTTCGCTGGCCAGCGAGTCGATGTCGGCGTTGGGCCCGAGCGCCTTGCGCGCGGAGGCCAGCGCCTCGCGCGCCTTGACGGGCTCGTGCAACACGGAATAGGCGCGAATGAGGCGGCCCCATTCCTGCGCGCTGCCGCCCTGGCGAGAAAGTCTCTCGGCGAGACCTTGCACCATGGTCTCGATCAACTTTTGCTGGTCGGGCGAGAACGCGGCGGCGGCATCGGACTTGGGAGCCTCCTTGGGAGCTTCCTTGGGAGCCTCGCCGGTCAGCGCGGCGAGGCGGGCGCGCAGGCCCAGCATCCACGGCTCGCGTCCCTTCGCCTGCGGCGTCAGCGCCTTGTAGGCGGCGATCGCGTCCTGCGGCTTGCCGTCCTGCTCGGCGGCGAGGCCGAGATAGAACCTCGCCTTGGTTTCGTCAGGCGCCGTGTCGAATTGCTTGCGCGCTTCGGCCGTGACGATTCCTTCGGCGACAGCCACCATCGCCTCGCCGAGATCGGCGCGCAGCGCCGGCCTGTCGCCGCCTAGCGCCTGCGCGCGCGCGTAAGCCGACGCCGCGTCGGCGAAGCGGCCGAGCTTCATATAAACCGGCGCGACGACTTCCCAGCCGCGCAGATCGTCGGGCGCCTTGGTCAGATGCGCTTCGATCTTGGCGACGGCGGCCTCGATCGCGCCGGGGGTGTTGGCGTCGACCCTGCGCGCGGCGAGCGGTTCGTCGGGCAGAGCGGGCTTGCCGAGCCGGCCATAGACGGCGAGCGCCACCGCCGGCGCCACAAGTAACACGACGACGGCCGCGAGCCTGCGCCGCCACAGCGCGCCGGGCTCGGCGACCTGGGGCGCCTCGCTCACCGCCAGCAGCCGCCGGGCGGCCTCTGCGCGGGCGGAGGCGGCTTCCTGCGCCGGCAATTGTCCGCGCTCGACGTCGCGCCCGATCTCGGCGAGTTGCGACCGATAGAAATCCGCCTCGCGGGCCTCGTCGCGCATTTGCCGCGCGCGGAAGCCCAGCGGCCAGAGCGCAAAACCCATCGCAAGGCCGGTCATCACGGCCAGCGCGATCCACAACATCACTTCGCCTTTCCGGAGCGCGCTTGTTTGCCCTGACGCGGCTGTTAGCGCATGCGGTTGAAGCCGTACAGCGCAGTCAGGCCAAGCGCCGCGACGATCCGCCCGGCGTGGCCAGGTCTTTACAGCTTTCGCTCGAACGCCTCGAATTCCGCTTCCGTCGCATAGGCCTTTTGCGTGCCGGGCCGCGTGACGGAATCGGCGGCGTAGCGGGCGGCGCGGGCGAGCGCGGCGTCGAGGTCAGCGCCGGCGGCGTGATAGCGGGCGAAGGCGCCGACGAAGGCGTCGCCGGCCCCGGTGGTGTCGATGGGTTCGACCCGCGTCGGGGCGATCCGCGTGCACCCTTGCGCGGTCGCGAGCAGCGCGCCGCGCCCGCCCAAAGTGACGATCACGGCCTGCATCCCCTGACCCAACAGGCTTTTGGCGGCGGCCTCGATATCGGCCTCCGTCGCGGTCGGGAGCCCGGTGAGGATCGCCAGCTCGGTTTCGTTGGGGATGAAATAGGAGACGTCGCGCACATGGGCGATGTCGAGTTGCGGCGTGGCGGGCGCGGGGTTCAGCACGGTCCTGACGCCATGCTGTTTGCCGAAGCGAATCGCGGCGTAAACCGTTTCCAGCGGTATTTCGAGTTGCAGCAGGATCAGGTCGCATTGCTTGAGCGCCTCGCCAGCGCGCTCGACATCGGCGGGCGAGAGATCGGCGTTGGCGCCCTTGACGATGAGAATGCAATTCTCCCCGCTCGGCTCGACCATGATCGGCGCGACGCCGCTGGCCTTGCCCGCGACGCGCCGCACATAGGTCGTATCGACGCCGAGCGCGGCGAGGTTGCGGATCGTGTTGTCGCCGAACAGATCGTCGCCGACCGCTGTTACCATCACGACATCGGCGCCGAGCCTGGCGGCGGCGACCGCCTGATTGGCGCCCTTGCCGCCGTGACCCATCTCGAAGCGCGGCGCCTCGATCGTCTCGCCCCTGACCGGCATCCGGTTCACATAGGTGACGAGATCGACCATGTTGCTGCCGATCACGGCGATGCGCGGTTTGCGCGGGGCGTTCATGGGCGGGCTCCTGTGCGTGACGGCGTTTGGCGCCGAGCCTATATCATAGCCGTCAGGGCCGCAGGAACAGGTCGCCGTCGGCGGGCGGAAGAGTGAAAACCCGACCCCGCCGTCCGGTGGCGGCGCTGATGCGGTCCTCCCCGAATTTGATCGTGGCGGGGGCCGCTTCGGGCGGGTTGAACACGGCCGCGCCATGTTCGAACTCGCGGGCGTAGGGGGCGGCGGCGTCGGCCTTGCGCGGCGGCTGCGTCGGCCGGCCGAGACTGGCGCGCCAGAACGGATACCAGTCGTGCGCGTGGTCGGTTTTATGCTGGTTGCGGTCGGCAAAGAGGGCGTAGCCGTCCGATAGCGTCAGCGCGAGCGTCGTGACTTCGCGCATCCGCGAAAGTTCGGCGCGGCCTTGGGACACGCTCGGCCAGCCTTCCAGCAGCGTGATCGCGGGCTTACGCAAATGCGCCGCCCCCCAGGCGAGATCGAACGCGGCCTTGCGCCAGTCGAGGAAATAGGGGGCGCCGAACCCCTCCATATACATGCCGTTGAGATAGCGCGCGGATTTCTCAGGGCGCCGGTCGTTGGTGTTGGCCACCAGGATCGCCGCCTCGCCCACCGTCGCGCGCACACGGGCGGCGAGCGCCGTGCGGACATCGCCGTGGGGGTCGACCGGGTCTTCGGGGAGGTTTTCGCTCCAGAAATCGAACATGCAGCCGTCGAACACGCCGGTGTCGATCAGCGCCTTGCAATGGGCGGCGATGGCGGCCTGGGTCTCCGGCTTGCGATAGTCGAGATAAAACTGGTGGCCGCCGAGGCCGAAGCGGGCGGGCACGCGGGCGCCCGCCGCGTCGCGCAGCCACAGCGGGGAAGTCTCCGGCAGCCGGTCGCCGGGCGCGTTGCGGTAGGGGATCGACGCTATTGCCACGAAATGCGGGTTGAGGCGTTGGATCGCCGCGCGTCGGCCTTGTGCGTCGGCGAGGCTTTTCGGATTGAAGGCGATCGCAAGCGCCTTGCCCGCCGCCGGCCGAAGCCCCAGCGCGTTGAAGGTGACAAAGGCGAAATCATGCCGCGCCAGCGTCGCATCTGCGCTTTCGAGCGACGCCAGCGGCGTCTCGGCGTCGTTGTCGAACAGGTTTTCGGCGCCGTTCCAGGCCTCGAACACAGAAGGGAAAGCGCGGGACGCGATCCGCTGCGCGGGCGTTTCCGCGCTCGCCGCATTCGCCAGCAACAGCGCCGCGGCGCCCAGGGTCCAAACTGCCCGCATGGCCGGGCTTCCCGAAACGCGTGGCGAAATCAGGCGGTCATTTCGGCGTGGAAGGCGGCGATGCGCGGCGCGATCTCCGTGCGGTACTTCGAGCCGTTGAACACGCCGTAATGCCCGACATTGGGCTGCAAATAATGGCGCTTGCGCTCAGGCGGGACGTTGGCGCA
>JANLPL010000436.1:0-1571 GCA_031367195.1 Bradyrhizobium sp.
GCCGCCCCCGGCCCCGCTCCCGCGACCACGGGCATCGACCGCACGGCAAAAATGTATATCGGCGGCAAGCAGGCCCGCCCCGACGCGGGCGCGTCTTACGCCGTTCTCGACCCGGCGGGTAGGGCGGCGGGTCATGCCGGGCTCGGTGGCCGCAAGGACATTCGCAACGCGGTCGAGGCGGCGGCGAAGGCGACGGGTTGGGCGGGGGCGACGGCGCATAGTCGCGCGCAGGTGCTCTATTACATCGCCGAGAACCTTTCCGCGCGGGCGGTCGAGTTCGCCGCTCGGTTGCGCGCCATGACGGGCGCGGAGGGCCACGCGGAAGTCGAGGCCGCGATCCGCCGGTTGTTCTTCTATGCCGGCTTCGCCGACAAATACGACGGCGCGGTGCGGGCGACGCAGAAAAAGTTTGTCACGCTGGCGATGAACGAGCCGTTCGGCGTGATGGGGATCGTCTGCCCCGACGAGGCGCCGTTGCTGGGCCTCATCTCGCTGGTCGCCCCTGCGATCGCGCTCGGCAATGCGGTGGTCGTCGTTCCCAGCGCGGCGCATCCGCTCGCCGCCACCGATTTCTATTCGGTGCTGGATACGTCCGATTTGCCCGACGGCGTCGTCAATATCGTAACCGGCGAAGCGGACGCGCTGGCGCTGACGCTGGCCGAGCATGACGGGGTCGATGCGCTGTGGCGCGCGGGGCCGGCGGTGGGCGAGACGGCGCTGGAGGCGGCGTCCTCAGGCAATCTCAAACCGACCTGGATGCTGGGCGAGGGCCTCGACTGGGCCCACGCGGAGGGGCGCGAGTTCCTGCGCCGGGCCTGCCAGATCAAGACGATCTGGACGCCCTACGGAGAGTGAGGCTTGCATCCCGGCTTGATCCGGGTAGGAAAGCGCCAAACCCAAGGGAGCGCCCATGCCGCGTCTGCTTGTTCCCGCCAAACCCTCGGCCGAGGGCGTTCTGCACGACATCACGCCGCAGAGCGCGGGCTGGACTTATGTCGGTTTCTCCACGCGAAAGCTGGCGGCCGGCGCACCGGTCGAGATCGACACGGACGCGCGCGAGCTTTGCCTGGTCGTGCTGTCGGGGCGCGCGCGGGTGACGGCGGCGGGGTTCGATTCCGGAGAGATCGGCGAACGCGCGGATGTGTTCTCCGGCCTGCCATGGTCTGTCTATCTGCCGCCGCGCGTCCGGGCGAAGGTCGAGGGCGAGGGAGAAATCGCGCTGTGCACCGCGCCCGCGACCGGCAAGTTTCGCGCGCGGGTTATCCCGCCCGCCGAAGTCGAGACGTTGACGCGCGGCAAGGGGACCAACCTGCGCCACATCCGCAATATTCTCTCCGAGACGGCGCAAGCCGAAAGCCTGCTGGTGGTGGAAGTCATCACGCCCTCCGGTCATTGGTCGAGCTATCCCCCGCACAAGCACGACCAGGACGATCCGCCGCGCGAATCGCTGCTGGAGGAGACCTACTATCACCGCCTCAACCCGCCGCAGGGCTATGCGATGCAGCGCGTCTATACCGACGACCGCTCGCTCGACGAGACGATGACGGTGAGCGACCGCGACGTGGTGCTGG
>JANLPL010000023.1:0-34820 GCA_031367195.1 Bradyrhizobium sp.
ATTTCGACGCGCGCGATGGTCGCCATCCGTCCCTCCAGTCTCGAGCTTCTATTCGACGAAATATTTCTCGTGGCTTCCGATCAGCGACTCCATGATCGCGGGCGCGCGTTCGAGGTGGTAGTCAAGTCGCTCCGCGGCGCGCGCGGCGTCTCCGGCATCGAGCGCTTCCAGGATATCGCTGTGCTCGGCGATGACGAGGGGGAGGCGCCCATGTCCCGAGGCGAGGCGGTGGACCCGGTCGACCCGCGCCTTGGCGATCTGAATTGTGCTCCAGACCCCTTCCAGAGCCGCGGCCGAGCAGAACGAGCGATGGAATTCCTCGTCGAGTTCATGGAAGCGATCGTGGTCCCCGTCGGCCAGGGCGGCGGCCTGGCGCATAACGATCTGCCGCGATCGCGCGGCGACTTCCGGCGTCCAGGCCAGGCAAGCGCGGCGCAGCACAGCGATCTCGAGCGCCTTTCGGATGAAATGGTTGTTGCGCACCGCGCTGAGCCTTATCGCCGCGACGAAGCTCCCCTTCTGCGGGAACACTTCGATCAGGCCGTCCTCGACGAGGCGACCGATAGCGGCGCGAACGGGGGTGCGGGAGACCCCGATCTGACGACAAATGCGGTTTTCGCTGATCGACACGCCCGGCGGCAGTTGCAGCGAAACAATCGATTTCCTGAGCGCGTCGTAGATCTGGTCGCCGACCTGCCGCCGCCGGTCGAATACGATCGTCAGCTTGCTGAGCGCATCTTCCGCCGCGCCGATGTCAAGGGCCAGAGCTTCGCTCATGATCGCGCGCTCCCTCTCGGCGGGGCGGCGAGCGAAGCCTTTGCGAAAAGCCGTTGCATGGCCCGAACTTGTATACTAGCATCCACGCCGCTCACAAGTGGCAAGTCAAGAAGCTTGGGCCGCCGTCGCGCCGGGCGTTGACGGCGAGGATTTTTTCGGGAGGACTCGATGATTCGCTCGCGTAACGCCTTGAAAATGATCGGCGCGGCCGCTCTGGCCGTTGCGGCCTGGGGGACAATGGGGGGGACGACGTCGCAGGCCGCCGACGCGACCAAGGTCGCGCTCGTACCCGGCGGCCCGCATCCCTATTTCGCCGCCTGGGAGAAGGCCGGCCAGGACGCGATGAAAGACCTCAAGCTGGGCGCCGCCGACTATCGCGTGCCGCAGAAGTGGGAGCTCGGCCTGCAGAATTCGCTGCTCGAAAGCCTGCTGAGCCAGGGCTACAACGCCTTCCTCGTGTTTCCGGGCGACCCCGTCGGCTCCAACAGCACCGTGCAGGAATTGACGGAGAACGGCGCGCCCGTCATCGCGACCGCCGGCTGCCTCAAGGAGCCGACCACCGCCGTGTTCTGCTTGGGCACCGATACCGGCAATTCCGCCTATCTCGGCACCAAGGAGCTCATCAAGACGATGGGCGGCAAGGGCCGCATCGCGCATTTCACCGGCTTCCTCGTCGACCCCAACACCCAGCTGCGTATCGATGCGGTGGAAAAGGCGGCCAAGGAGACGAACGGCGCGGTGACCGTGGCGCAGGTGATCGCCGACATCGACGCGCCGGGGCCGGCGGAAGAGAAGATCAACGCCTACCTCGCCGCCCATGCGGGCGACGTCGACGGCATCGTCACGACCGCATGGGTGCCCGCCGTGGTCGCCGCCAATGCGCTGCGAAAAATCGGCGACAAGCGCATCAAAATGGTCGGCATCGATCACGACGAGGTCGTGCTGAAGGCGATCAAGGATGGCTTCGTCAACGGCACGATGCTGCAGAACCCCTACGGCCAGGGCTACATCGGCTCTTACGCGCTGGACCGCATCCGGCATGGCTGCAAGGTGAAGAAGGACGCGCCGTTCAAGACGATCGCCCTCACCAACCGCTTCATCGATTCCGGCACCGTGTACGCGGACAAGGACGCGGTGGACAATTACGTCGGCTCGATGCAGGCGATCACCAAGAATATCTTCGCCGACTTCGAGAAGACCTATCTGACCTGCTCGTGAGCGAAGCCAGCGCGGCGCACGCCTTATCCGGCGTGCGCCTGCACACAACATGCCCCCCGCCCGCCCGGGCGGGCTCGGCGAGACCTTGACGCCATGATCTCTCCCGCACCCCTTCCGCGTCAGGACGCGAGCGCCGTCCGGACGGGCGCGGGCATCCGATTCGCCACGTCCCCGCTCACCTCCTGGTTGCTCACCAACGAGTTCGGGCTCCTCGCGCTGATCCTCGTCTTCGGCGTCGCCTTCGCGCTGGGGACGCCCGGCTTCGGCTCTCCGTTCAATCTGTTCACGCTCGGCCGCATCATGGCGATCGACATCATGATCGGTTTCTCGATGATGGTGGTGATCGTGACTGGCGGCCTGAATCTCTCGGTCGGCGCCATCGGCGTCTGTGCCGCCATGGCGTTCGGCTGGCTCAGCGAGCGTGTAGGGCTTCCGCTCGCGCTCGCGATTCCCGGCGCGCTCGCATTCGGAGGCGCGCTGGGCGCGATCAACGGTCAGTTGATCGTTCGCTCGGGCTTGCACAGTTTCATCATCACGCTGGCGACGATGAGCGTGTTCTTCGGCGTGATGCTGTTCACCACCCGCGCCGAGGCGTTTCGCGCGCTGCCCGCGGCGATCTCGGCCTTCGGCAAGACGCGTTATCTGGGCTATCTCTCTCCGCTGCTGCTGGTCAGCGCAGGCGTCGGCCTCGCGCTCTCCACGCTCTACCGTCTGACGCCCTTGGGGCGCGAAATGCTCGCCGCGGGCGCTCGCGCGCAAGCGGCGGAGCTTTCGGGCGTGCGGGTTGGGCGCACATTCGTGCTGTGCCACATGCTGTCCGGCGTACTTGCGGGCGTCGCCGCTTTGATGGTGGTCGCGCGCACCGGCGCGGCGCTGCCTTCGATGGCGGGCGATCTTGGGCAGGATTGGTTGCTGCCGGCCTTCCTCGGTCCCGTGCTCGGCGGCGCGGCGCTGTCGGGCGGGCGGGTGTCGGTGCTCGGCGCCTTTCTCGGCGCGGCGCTGGTCAGCGAACTCACCAACGGCCTGCTTCAGTTCCGGGTTGGCGAGTTCTGGGTGCAGACCTATCTCGGTCTGCTGCTGCTCATCGCGGTGCTGATGGATCTCGGCCGCCGCAAGTTTCTCGAACGGATCGGGAGCCTCGCGCGATGATGCCGCGCGCTCTCGCGACCGACTGGTTCGGCCCTCTCGCGCTCATCGTCGCGGCTTCGGTCGGCATAACGATCTTCGACCCTTCGTTCCTGTCGTCGTTCAACATCCAGATCTTGGCTCTGGCGACGGCGGTGAACGTCGTCGTCGCCATGTCGCAGATGGTCATCATTGCGATTGGCCAGATGAACCTCGCGATCGGCGCGATTGGCGGCCTCGCCGCGATCTCCTTCGCCGGGCTGATGCAGGTCTGGTCGTTTCCGCCGATCCTGGCCGCCGCGGCGGCGCTGGCGATCGGACTGACGGCCGGTCTCGTCAACGGAGCGCTAATCGCGGGCACCGGCATTTCAGCCTTCATCATCACGCTGGCGAGTCTCTCGATCTTCAAAGGCGCCGATCTCGGCGTCACGCGCGCGCAGCCTTTCTACAATATCCCCGCCGAAGTGAAGTCCTTCGGCAACGCGACGATGCTGGGCCCGATTCCCTGGCTTGCGCTGCCCGCCGCGCTGGTCGTCCTCGGCATGTGGCGGCTCATCAACCGGCAGAAGGTCGGGCGCTATATTCTCGCGGTCGGAGGCAACGCGAGCGCGGCGGAATTGTCGGGCGTTTCGATCTCGCGCACGATCCTCTGGGCGCACGCCATTTCCGGTTTTCTCGCGGCTCTGGCCGGCGTGATGCTGGTCGCGCGGCTGCAAATCGGCCAACCCTCGATCGGCGACGATTGGCTGATCCTCTCCTTCGCGGCTCCGGTCATCGGCGGCGCCGTGCTATCGGGCGGCCACGTCAGCGTGTTCGGAACTTTTTACGGCGTCGTCATCGTCGCCATCATCACGCAGGCGCTGGTGATTTTTCGCATCGACCCTTTCTTCGTGCAGGTCGTGCTGGGACTGCTGATCCTCTGGGCGGTCGGCGTCAACCGGCTGCGCGAAGTCCGCTTCGCGGGAGCCTGAGCATGGCGGACACGTCCCTCGAAGCGCGCGGAATACACAAAAGTTTCCCCGGCGTGCTGGCGTTGCAGGACGTCTCGATCTCCCTGCGCGGCGGCGCCATCCACGCGCTGCTCGGCGAGAACGGCGCGGGCAAGTCGACGCTGATCAAGATCATCACCGGCGTTTACCGTCCGGACGCTGGCGAGATGCTGCTGAACGGCGCTCCGGCGCGCTTCGCCGGCCCGCGCGACGCGATCGCCGCGGGCATCGGCGTCGTGCACCAGGAGCGCAACCTCATCCCGCGCTTCTCGGTCGGCGAGAACATCGGTCTCGAACATCTCGGCGGCGGTTATTTACGCGCGATCGACTACGACGCGATTCATTCGGAAGCGCGCAAGTGGCTCGATGTGCTCGAACTCGATCTCGATCCGCGCACGCCCGTCTCGCAGCTCAATGTCGCCAAGGTGCAACTCGTCGAGATCGCCAAGGCGCTGTCGCTGCGCTCGCGCATATTGCTGCTCGACGAGCCGACCGCGTCGCTGACGCCACAGGAGGCGCAGGTGCTGTTCCGCCTGCTGCGTAAGCTGCGCGACGAGGGCGCGAGCCTTCTCTTCGTCAGCCACAAGCTCGAGGAAGTGCAGGAGATCTGCGACGAAGTGACAGTGCTGCGCGATGGGCGAAACGCTTGCCCGAGCCGGCCGATGGCGGGTCTTGCGCGACAGGATCTGGTGCGGCTTATGATTGGGCGCAACGAGCAGGTGCCCGCCTGGTCGGCGCGATCCGCCGAGGGCAAGCCGGCGATGCTCGAGTTGAACCGCGTTTCGACCTCTCTGGGCCATTCAAACATCGATCTCAAGCTGCGCAGATGCGAAATCGTCGGCCTCTACGGCCTGGTCGGCGCCGGGCGCACCGAACTCGCCAAATGCATCCTCGGGCTACATGCGATCACCAGTGGGGAGATCCGCATCGCGGGTGAGCCCCGCAGGATCGATAGCGTCGCCAAGGCGATCCACAAACACGGCATCGGCTACATCAGCGAGGACCGCAAGCGGGAAGGCCTCATTCTGGACCACAGCGTGCTAGAGAACGCGGGCATCACTGTCTGGCGCAAGCTGATGAGCCGGCTTGGGCTTTTACGCGACGAAACGGTGCGCGCTCGCGTCGCGCCCGTTATTGCCGGACTCGAGGTGCGCACGCCCTCGCTCGCGCAGACGGTTGGAAATCTGTCGGGGGGCAACCAACAGAAAATCAGCGTCGCCAAATGGCTCGCCGCGGGCGTCAGGATTCTGATTGTCGACGAGCCCTCGGTCGGCATCGATATCAAGACCAAGGCCTACATTCACGAACTCTTGCGCCGTCTCGCCGACGAAGGAACGGCCATCCTCTTGATCACCAGCGACCTGCCCGAGATTGTCACCGTCGCCGATCGCATTGTCGTGATGGACGACTACCGCATAAAGGGTGAACTGGCGAACACGCGGGACTACGCGAGCATGGCCGAGGGCATCATGGCGCTCATCCACGCGCGGGATGCGGCCTAACCAAGACTATTCCCGTTGGAGGCTCGATCCTGTGATTTGGGCCGCGATGTCGATGGGCGCGCCGCGCGTGGCGCCCGCCCATAGACGCATCGCGCAACCCTCGATGCCTGTCGAGGGATTGGCTTGGCCCCGCGGTTCGTTCTATTCTCAATGCAAAGCGAAGCGCGCGGTCGCATTCAACCCGCCGCCGTAGGGGAGGAGAGCAATATGGCGTCCTATCTGTTTCGCAACGTCACGATATGGGACGGCGTAAACGACGACGAATATCCCGGCGAGGTCGTGGTCGAGAACAATCGGATCAAGACGGTCGCGCGCGGCCGCAATGTCATCGCGAGCGAGAGCGCCGCGGAAACGATTGACGGGGAGGGGCAATTCCTGATGCCGGGGCTGGTGGAGGGCCATTGCCATCTCTCCTTTGTCGGCCCCGCGCGAAATCAGGATCTCGGCGAGATCCCGCCGGAAGAGCACTTGCTTCGCACCTGCCGCAATGCGACCTTCATTCTCAATCACGGCTTCACTTCAGCCTATTCGGCGGCCTCGGCCAAATTACGGATCGACGTTGTCGTGCGTCAGGAGATCGAGGACGGCTACCTCGCCGGTCCGCGCTATCGCGCCGCGGGGCCTGAAATCACCACGACAGGCGGGCTCGGCGATGAGCGCAAGCCACACATGCACGCGGAAAGCTTCGGGATGATCGCCGACGGCGTCGATGAAATCAGGAGAGCCGTGCGCCTGTGCTGCCGGGAAGGCGTCGACAATATCAAGTTCAATATTTCCGGCGACGAATTTGTCAGCCACGCGCGCGCGGAGGTCGTCTCACTGAGCGAAGAAGAGCTGACCGTCGGCGTCCGCACCGCGCACGACTGGGGCAAGCGTGTCGCGTGCCATTCGCGCGCCGCCGAATCGGTCAAGCGCGCGATCCGCGCCGGAGTTGATTGCATCTACCATTGCGACTTCGCGGATGAAGAAGCGCTTGATATGCTGGAAGCCGCGAAGGATCGGGTGATTGTTGGTCCCGCATTCGGCCTCGTTCACAATTCGGTGTTCGAGGGCGAGGTCGTCGGCATGACCCGCCAGGTCGTCGAGCGCATGGGCCTGGCGCGCAAACTAGAACACACGATCGCAACCTACCAGCAAATGCGAAAACGCGGCATGCGCGTCGTGGTCGGCGGCGATTACGGGTTCACAGTGACGCCGATGGGCCAAAACGCGCGCGATATCGGCCATTTCGTCAAATTTTTCGGCTACAGCCCGGCGCAGGCGCTGAAATGCGCGACCAGCGTCGGCGGCGACCTGATGGGTCACAAGGGCGAGTTAGGGGTCATCAGGGAAGGCGCGCTCGCCGATATTCTCCTCGTGGACGCGAATCCTCTGAGGGATCTGTCGATCCTTGTCGGGCCCGCGCATTTCTCGATGATCATGAAGGACGGCGCGATGTATCGCGACCCGCGGAGCCGGGGGATCGGCGAGAAGAGAAATATCGCTGCCGGATAACGCCGGTCGCGCGCGCGCCAATTTGGTTTCTTGCGCGTTCGATCGTCGCCGGAGCGGCGATGAGAATGCAAAGACGTGCGGGACGACGGCTCCACCCAAAACGGATCGCAAGTGATTGGCGCCACCCGGTGAACCGCAACTCAGACGGGGCCGCGACGGCAATCAAAGCCCCGATATGTTTCGGCGTGGGGTCCGAATACCGATCGGCGTCGAACCTCGTTCGCAAGTTATTAATCTCTCTGGACCGGCAAACCCAGCGCGGGATCAGGGCGCAGGGTGACCGCGCTCGTGGGGGGAGAGCGGATCTATCTCCCCCACTTCACGCGGACGGCCCGACTGAGGCCTCCCCCGTCTCCTCGGTTTTATTGCTCCCGCGCGCCAAATGGCGAACCACGAAGGCGTTGACGGGCAAGCGCATCGGCCTGGAACGCCCGTCGCGGTAGAAGCGCTTGAAATAGATCGCCGTCTTGTCGGCGAATTGGCGTCGCATCGCTTGCAGCAGCAGGTTCAGAGCCAGCCGCGAATCGGCGGCGAAAGCATTTATGCTGACACAGTCGCCATCACGACATTCCTCGTCGCTGAGGCCTTTCAGGCCCGCCATCCATTCGCGCGCCAGCGCCTCGCGCGTCAGCGCCCAGCCGAGAAAGCCGCGGGCCTTCAGGCCCGAGTCGACCACGAACAGCTGATGGCCGCGGCCGACCTGGTGGGCGAGCGTGCGTCCCCATTCGCCGAACGGCAACTTGGCGAAGGTTGACTTCCGAGTGAGATAATCGACCGCCATGCCCAATGCGAACTGCGGGTTGGTTGGACTGTACAGGCGCAGTTCGCCCTGCGCCTGCACTCTCATCGTTGCGAGGGCGGCGAGGGCCGGGCCGCGAGCGGGATTTAAGCGCAATGACCGCATCACCGCCCTTTCGGCGCCGTTCGTGTCGCCGGCCAGCTTGCGGGCGGACGCCAGCAGCGTCCAGACGTCGGCGGCGCTGGAATCAATTTCGAGCGCGGCGAGAAACGCGGCTTCCGCCGCTTCCGCGCGGCCGAGTTGATGTTCCGCCTGCCCGGCGGCGCAATGGGCCGTCGCCAGGCGCGGAGTCAGCTACAGCGCCTCGCCTGCGGCTCGACGGGCCGCGAGCGCGTCGCCCAGACCGAGATGCGAAAAAGCGGCGTGCAGCACGGCGGCGGCTCGTTGGGGCGTTCCCACGCCGATCGCCTCGAAGCGCCGCAGCGCCGCGGCGTGGCGGCGCGTGCCTTGCAACGCGATGCCCAGGCTCAACTGCGTCGGCGCATGATCGGGCCCCGCCCGCGCCGCTCGCGCGAAGGCCTCGGCGGCGCGCCCATAGTCGCGAGCGCGCATCAGCGCAGCGCCTTCTTCGCGCGATCTTGCGAACTCCGCGGCTGCGGAGTTCGCATCCTCCTCTGCAATGTCGGTCACGCCGATTTTTTCGCCTCGACCTCGCGCATGCTCATGTCCAACCTACCCTATCGCAACGTCGCCGCCCCGTCACGCGAACGCGAACTGCGCCTTGGTCAGAGTCGAGGCCGTCACGTTGACGAGTGTGACCGTGTCGGCCGCGTCCAGCGTGATAAGCGTGCTCGCTCCCGATTGTTTGAGATTGCCGCTTGATTGCAGCGCCGCGAAACTCGTCCAGTCCGCGGCGCACAAGTGTATGACGTCGCTAAGGTTGAATCCCGTGATTGAGGTCAAGCCAAGTTGCGCTCCGAAAGTCAGCGCCTCGTATTGTCCGTTGAGCGTCAGCGCATTCTGTCCCGCGAACGAAATCGTATTGGCGGAGCCGGTCAGAAACACTTGCGTATTGGTCAAAATGAGCGGGTCGTCCGATCCCGTGACGACGTCGGCGTGGCCCGCCGTGTTGGTCAGGCTTATTGTCGAGCCCGCCGTCGCGGAGATCGTATTGTAACCGCCCAGGATCGTCGCCTGCGCGCTGGTCAAGATGACCTGATCGTCGGAGCCGTAGAACGAATCCCAGCTGCTATTGGTGCCGAACAGGCTTGCCGAGGAATGAGCGACGCCATGGATCGTGTTGCCGCCGCCGACGAAAGAGGCTTCCGCCGCGGTTAGATTGACCTGAAGGCTGGAGCGGTTGATCGTGTCCCAGGCGCCGTTGGTCTGGTACAGGCTGAGCTTCGAGCCGGCCGACGCATTCAAGACGTCGCCGCCGCCAACGATGTTGGTTTCTGCGCCGTTGAGCACGACGGTCCCATTCGAACCGTTCACATTATCCCATAACCCAGCCGTATTGACGAGCGTGACGACATTGCCAGCGCCGCCGGCGAAATTGACGGTTTCGGAGCCGCCGCTGAGGTTGGCCTTGGAGTTGGTCAATGTAACGACGCCGCCATTGCCTGTCGTGGCGACCGCCGTCGCAACGTCGGTCAGGCTGAGATGGGCGCCTGCTGACGCGAATGCGACGGGGCCGGTGAGTTTGCCGCCGGATTGAACCGTCACGAGGCCGGCGCCGTAGGGGGTCTCGCCGGCCCGAAAATGCTCAGCGGCGTGGAGACCGAGCCGCCCGACAGGATCGTTAGGGCGCCGCCGGATTGCACGACCACATGTCCGGTCGCCAGGGAATAGCCGCTTTGCGGCGGGGCCCCTGCGTCTATCGACGCCAATAGACTGATCGCCCCCCCGGATATCGCCTCGACGGTTCCCCCCGGCGGGGCGACGCCGCCATTGGCGTAATATTGGCCGGTGGTGACGTTGGATTTGATCGTCAGCGTCGCGCCGCCTGCCGCCTCCAGGAGGCCGCCGCCGTCGTCAATCGCGATCGCGCCCGTATTGAGCGTGGCGACAATGCCGACGCCGCTCGCGACCAACAGACCGCGATTGATGAAGGTCAGATGGTTGGCGCTATAGACGCCGACGTCGCCGATCTCGCCGGAGGCCTGAATGCTGAGATTGCTGATGTTGACGAAAGTCGTGGCGAGGAGGCCGTCGCTGACGATTCTAGCGCCGGCGCCCCGCAGCGAGAGGAAGCCCGAGCCGGTGACGGTGAAAATTCCCGACAGGGAGAGTCGGGCGCCGACATTGCCGTTGGCGCCGTCCCAGCCGATATTGACAAAGCCGCTGTTGTTGAGCGATCGCGTCGCGCCATATGTGCCGAAGTAGAGCGTCGCGTTGGTCTTGGCGTTCATCCCGCCTTCGTTGGAGAAAGTCGAGGCGTTGATATTCAGCGCGTGGCCGCCGTTCTCGGAGGCGACGACCGTGCCGTGCAGCTGGTTGTCGAATGCGGACACGGCGATCGAGCCGCCGCCGGAGATCGTGTTGTCAACATTCATGAGGCCGGTCGGATAATTCAGGTCTGTCGCGATGGCGCCGGAGGACAGTCCCCCGGAACCGAGTTGCACCCGGCCGCCCCCGCTCAGCACCAGCGGCGGCACTCCGCCCAGAAACCAAGTCCCCGCGCCGAAGCCGCTCGCCTGACCCAGGGTCAGAACGCCGGAATTATTGAAGACGGCGAAGGCCCTAAAGGTCGAGCCGGAATCGACGATCAGACTGCCGGCGTTGCCGGTGAGCGCCGTGCCGACCGTGGCGCTGTTGATCTGCGTCCCGTTCCACGCGTTTAGCGTGCTGTTGTTCTGGATTTCGAGCGAATCGCCGGCGGCGGTGCCTATGCTGTTGACGGCCGCGTTGGTGGCGAGCGTCACATTGACGACGTTGCTGACGCCGCCGATATAGGCGTCCTCCGCGTCGGCGATCGGCAAACAGCTCAGGCTCCATTTCGTCGGGTCCTGCCAGCTGCCGGAGGACTTCATGAAGTCTTGCGGCATCTGCACCGACCAGCCGAGCGCCTGCATGACGGCAAGCTCGGTCGATGCCATGTTCAGCGTCGATTTCGGCGGAACGCCGCCAAACACCGCGTTCCCCGTCCAGTCCGCGGAATCGGACGTTGTGACTTTCGTGCCGGTCGTATTGTACTGATTGATGAACTGGTAACCGGCGCCCTTTGTATTTCCTCCGTTGGACGAAAAGAAAGTCGGTTTGCCGTCGCGCCCATTGGTTACGTCGTAGTTCCCACTGGAGTCGTATCGGAAAAAGTCCAAGGCGGTCCAGGTATTGGAACGACCGCCGTCCGATTCGCCCAGTCGGCTGATCCGCCCCATAATGCCTTCGCTCAACTCATGAATGAGTCCGGCGACGACGTCCTGTCCAAAATCCCAGCTGTAGTCGGAATTGAGGTGGACCTGGCTGTCGAACGAGCCTGTCGGCGGCGTGAAGGTCGATAGACCCAACATACGCGAGTAAGCGCTCGGCGCCCACCAATAGGCCCCGGAGCCGCCCGGGTCCGAGGCAGGCAGCACGTCGCTGGAGGGCAGCGCGGCTTTCAGATTGGCGAACGTTGTGGCGACAATAGGGGCGCCGCTGTTCGTGAGGTAGAAGTTGCTAGAGCCAAGCGCCTGCTGGTCGAAACTCACCGCGACAGTGACAGAATTAATCGGCTTGAAAACGTTGCTCAGAAAGCTCTCGGCGGCGATTATGCAGTTCTGGTAAGCCGTCGTCACCGTACTGTCGAACGTGTTGTTAAACGTAAGGCTCGTGCCCGCGGCCGCTATCCCCGATCGCAAGACTTGCTCCTGCGTGGACGCGCGCCGATGCGCCGCCAGAGGCGCGTCCGACATAAGGCGCGAACCAGCCGTTTGCGCCCGTCGGAGCAGAACTTGCGGCGGCAAGCGGCGGTTCCTGTAGCCAATATGGCGGCGTCCATGCCAAACCCGCGCCGTAGCCGGTTAGACCGGCATCCTTTTGGAACAGTTCGCTCTCGTCGTTAGCCTCGGCAATCCCCGGGATCTGAGTTTTCAAGAAGGCGCCCTCCGTAGCGATCACCATCTTAAACCAAATTCGCGCCCCGAATCTTGGACCTGGCGGAACTAAATCCTTGGTTGAAAAGGAACTTCGGATGCCGTAAGGTCGGAAGTAAACTTCGTTAATTTGCCGCAGGTCATAATGTCCGAGTCATTTCCGGCCAAAGGGTCCGAGCGTTTCTCCGCGGAAACTCTACCCGAACGCGATCGGCTCGACGTTTGGCGAGAATTCCATGCGCGACCAGTGTTGCGGCTGGATTGGGAGCCGCGGATGCGCTCCGATTTTCATGCCGGCATTTCGGTCAAGCGTCTCGGAGACGTCACCATCTACGAGGCCGGTTATTCGCCCGCGACGGTAAGGTTGCGCGAGAGCAACCTTAGCGGCAATGACCTGACGACATAGTTTCTGCCGGTTCACAGCTACCGCATTCAACAGGCGAATCGCAGCGTCTCATTGCGGCCCGGCGACGCGACGCTGTTGTCAAATTCAGATCGGATCGAAGTCGTTTCGACGGAGTCGGGCCGACACTTTGGAGTCGTGCTCGCGCCGTCGCGGATCGCAGGGCGCATTCGCGACATCGACGAAAGCTTCGTACGGCGGATCGACAGAAACGCTCCGGCGCTCCGGCTGCTCAACGCCTATGTGCGCCAGATAATCGCGGATCCGGAGCTGAGCTTCGACTTGGCGCTCCAGAAAGCCGCGTCAGAGCATATATGCGATCTGGTGGCGCTTGCGCTCGGGCAAAAAAGCGAGGTCACGCGAGCCGCGTCGCGTCGGGGGGCGCCAGCGGCCCATCTGGAGATGATCAAGCGGGATGTCCTCGCGCGCCTGGCCGAACCCGGACTTTCGACCGCCGATCTCTCGCGCACGCACGGGCTCTCGGAACGCTACATTCGCGGGCTCTTCCAGCGCGAGGGAACATCGCTGTCCGAGTTTTTGAGACAGGCGCGACTGGATCGTGCGCCGCAAGCGCTGCAAGACCCTCAGTTCGCAACCAGCAAAGTCAGCGAAATCGCATATAACCTGGGCTTTGGCGATCTTTCGAATTTCAACCACGAATTTCGTCGCCGCTTCGGCGCCACGCCGTCGGAAATGCGCGCCCTAAGACCGGCGAGGCCGGCGGACTTTCGCAACGCCAAAAGCCGCGAAGTCTCGTAAGAGCTTCGAAGGCCAATTACCGCATTGTGTTAGTTGGTCCAAGTATAGGTTGATTCCATCGCGCCGATCGTTTTTCCATAGCGGACGTGGTTCGGCCGAGAGTGCAGGATTTGGAAGCCTCAACATCACGGCGCCCGCGTCTGATGAAGGAGCCTTCGCTATCCCGCGATATGAACGACGCGGAGGGGGCCGCTGGTTGAGACCCTGATTCCCTCCGAGCGGCGCGGCATTCGTCGAGCACGCGGGTCCACGGCGGATTTCTGGCATCGTCGGGGAATGCGACGCGCCCGAGCCAGATGCACTGGCGATCACAATCGACATGTGAGAGTCTATTGAGGAAACGCAGTCAAACTTCGCTCAACTTGACCCAGCGCCGTTGTTCGCTCGACGCCCAGGCCGCCGCGATGGCTTGATTGACGAGAAATCCGTCGCGAAAGGTTGGCCAGATCGGCTGTTTGGTCTCGATGGCCTTGAGGAAGTCGCGCGCCTCGATGATGATCTGATCCTGATACCCCGTGCCGTGACCTGGACCCAGGCAGAAGGCCTTGTAGTCGGGATGATGCGGGCCGGTGAGGATCTTCGCAAATCCCCGCCGCGCCGGATCGCCCTCGTTCTTGTAGAGCCACAGCGCGTTCTGATCCTCCTGGTCGAAACGGATCGAGCCCTTCGTGCCGAAGATCTCGTAGGCGTAGCCCATCTTGCGCCCGGTGGCGATGCGGCTGGAATAGAGCGAACCCATCACGCCGTTCTCGAACCGGCAGATGATCTGCGCATGATCGTCGTTGGTCACCGCCTCCCGCCCGTCGGCGCCTTGTCGCGTCTTGTGCACAGTCTCGACTTCGGCGATCAGTTCGGCGATTGGACCCATCAGCGCCATCGCGGCGTTCAACGGATGCGGCGCGAGGTCGCCGAGATTGCCGGCGGCGCGTCCACGCGTGCGCCAGTTGGCCGGCGTCGTCGGGTCGGCCAGGAAATCCTCGGTGTGCTCGCCGCGAAAATAGGTGACGGCGCCGATCTCGCCGGAGGCGACAATCTGGCGCGCGAGCTGGGAGGCCGGCGTGCGGATATAGTTGAAGCCGACCATATTGACGCAGCCGCTGCGCTCGGCGGCCTCAGTCATCTCGCGGCTCTCGGCGGCGCTCTGGCCGAGCGGCTTCTCGCACAGCACCGGCTTTCCGAGCGCGAAGGCGGCGAGAGCGATCTCGCGATGCGTCGACTGCGGGCTGGCGATGACGATCGCCTCGACCTCCGGCGCCTCGACGAGGCGACGCCAGTCGGCGGTCGAGCGGCGGAACCCGAACGCGCGCGCTTTCTCCACAGCGCCGGCTTCGCTGGTCGTGCAGATCATTTCCAGTGAAGGGCGCAACGTCGTGTCGAACACCGCGCCCACCGCGCTCATCGCCACCGAGTGCGCCTTGCCCATATAGCCCGCGCCGACGACGCCAATGCCGATCCGCCTCAAGCACACTCCTCCACTTTGAAATCGCTTGCAAAATCATTCAATCGCAACGTTGCTTGGCCGTCAAGGGAAGGACTGGCCAGCCTATGAAAGAGGCGGCGCGTGGGCGCGCGGCGTCGAGGCGGAGACTGTGGAGACGGGACCCCGGTTGACGGCCGCGTTCGCCCGCGCCAAGTTGGCCAAGCGCGCCTATGGGACCAGCCTGAAGGTTGACCCCTTCGACGGCTGGGCCACCGAAGGCCACGCGTGGTGGGAGATCGAGGGGCCCGAGGTGTCCGAGCGGCCGCAAGTCCTGGAAGCCAAGCTTGCGGCCGAGGAGCGTCGCAAGTCCCGGCGTCGTGGCGTCTAGCATGGACTTCGCCCGGCTCTCTTCGAACCGCTGGCTGGCGCTCGGCCGCGCCGGACTCGATCTCTACGCCGATCCGCCGGGGACGCGCGTCGACGAGGCGCGCGCGTTCTTTCCCGCGCTCGGCGGCTCGGCGGCCAATATCGCCGCAGGGATCGCGCGGCTCGGCGGCGCGGCGGCGCTGCTGACAACGCTGTCCGACGACGCGGTCGGGCGCTTCGTCTTCAACGAACTCGGCCGCTACGGCGTCGCGACCAATCATGTGCGCTTCGTCGGCGGCGAGGCGCGCACCTCGCTCGCGGTAGTGGCGACCCGCAACATCGACACGCAATCCGTCATCTACCGAAACGGAGCCGCTGATTTCCTGCTGTCGCGCGCCGACGTCGAGAGCGTCGCGTTCGATAGTTTCGGCGGCCTCATCGTCACCGGCACGGCGCTGGCGGCGGAGCCGTCGCGCGAGGCGTGCTTTGCCGCCGCGCATAGCGCCCGCGCGGCCGGCGCGGGCGTCATCTTCGATGTCGATCACCGCCCCTATTCCTGGACCAGCGGCGCGGTCGCAGCCGAGGTCTGCCGGCGCTTTGCGGCGCTAAGCGACGTGATCGTCGGCAACGACGAGGAATTCGCCGTTATGGCCGAAGGCGGGGACGGCGAGGCGCTCGCGCGCGGGCTCGCCGACAGGGCCGAAGCCGTCGTTTACAAGATGGGCGCGCGCGGCGCCCGCAGTTTCGCGGGCGGGCGCGTGATCCAAACGAATGTGTTTCCGGTCGCCGCACTGAAGCCGACCGGCGCCGGCGACGCCTTCCTTGCCGGTTTCGTGACGGGTCTCGCGCACGGCCTCGATCTTTCCGCCAGCGCCATGAGGGGCGCCGCCGCGGCGGCGATCGTCGTCACGCGGGTCGGCTGCGCGCCAGCGTCGCCGAACGCAGCGGAGCTCGACGCCTTTCTCGCGAGCCGCGCTCCGACCCCATCCTGAAAGGTCGAACCCATGCATATTCCGCCCTATGCCAACGCCAACCGCGCCATCGTCGATGTGGACGATCCGCGCGTGCCGCTCAACTATTTCAACATCGTCAAGCTGAGGCGCGGCGAGGCCTTCGACTATCAGACGCCGCGCTACGAGACCGCCATCGTCCCGGCGACGGGAACCCTCGATGTTGAGGTGGAAGGCGAGCGCTTCGAGCGCGTCGGCGGGCGCGGCGTCGATGTCTGGGACGGCGAGCCGGAGGGCGTCTATGTTCCCTCGGGCGCCCGGGCGCAGTTTGTCTGCGTCTCGGAGGCCGCCGAGGTCTTCGTCGCCGGCGCCCGTTACGATACGCCGCTCGCGCCCTTCGTGGTGCGCGCCGCGGACATCGACAAGGTGCAATACGGCTCCGACGAAACGAAGACGCATCGCAAGATCAAACATATTTTCGGGACCAAATATCGCGACCGGGTCGGTCGGCTGCTGGTCTCCGAACTGTTCACGGTCGGGCAAGGCGGCTGGTCGGGTTTTCCCCCTCACAAGCACGACGAGGATCGTCCGCCGGTCGAAACACGGCATGACGAGACCTACAATTTCCGATTCCGTCCCAACAACGGCTTCGGTCTGCAACTACTTCAGCGAGAGGACGGTCAGATCGGCGAGGCCTATCATCTGGTCGACGGCTCGACGGTGGTCATCGACAAGGGCTACCACCCTTGCGTCGCCGCGCCGGGCTACGAGATGTATTATTTCACCATCCTCGGCGGCTTGAGCCAGCGCCCGCTGATCCAGTATTTCCAGCAGAGCCATGCTTATCAGATCGAGACGATTCCCGGCATCAAGGACATGATCGCGAAATTCAAATGACCGCCGCGACGCTCGCGGAGGTTCTCGGCCGCGCCGTTGCGGAGCGCCGCGCGGTCGCCGGCCTTGTCGTCCTCGGCTGGGAGGATGCGCGCGCCTATGTCGAGGCCGCGGAAGAGGCTGCGCTGCCGGTGATCCTGCAGGCGGGGCCAGGCTGTCGGCGCCATACGCCGACGCGGGTTCTCGGCAGGATGTTTCGCACGCTCGCGGACGGCGCCTCGGTTCCGGTCGTCTGCCACATCGACCACGCCACGACGCTTGAGGAATGTCGCGAGGGCATAGAGGCCGGATTTACCTCGGTGATGATCGACGGATCGAGGCTGGCGCTGGACGACAATATCGCGCTCACCGCGCGTGTTGTCGCCGAAGCCCATCGCGCCGGCGTGTCCGTGGAAGGCGAGGTCGGGTTCGTCGGCTATGTCAACGGCGCCCCCTCCCGCGCGACGGCGCCCGAAGACGCCGCTCGACTGGAGCGCGAGAGCGGTCTCGACGCGCTCGCCGTCTCGATCGGGAACATCCATCTTGCAGAGGAGAAAGCCGCGACGATCGATTGCCATGCGCTCGCCGCTATCGCCGCGGTTACGACCGTCCCGCTTGTGCTGCATGGCGGCAGCGGCATTCCGGTTGCGATGCGTCGGACCCTGGCGCGGGACCATCGCGTCGCCAAGTTCAACATCGGGACGGAATTGCGCATGGCCTTCGGCGCCGCGCTGCGCGCCCATCTTGCCGCACATCCCCGAAGCTTCGACCGCATCGAGATCCTCTGCGCCACCGCGCCGGCGATCAGGCTGGCCGCGCGGGAGCTTCTCGTCGCGCTCTGGGGCCCCCCATCGGCGGAAGCCGCGGCGTCGCGCGCTCGATGACCGAGCAGGGGAAAAGCGTCGCGTTGGGCCGCGTCCGCACGCCCTCGACCACCTCCAGCATGAGTTCGACCGAACGCCTGATGATATCGTCGATCGGCTGGTGGATTGTGGTCAGGTTGTAGGGCGCCCAACGCGCCATCGCCATGTCGCCATAGCCACGGGGCCGTGGTAGCGCCGCTGCATCGGTGATGGCCGGGGTCGCACGTTCCGGCCGCCGCGGCAGACCGACGCGCGCTCATCGGGCGATCAGGCGGGCGACTGCGTAGGCGAGTAGTTCCACCCTCGCGCCGTCGAATGGGGCAAGCCTGTCCATAAAAAGGGGATCGCTCTCGGCTTCGCTGAACGATGCTTCGTCCAGGACGGCGATGCGGCCTGAAAGCGGTTCGGAAAAACGCAAGCGGAGCGGCTCGCCCGTGAGGTTGCAGAGCCATATTTCGAGCCCCGCCGGTGTCCATGCGGCGAGCGCCTGCACGAAACGCATGGGATCGACGACCGTATTAGCGCGAACTTGTCCCGCAAGGCCAGCGACGCCGCGAAAGACATGGAAAGCCGGCCGTAGCTTGCGGACACCCGCGATGGCCTCGGACAGCAGCCCGAAATCACCCACGCCGCCGCCAAGCGTTATGGCCGACACGCCTTCCCGGACCAGGTGCGCGACATATCCGAGCGCCCACGCGGCGCCGAGCAGGCCCGACTGGCGCGGGTCTTGCCGCGCCATCGCCGCGCGCCGGCCGCTGCGATTATCGACGGGAGCGGCGCCGTAGGGGTTCAGCCGCATTCCGATCGCGCTCGGTCCGACATGCAGCGGCTTCCCGCTTGTAAACGCTCGCGCGGAACGCAGCATCGACGGGAGCGCCTCCAGACCTTCGACGACCGAGCGATCGTCGCAGGCATGAACGATGGAGCTGGTTGTGAAGGTGACGAGATCCAGCCCTTCGACGGGGGGCCGCTTGCGGTTTAGCTCCGTAAAGTAGGAGAACACGCCCCCGCCAATACGACATTGCGGAAATGCCTTGCGCGCTTCGCGATAGAAATCCGCCGCCGGCGGCGCGGCGGGCCAAATCTGACCCGGAGTTGTCGATTTGAGGTCTGTCGCCGGTGAGAACATCGCAGTGGTCGCTCGAACGCCAGACGCGGCGACCGCGGCGCCAAGCGCGCGAAGCTCGTCGCGATAGTCATCGACGGAGCCGATGACAGCCTCGATCCAAGTCTCCGCGCCGACGGCGGCGGAGGCCGCGAACAACTCGGATACCGCGCAGGCGGGCGGCAAGGCCAGGCAGACGACGTGATGCGGACGGGCGGCTTTCAATAAGGACGCCGCTGCATGGGTGGCGGCCGCATCGCGAAGTTCGAGGCCGAACCCTAGTGGCGGAAACTCGGGTCCGCCGCGACGCGCGGGCAGTGTGAGGGAAGCGCCGAACGGCGTCGTCAAGCGCGGCGCGCCGGCGTCGATCGCGACTTCGAGCGAGATTGATTGATCGAAACCGACCCCCTTCGCGATCGCATAGGGCCAGGGCCGCGACAGCGGACGCACATAGGTTTTGAACGACGCGTCCAACCAATTGCGCTGGTCCTCCATCTCAAACGCGTCGCCTTCCATTCGGCAGGCGACGAAATGCCCGGGCGCGAATTCATGCCGCAAGGCGCGCAAGTTCTGCATGGGCTGGACAGGATCGATCAGGTCGGGAAATCGGGTGTCGCTTTTGCCGCCGTCGGCGGTTTCGACCGTCGCATGTCGGCCGGCCACGCCTTCGATGGGATGCAGGACGACAAAACCCGCCCGGTTGGTGACGAAGTCCGTTTCCGGAATCGCATCGACCGAAAAGGTCAGCAATCCATCCGATCGACCGTCGATGCACGCCGCATAGCTGAGCGCTTGTCCATCGTCGGCGACCCGCCCCCGGTAACGAACGCTGAAGCTGGATCCGCCGGACTCGATCGTGAGCTCGCTGAGGATCGGCCGACAGGTTCCCCAATTACGATCGCGAATCAGATAGGAGATCGCCCGCAACATCTCCTGGCCGTGAAATCTGATATAGCGTAGATTGCCGTCCTCAAACTCCGCGGTCAGCGGACCGGCCGAGAGCGTTACGACCGCCGCGACAGGTTCGTCCGTGCCAAATAGAATGCGATCGCGGGACGGCTTCATGACTCGCCTCCTGATATCGACCCTTCAAACGACGCGGCCGGTTGCCGGGTCAATCAAGACGGCGCGGACGAGGTCCAGGTCGAGCGCCATGTCTTGGCCGACGGCCGCGACGTCGTGCGCGCCGACTTCGGCCGTTACGGGCGTGCGCCCGAGCGTGAAAGTCACGAAGCTGCGGGCGCCCGGGGGTTGGATGAGATCGATGCGGGCTGCGCGCCGCACGTGGCCGCGCCGCGGCGCTTCGCGCGCGGGCGCGATGTGGCTCGGCCGAATACCAAGGATGAGCTTGCCGGACGGCGAGGCCGCCCGGCCGTCTTGGTCGAGGGGTAAATGAGTGCCGTCTTCGAGGGTCAGCATCCGCCCGTCCGGCGAAAGCTCCACCGGCACGAAATTCATCTGCGGCGAGCCGATGAAGCCCGCGACGAAACGGGTCTGTGGCCGCTCGAACAGATCGAGCGGCGATCCCTGCTGCTCGATCAGGCCGTCCTTCAGCACCACGATGCGGTCCGCCAGCGTCATCGCTTCAATCTGGTCGTGGGTCACATAGATCATCGTGACGCGCAATTCCTGATGGAGGCGTTTGATCTCGCTGCGCATCTCGTCGCGCAGCTGAGCATCGAGGTTCGACAGCGGCTCGTCGAACAGGAATATTTGCGGCTCCCGAACGATGGCCCTGCCGATCGCGACCCGCTGCCGCTGCCCCCCGGAGAGCTGGCGCGGGTAGCGGTCCAGCAAAGATTCAATGCCAAGCGTCGCGGCGGCCGCCATCACCTTCGCCTTGATGACGTCCTTGGCAATCTTGCGCGCCCGAAGGCCAAAACCAATGTTCATGAACACGGACATGTGCGGATACAGCGCATAGTCCTGGAAAACCATCGCCACGTCGCGGTCGCGGGGCTGCACATCGTTGACGACTTCGCCGCCGATCGCAATTGTCCCTTCGGTGATGTCCTCCAGGCCCGCGATGGTGCGAAGCAACGTGCTCTTGCCGCAGCCAGACGGTCCCACGAGAACGGCGAACTCGCCGTTCGCAATCGTGAGGTCGATGCCGCGCAGGGCGTGGTAGCCGCCGTAGCGCTTGTGCAGCGCGCTGATGACTACGTCGGCCATGTCGATCCCGCATCCGCCGTTCCCTTCATCCCCGAACAGCTCCCAAAGTCAGACCGCGCACGAGATGTTTCTGGGCGAGCGTTCCCAGAATGATGGAGGGCGCCAGCGAAACGATCGCAAGCGCGCTGGCTTCCCCATATTGCGCGCCTTGAAACCCCAGAAACGCGCGGAACACCGTCGGCAGCGTGAAGGCGTTGCGGCTTGTCAGGATCAGCGCGAAGAAGAATTCGGTCCAACAGGCAATGAAGGCGAACACCATGGCCGCCACGATCCCCGGCGCCGCGAGCGGAACCGCCACGGCCCAAAACGCCCGCCAGCGGCTGCAACCATCGACGAGCGCGGCCTCCTCCAACGAGGGCGGCAACTGGCGGAAATAGGCGAGCATCATCCAGACAGTCACCGGCAGCGTGAACACTGCGTAAGCAATGACGAGGCCGGTGCGCGTGTCGTGCAATCCGAGGCTGCGATAGATAAGAAATATGGGAAGCACCGTCGCGATCGGCGGCAGGAAGCGCTGCGAGAGCACCCAGAACGAGAGGTGATTGCCGCCCGTGTGAAAGCGGGCGAGGCTATAGGCCATCAGCGTGCCGAGAACAGTCGAGACGATCGTCGCCGCGGTGGATATGATGAGGCTGTTGATTAACCCCGTAAGGCCCCGATAGGCGAACAGCGCGGCCGTGTAGTGCGTCAGGGTCGGATGTGACGGGAACCATACAGGCGGATTGGCGAGGTAATCGTCGCTCGGTTTGATCGAGGTGACGAACATCCAATAGAGCGGCGCCAACACGAACAGCAGCCAAAGGCCGATGAACACGAAACGTCCGATGGGACGGCGACGCTTGCGGGACCGAACCGCCCTCCTCATCGTCCAGCCTCCGTCCGCAACAGCCTTCGCACAAGCAGCCCAATCACAACCGCTGTCATGGCCAAAAAGATCCAACTGCCCGCGGTCGCCTGCGAAAGGTGAAACTGCTGGAAGCCGATTGTGTAGAGATAGAATGACGACGAGTAGGTGGCGGTTCCCGGTCCGCCTCCCGTCAGCATGAATATCGTGTCGAACAGTTTTACGGCGTCCAGCAACCGGAACGTGACGGCGAGCAGCATCATCGGCGCGATATGCGGCACGGTGATGAACACGAATGTGTCGAGCCAGCCGACGCCGTCGAGCTCCGCGGCTTCGTAGATATGTTGCGGCACGCTCGTCAAACCTGCGAGCAGAATGACAAACATGAACGGCGTCCACTGCCAGGCGTCGGCGACAATAAGGGCGATGAAATTCCAGGGGCTCTGCGTCAGCCAACTGATCGTAACGTCCGTACCCAGAAGTTTGCCCAGAAGATAGTTGGTTGGGCCGAACGGGCGCTGAAGCAGCAGCGCCCAAGCCTGTCCGACTATCACGGGGCAAATAAACAGCGGCACGATGATCACCGACATCACCGCGCCGCGCCCGCGGAAAGGTTTCACCATGGCGAGCGCAAGCGCCAAGCCCAGCAGGAACTCGCTGACCACGCTGGCCGTCGAGAGGATCAGCGTGACAACCACCGACCACCGAGCCACCGGATCGCCGACCACCTGCCTGAAATTCTTCAATCCCACGAATGCGTGGCCAGGCACGGTGAAATCGTAGTTGATGAACGACACCCAGATCGAAAACAGCAGCGGATAGACCGAAAGCGCGAGAATAAGCAGGATCGCCGGCGCCGCCAACAGCCATTTGAACTGTCGATCCGACCATTCGGACAGAGCGCTCGCGCGTCGCCGGCGGTGTCGCATTTCGAGAACGGCGCGGGCGTTCGTCATGCTATCCTGTCCTGGCGGGTAGCGCTCGCGGAAAACCGCGAGCGCGTTGGCGGCGTCTCAGTCGAGCTTGACGCCCATTCCCAGCTTCTCGACGGTGTTGTTGGCGGACGAGCCCGGCAGCTTCAGATATTCGGCGTAGAACGCCTTCTGCGAATCGGCGCCAAGACGTTCGGTCACCTGATCCCACTCGGCCGCCGCGGTCTGCAACGCCGCCTTTGCATCCGTCCCCGCCCAGACGGACGTGCACATGCGATCGACGCTCAGCGCATAGTCCTGCCAGCCGGGCATGATCATGTCGAGCAGGCCATTGTTGGCGGAATTGGCGAGATTCGCCAAGTAGTCCTTCGCGTCGGGCCACAGCGATTGATAAAGCGGCGACTTGTAGTGCGACAGACGATAGGGATCGCGCAGCGAATAAGGCAGCATGCACCGCGCCAGCGAGACTGGCGGCGAGGTCGCCCATTGCATGAACAAATACGCCGCCTCGGCGTTGGCGCTGTCGGCCGCGAGCGCCTTGTTGTAGCCGGTCGCATGTTCGGGATTGCCGGGCACCAGCGCATAGCCGACCTTGCCGGCGATCAACGATTGCGGCACGAAGTTGATCGCTTTGGCGCTTTGTGAGTAGTTCGCGCTCATGCGGCCGGTCGGCGGCCAGGAATAGATCATGGCGACCTTGCCTTGCAGCCAAGCGACCCAAACCGACACGGCGTCGAGTTCGTCGTTGCCGGGAATGGACGCCTTGTTGGCCGCCAGCATGTTTTGGAACGTCTTGACGCCGGCCGGAGAGTTGAGCTGCGCTTTCATCTTGTCGTCAAAGAAGACGCCGCCGTTGGCGCGATATTGCTGCAGGAAATCGTATTGGTTGCCCGGCGCCCCCGCCTTGCGGAAATGCGCCGCGCCATAGACCT
Source organism: Bradyrhizobium sp. (assembly GCA_031367195.1). Lineage (GTDB taxonomy): Bacteria > Pseudomonadota > Alphaproteobacteria > Rhizobiales > Beijerinckiaceae > Roseiarcus. The sequence goes on from JANLPL010000023.1 coordinate 23,540, forward strand.
TCGGCGCCATTTGATCGGTGATAAACTGCGCCACCTGCGAATAGTCCTCCCAGGATGCGGGCACCGCGAGCGGCTTGCCAAACTTCTTCTGATAGGCGTCCTTCAGCTTGGGGTCCTCGAAAATGTCCTTCCGGTAGTACAAGGCGAACATGTCGCCATCGTCGAAGAAGCCCCAGATCTTGCCTTTGTAGGTTGGCAAAGCCTTGAACAACGGATGATAATCGTCGAGGTCCGCCTTGTTCATGAATTTGGCGATATAGTCGTCGAGCGGCTGGATAACGCCGCCGTCAGCCATGGATGGGGTCCAGGCCGGTTCGATGTCCAGGATGTCGTAAGCGCCGGAATTGGCGATATGCTCGGCGATCGGTTTGGAATATTGATCGGGATGAGACAGCTCCACGACGTTGGATTTGATCCCCGTCAGTTGCTCCCAGACCGGCCCGGAGAAATTACGCGGATCGAGCGCCTGCAAGCCCGCCTCGTAGGTCATGCCGAGCGTGACGCCCTTATGCTTTTTCGCCGCCTGAACGGCGCGATAGGCGGACCCATCCGCCGGCCCCTCGGTCGAGGCTTTCATCGCTGCGGCCTGCGCCTTGCCGAGCGGCGTGCTGGCATCGGCCAAGTCGACCGCGGCCTGCGCGAGGGCGGCTTCAGCAAACAGCGGAACGGCGCCCGACCCGAGCGCGATCATGCCCGCCATCTCGCCGAATCGCGCGATGAAATCGCGCCGGGTGGGCTCGCCGCGCAGGAACGCGTCGACCTCCGCCTTGAGCCCTGCCTGGAAATCCCGTTTTTGACGTTCGTCCATTGTCTGGTCCTCCCTTTAAGTTTCTTGACGCTTCGCTTACACAACCACTCCAAACAACTGCCGAGAGACGCTATGGTCGCAGCGCAGCAAGGCGTGCGACAAACCTGGGATCGGCCAGAACGTCGCGGTTGACGACGCCGCGCGGTTCACGCCCGCGAGCGAGCGCAAGGACGGCCTCGACGTCCGCGGCCCCATTGCCGGCGAAGCACTCGTCGGTCCAGCACAACGCATGCGGCGTGACGATGACATTGTCGAGCGCGAGCAGGCGTTCGTTGGCGGGCGTGGGCTCGACCTCGAACACGTCGAGACCGGCGCCCGCGATGGCTCTGGCCTCGAGCGCCTCCGTCAGCGCTTTTTGATCGACAACGGGACCGCGCGCCGTGTTGATGAGATAAGCGGTGGGCTTCATCAGGCCAATCAAGCGCTTGCCGACGATCCCGCGCGTGGCGTCGCTGAGCGGCACGCTGACCGACAGAAAGTCGGAGCGACGAAACAGCGTCTCGATGTCAACCAGTTCCACGCCCAGCTCGTCGGCCTGCTCGGCTGAAACAAAGGGATCGTGCGCGATGAAGCGCATGTCGAGCGGCGCGGCGACTCGGAACACCTCGGCGCCGATGTTGCCGATGCCGAGTTGCCCCAGCGTGCGCCCGGTAAGGCCGAGCCCCATGTGTTCGCTGCGTTTGGCCCAACCGCTCGGACCCTCGCGGGTGAGACGATCTTTGACCATCAACTTACCCGCCAGCGCGAGGATGAAAGTCAGCACGGAGACCGCCACCGGACGCCGCACCCCGTCGGGCGTGATCACCAGGGCGACGCCGGCTTGGGTGCATGCCGGCACATCGACATTGTCGTAGCCGACGCCGAAGCGCGCGACCGCCAGGAACCGTTCGTCCGGGGGGAGGCTGCGCGCGTCAAAGCGCGCCGCCAGCAGGATGAGGGCGTCGAAATCGGCGAGGTCTTTCGCCTGCATCACACCATCGACCGCATCGACATAAGCGTATTCCACGCCCGGGGTCGTCGTCAGGGGCGTGAGATCGAACATGGGATAGGCGGGCACGCCGTCCGCGCGGCGGAAGTCTCCGCTGATGGCGACTCTGAACATTTCAGGCTCCCTTGCCGCGACCCGCCGATGCCGTCTGCGCCCTGCCTCCCGCCTTCGGCGGACGGGGCTGGGCGGCGGCTCTCCCGGTCCGTATCGCTTCGATGCCGCCGCGGATGGCCGCCTGAAGAGCCCAGACGTCTCCTGACCAACACAAGTAATCGAATCCGCGCGCGGAGTAGTCGATGCCGGTCGCGGCATCAGGCACGAGACGTCCGAGCGCCTTGTTGTGCTTGCGGCAGGCCGCCGCGACTTCGTCGATCGCCTTGAGGAAGCGAGGGTGATCGAACTGGCCGGGGACGCCCAGCGACGCCGATAGGTCGAAATGTCCAACCCACAGACAATCCACGCCCTCGACGGCGGCGATCGCATCGGCGTTCGTCACACCGGATTCGGTCTCGATCTGAACGAACAGGCAAATCCTGGCGTTGGCTGCCCTCAACCTGTCGGCGACGACGCCCGCCGAGGCGTAAGCGTCATGAGCGACGCCCAGGGCGACGCCGCGCCGCCCGACCGGCGGATATTTGATGTTGGCGACGAGCGCGCGGGCCTCGTCCGCGGTGTCGACCATCGGCACCATGACGCCTTCGGCCCCCATGTCGGCGACGCGGGCCATATGATCGTAGGCCTTGGATGGCACGCGCACGATGGCGGGCAAGGCGGCGGCGTCGAAGTAGCGAACGACTTTCTTGACTGTTTCGAAACCGAAGCCTGAGTGCTCCATGTCGAACAGCGCATAGTCGCAGCCGGCGTTCTTGAGAATGTAGCCGATTCCGGGAGTGGCGAACTCGACGATGAAGTGACCGTATTTGGGGTTCCTCGTCTGGCATTGGTCGCGCAATAGAGTCATTGAGAGGTTTCCTTTTCGCGTGTCGTCGCGGAGCCGCTTCGCGGGGAGCGGCTGGTCCTCGTGTATGCAGCCGCGGAGCGCCGATACAGATCGTTGGCGCGGGTCAAGTGGCGGCGCATCGCGCTTTCGGCGGCCTCGGGATCCTGCGCCTCGATGGCGTCAAGGATGGTGGCGTGCTCTTGAAGCGTCAGATCTTCGCGCCCGGGCACGCTTACGCTGGCGATGTGGTAGCCGGACAGCCAGTTGAAAACGCCCCGGATGAGCGCGGTGAAAAGCGGATTGTCGGCGAGCCGGGCGATGGCGGCGTGGAATTCGCCGTCGAGCGCGATGAAGGCTTGACGCCGCTTCTTGGCGGCGCGCTGGTCGGCCAGGACAAGACGCAAGGGACCAAGATTTGTCTCGTTGGCGCGCTCGGCGGCCAGTCTCGCGATGCCGCATTCGGCGACGAGCCTGGCTTCCTTGAAGTGCTCCAGTGCGTCCACGTCGGTCGCAATCAGAATGCGGACGCTTTCCGAGAACTTCTCGACAATCAAGTCGGGCGTGACCTGCACAATTTCAGCGCGCTCCCCTTGCGCGATCCGCACCGCGCCGAGCCGCTCCAACGATTGTAGCGCTTCCCGGATCACCGGCCGCGTGACGCCAAAAGTCGCGGAAAGTTCGCGCTCGGCAGGCAAGCGGGCGCCGATCGGAAAATCGCCTGCGTGGATGGCGCGGACAAGCTGATCCACCACCTCCTCGTGCAACCGACGGCGCACCACCGGGGCTAGCTTGCTGATGGCGTCGCTGCCTCCCACCCTGCGGCCTCCCTGGCGCGGTCGTTGGCCACATGGTAATACCAGTTCTGTCCGGTTGGCAACACCGACTCCGGCGCCAATGTCGTGTCGTCAGCTTTTGTAGAAGTCCGGTGTCGACGGTGGAGAAAAACCGGACTTGGCTGCGGTGATGCTCGATCGCCCGGACGCCGATCGCCGTGGCGAGATGCGTCTTGCCTCCTGAGCTTGTCGAAGGGGCCGGGGCCGCCGACGAGGACTGCGTTGTGGACGTCCTCCAGGAACTCGCATCGGTGGAGTTGGCGCTCCAGCGCCTCGTTGACCTTAGCTCGCTGGCGAAGTCGAAGCCGGCGAGGTCGCGATAGTTCGGGAACCTCGCGGCCTTTAACCGGTAGGCCGTTGACCCACCCCCCGGTCGGCTGTCTCCGCTTTCAGGAGTTGCGTCAGCATCGGCAGTGCGGCCGCAAAGGCTAAGAGAGCCCTGCTCGGTCAGCTCGCCGACGGCTTGCGCCATGCCGTGCATTTTGAGGCTGCGCAGCATGATGACGAAAAGCGCCGGCGGCGGGATTATGGCGCATGGCTTGCCTCCCGGGCTTGGCGCATGGCGTCGTAGCGCTCGACATTGGCTTGCGGCTCGGTGGTCAGCGTCAGCGCGTTGGGCGGCTTCACAGTCGGCGCATCGACCGGCTTGCCATCGACCTGGCGGTGGAGCAGGTCCAGGATATGCGTTTTCGTCGGCGTGGCCTCCCTCCAGCGCCAGTTCAACGGCGGTCAGCGCCGCCTGCTCGTCGTGCTGGAGGACCAGGGCCAGAATCTCCACCATCTCGCGATCGCCGCCCGGCGTCTTGAACATGCGCTGTTGCAGCGCGCGAAAGGCGGGCGGCAGTTCGGCCAAGGGCGCGCCCCGGACGATTGCTTCGCATTCGCCTTGAGTTGCGCAGAGCGCCCGGCTTGCGCTGGATGAATGACGCTCAGCAGCTCCATGCCGAGCACGAAACGGCGTCAAAGTCCCACCATGGCGCCCTGATGTCCCGAAGCCCCGAAGCGGGGTTGCACACTCGACGAACGCCTGCCCGGCTTCGCGATCGACACGCGCGGCGGACGAGGCCATGCTTGCACGGCGTTGCGCGCTGTGCGGGCCGATTTGCGCCCGTGACGCGCCAACCTTGTGGGAACCTAACTGCGGGTTAACAGTTCCGCCACAAAACTGTTGCGCGAATCGAGCAGTTCTGTCGAACTAGGATCGGCCGGAGAAAGAGTCGCGATGGGCCTTGAGCCGAGAATCGTAGTTCTCAACGTTTCATCTGCTCCCTCGCGCGCGGCTTTGTTTCCTCATCACAACGTCAATCGAAGAATTTTCTTACGAGCGCGCGAGCGCGGCGCTCGGTGGTTTTGCGCGCTCGCCTTCTGTCCAGGGGGAAGATGACATTGACCAAGCGGAGCGCGAGACCCAAGCGTCGCATCGGCCGATATGCAGAAAGCGCCGAAATCATCCCGCTTCCCAAACCCAGGCATCTGGCCGAACGAAACCCTCCGCCCATTCGTCCCCTCAACGCCGCGCAAGCCGACTATCTCGACGCGTTGCGCGCCAGCCCGCAGGTGATCGCGCTTGGCCCGGCCGGCTCCGGCAAGACCTGGATCGCGGCCGCCTATGCCGCCGATCTCTTCCGCTCGGGACAGATCTCGCGCATCATCCTGACCCGCCCGAACGCGCCCTGCGGCCGTTCGCTTGGCTTCTTCCCCGGCTCCCTCGACGACAAGTTCGCGCCCTGGGCGGCGCCGGTGCTCGACGTTTTGCGCGAGCGGATGGGCGGGGCGGCGTTCGACATCGCGCGCAAGAACGGGACGATCGAACTGGCGCCGTTCGAGGTCATGCGCGGGCGATCGTGGCGCAACGCTTTCGTGCTGCTCGACGAAGCGCAGAACGCGACCGCCGCGCAGATGAAGATGTTCCTCACCCGCATTGGCGAGGATTGCCAGGTCGTCGTCAACGGCGACGCCGGCCAGAGCGACATCAAGGAAACGTCGGGCCTTGCGGTCGTGCTCGAACTGGTCGCGCGATCGAAGCTGCCGGTGCCGGTGATCGCGTTCAGCCATGCCGACATCGTGCGCTCGGAAATCTGCGCGATGTGGGCGCGGGCGTTCAACGAAGCCGGGATCTGAGGCGGCCAGCGAGACTCAGCGGCTACGGAAACGCCCTCTGCGTCAGCGGTCCGCCACGGCGACGCAGGGGGCGGCTTCCGGTTTTACGTCACGCACCGCGTCGCGCAGTTCGGCGCGGCCGGAAAAGGCGAAGGCTCCGGGTTCGAGGTAACCCTGCCTGACGAGGCCTTTCAACTTGTCGTACAGGGCCACGTCGCGCGGGCCGGACCAGGTGAGGACAAAGGGATCGGGGTTGACGACCGGCTCCCCGGTTTGCGTCGCACGGTCGAGCATCCGGATCTTGTCGGCGAGTCCGTGGGCGGGCGAAGTGCGGCGCGCGTCCTCGCGCGACCAGAGATAAATCTCCATCGCGTCCGCGGCCTGCTGCCGGCCCTCCGCCGCGCAGAATCGCCGGGGGTCGCCGTCGAGCAGGCAATTCACAAGGGAAACCGTGGCGTCGTGCTCGTGAAATTCGAGCAGGTCGCGCAGCGTGCGCTCGACGTTGTCCCCGGATTTGCGCAAGCACGTGGAGAACACCAGATGCGCGCCGCCAATGGCTTCGACCGACCTGCCTTGCCCTGGCGAGGCGGGATCGCTCTCGACCATTCGCACCATCGCGGCGGCGCTATCAAGGATCTTGTTGGCGACTTCGCGGCCAAGACCGTCGCCGCCGTCGATCACCCCGACCACGGCGCCCGCCACCGCGCCCAGCGTGATTAAAACCACCGGCCTCGCCATCTGCGGCCTCCATCCAGAGAAAGCTCCGAGGCGGCGAACAGGAAGTTCGTCGCTTCCTACGCTCCGCAAGCATTCGACGTCAAAAATCGTCGCCTTGAAGCGGCAACTTTGGGTCCAAAACGTTAAGGCTTCCGTTGCAGTTACCGGTCGGGCGCTTAATTCATCTTAGGAAGTATTTAGTAGGATTGCGTATTGGGGCCCGCCTCGGCGCTCCCGTTTTCGTGTATAGAAACGCGCATAGGAGGCTCGCCATGCACGATTCCCGCCGCCCGGCCGCGCGTACCGACGCCCAGCGTCTCGACCTCGTCCACCGCCCGCGCCGCAACCGCAAGGCCGAATGGTCTCGCCGCCTGGTGCGCGAGAATGTGCTGACAACGAACGATCTGATCTGGCCGCTGTTTCTCGTGGAAGGCGAAAAGGCCCGCCTGCCCGTCTCCGCCATGCCGGGCGTCGAGCGGCTCAGCGTCGATGAGGCCGTGCGCGACGCCGCCCGCGCGGTCGAACTCGGCGTGCCGGCGCTGGCCTTCTTCCCCTATACCGAGGCGTCGCTGAAGGACGAGGCGGGCAGCGAAGCGTTCAACGAGCGCAATCTGGTCTGCCGCGCCTGTCGCGCGATCAAGAAGGAGTTTCCCCAGCTCGGCCTCATCACCGACGTCGCGCTCGACCCCTACACCAGCCACGGCCACGATGGGTTGATGCAGGGCGAGCGGATCGTCAACGACGAGACGGTGGCGGCGCTGATCCGGCAGGCGCTGGTTCAGGCGCGCGCCGGCGCCGATGTGATGGCGCCCTCCGACATGATGGACGGCCGCGTCGGCGCGATCCGCGAGGCGCTCGACGAGGAGGGTTTTCTCGACGTGCAGATCATGGCCTACGCCGCCAAATACGCCTCCGCGTTTTACGGGCCGTTCCGCGACGCGATCGGATCGAAGGGCGCGCTGAAGGGCGACAAGCGCACCTACCAGATGGACCCCGCCAATTCCGACGAAGCCCTGCGCGAGGTGGAGCTTGATCTCGAAGAAGGCGCCGACATGGTGATGGTGAAGCCGGGCATGCCCTATCTCGACATCATCCGCCGGGTGAAGGACGAGTTCGGCGCGCCGACCTTCGCCTATCAGGTCAGCGGCGAATATGCGATGATCATGGCTGCGGCCAACAACGGCTGGCTCGACGGCGAAAAGGCGATGATGGAGAGCCTGATTTCGTTCAAGCGCGCCGGCGCCGACGGCGTGCTGACCTATTTTGCTCCGCGCGCGGCCGAAAAACTGAAGGGGGAGCGCTGACGTGCTGACGTTCTATTACGCCCGCAACACCTGCGCGCTGGCCACGCACATCGCGCTCGAAGAGGCCGGCGCCAGCTTCGCCGCCAAGAGGGTCGATTTCGCAGCCGGCGAGCAACGCTCGCCCGAATATCTCGCGATCAACCCCAAGGGCCGCGTGCCCGCGCTGGTCACGCCGCAAGGCGTCCTCACCGAGACGCCGGCGCTGCTGGTCTATATCGCCCAGACGCACCCGCGGGCCGCGCTCGCGCCGCTCGACGACGCCTTCGCTTTCGCCCGGCTCCAGGCCTTCGCGAGCTATCTCGCCTCGACCGTGCATGTCGCCCACGCGCATCTCCCGCGCGGAACCCGCTGGGCCGACGAGCCCGCTTCGATCGAGGATATGAAGCGCAAGACGCCCGCCAATATGCGCGATTGTTTCCGGCTGATCGAGCGCGACCTGTTTGGCGGCCCGTGGGCGATGGGCGAGCTTTATTCCGTGATCGACCCCTATCTTTACACGGTCACGAGCTGGTTGGGAGCGCATCGGATCGATGTCGCGGAATTTCCAGGGATCGCCGATCATTTCCGGCGCATGAACGAGCGCGCGAGCGTGCAGCGCACGCTGGCGGCGGAGGCCGCCTGAGACGTTGTCTCCGCAAAAAAAAACGGCCCCGGAGCGGGGCCGTTCGAAGGGCGTCTTCAGTACCAGTAATGACGACGCATATGATGATGACGCCAGTGACGATGGTAGTGGTGAGGGCGCCAATAGACCGGACCCACATAGACGCGATGCCATTGGTGGTAATGGCGATAGTGATGGCGCCAGTGGGCTTGCGCGCCCGACGACGCCAGAAGCGTGAACGTCGTCACGGCGACGAACAACGCGAGCAGAGTCTTCTTCATGACGAAGTTTTCCTCCTTCGGCGCCTCCACAGGAGGCGGAAGCATTCAAGGCTCGCCAGAGTGAACCGCGAATGAACGGAAAACGGCGGGCTCAGTATTCACGCTTTCTCGGCCGCGCGAGCAACAGTTCCACAGATTCGCGCGCGGTGATGTCGCCCCGCAATACCGCATCGACGGCCTGTGCGATCGGCATATCCACGCCGCGCGCGCGGGCGAGGCGCGCCAGCGCGGGGGCGGTGTGGGCGCCCTCGGCGAGCCGCCCGCCGCCGGCTTCGCCCGGCGAGAGCCCGCGCCCGAGGTCAAAGCCGAACGCGAAATTGCGCGATTGCGCCGAGGCGCAGGTCAGCACAAGATCGCCCAAACCCGCCAGCCCCATCAGCGTCTCCGGTCGCGCGCCGAAGCCCTGGCCGAAGCGGGTCAACTCGGCGAAGCCGCGCGCGACCAATGCGGCGCTCGCGCTGGCGCCGAGGTTCAGGCCCGCCGCCGCGCCGCAGGCGATCGCGAGCACGTTCTTGGCTGCGCCGCCGATCTCGACACCGCGCGGATCGTCGCTGTCGTAAAGCCGGAAGTTCGGCCCCTGCAACGCGTCCGCCAGCGCAGCCGCGAGGACGGGATCGGCGGCGGCCAGCGTCACCGCGGTCGGCAAGCCCGCCGCCACGTCAGCCGCGAAGCTCGGGCCGGAGAGCACGGCAAGCGGAAAGCCGGCGGGCGCGGCGACGTCGGTCAGGAATTGCCCGCTCGCCGTCTCGATGCCCTTGGCGCAGATGACCAGCGGCGGCCGGCGACGCAGCGCCGCGGCCAGCTCGGCGCTCGCGGCTCGCGTGGATTGCGCTGGCGTCGCCAGCAGCAGCGCGTCGCAATCCTCCAGTTCGCCCATTTCGTCGGCGAGCGCGATTTCCGCCGGCAATTCGACGCCGGTGACGAGACTCGAGCCGCGCAGTTGCGCGAAGGCGCCGCCCGGCCGGCCCCAGAGGCGGACGTCGCGGCCGGCGCGCCGCGCGGCCAGCGCCAGCGCGACGCCCCAGGCGCCCGCGCCGACGATTCCGATGCGAGAAAACGTCTTGGGCATCGCCTTTCCTAGCCAAATCGAATGCGAAGCCCTAACTACGGGATGTCACGGAAACAAGGCGGCCGCCCATGAACATCGAAACGATCATCATCGCCGCCATTGCGATCTTTGTCGTCTGGCGGCTGTGGTCGGTGCTGGGAACCCGCACCGGCGCCGAACGCCCGCCGATGGACGCCGCGCCCGTGGGGCGGGTCGGCGGCGATGTCGTCGACTTTCGCCGGCCGCAGGCCGCGTCTCCCGCGCCCGACCGTTGGACGGGAATCGCCGAGCCCGGCGGCAACCTCGCGCGCGGGCTCGACGCGATTGCATCAGGCGATCCCAGCTTCGACGCGCAACAATTCCTGGGAGGCGCCCGCGGGGCCTACGAGATGATCACCAAGGCGTTCGCCGACGGCGACAACGAGGCTTTGCGCGGATTGCTCGCGCCCGAGCCGTTCGCCAATTTCTCGCGCGCCATCGAAACGCGGCGCGCGGCGGGGCAGAAGATGCTGGTGACGCTGGTGTCGATCGACCGGGTCGAGATCGTCGACGCCGCCGCGCCGAACGGCGTCGCGCAGGTCGCGGTGAAATTCGCGGCCAAGATGAGTTCGGCCACCACCGACGCCGCCGGCGCCGTGGTCGACGGCTCCATCACCGCCGTCGCCGAACACGTCGAGGTCTGGACCTTCGCGCGGCCGTTCGCCTCGCGCGACCCGAACTGGCTGCTGATGACGACCGAAGCCACGCACTAGGCCGATGTCGGGATTCGAACGGCTGCCGGGATTCGCCGGGGACGCGCTTGGCGGCTTCCACGCCTTTCGCGCCGTCGGCGAAACGCTGCTTGGCTGCGGCGCGCCGCTGCGGGCGGCGAAGTCCCCGCCGCCCGCGCTGCTCCACGTCGCCCGCGCGGCGATAGCGGCCGAAATCGGCGATGCGGAGGCGGCGACGGCCTTCTTCATCGCCCATTTCGAGCTTCGCCCGCTCGGACGCGGCTTTCTCACCGGCTATTACGAGCCCTGGGTCGAGGGCGCGTTGGCGCCTTCGGCGCCATTTTCCGCGCCGCTGCTGGCGCGGCCCGCCGATCTGGCCACGCTCGCCCCCTACCCCGCCCGCGCGGAGATCGAGGCGGCGGGGCGCGATCCCGTGGTCTGGCTGGAGGATGCGGTCGAGGCCTTTCTCATTCAGGTGCAGGGCTCGGCGCGAGTGCGGCTGCGCGACGGAAGTTGGCGGCGGCTGATCTACCACGGGCGCAACGGACGGCCTTACACGTCGATCGGGCGTCTGCTGATCGAGGCGGGCGAGATCGCTGAAGGCGACATGTCGCTGGCGCGTCTGAAGGCGTGGCTGCGTGCCGACCCCGAGCGCGGCCGCGCGCTGATGCGACGCAACGAGTCGTTCATTTTATTCCGCCTCGGCGATGATGTCGGTGAAGGCCCGATCGGCGGCGCCGGCCGGCCGCTGACGCCGCTGCGCTCGCTGGCCGTCGACCGCTCGCTGTGGAGCTACGGCCTGCCGTTCTACCCCGTCGCCACGCTGCCGTGGCGCGGCGACGCGCCGGAGCCGTTCGCCCGCCTGATGATCGCCGAGGATACTGGCTCGGCCATCGTCGGCCCCGCCCGCGCTGACCTGTTCTTCGGCGGCGGCGCGGCGGCGGGCGCGTG
>JANLPL010000034.1:0-11873 GCA_031367195.1 Bradyrhizobium sp.
TACCTCGACCCCGGCGCTTCTTATTACGAGACCCGCTACCGGGAGCGGGTCATCGAAAATCTCCAACGGCGCGCCAAGGCCTTCGGATTCGTGTTGCAAGCCGCCGTGGCGCCGGTCCCCGAACTCGCCGTTTCTTAGGAACGTTCGAAACCGCCGCCGCCGCGAACGCCCATCTGATTGTCCAGATCAAGGACAATCAGCCGACCCTCTATCGAGAGGTCGAAGCCGTCTGCGCAACAACCAAGCCGCTGTCGAACGACAGGAGCATCGACAAGAACCGGCGTAATCGCCACGAAACCCGCGCCGTCGCCGTGTTCGAAGCCAAGCCCGCCGTCGCTGAAACGGAATGGGAGCCCCATGTGGCCGCCATCATCCGAGTCGAGCGCACGGTCTACCACTTCCAACCCGCCACAGGACGCTGGAGATCCAGCTTCGAAACCTCGTTCTATCTGTCCAGTCGCCCCCTCGCAGCAAAAACCGCCGCCGCCGCGGTTCGCCAGCACTGGGGAATCGAGAACACATCCCACTACTCGCGCGATGTCACGTTCCGCGAAGACGCCTCGAGAATCCGGAAAAATCCTGGCATCTTCGCCAGATTGCGCAGCTTCGCCTACAATATCCTGAAGTCCAATCAAACCGACTCGATCCCACAGGACCGCCTCGCGGCCGCCTTCGGTGGCCTGAAATCAATGTTTTCAATGACCTTCAGTAGAGAGCATTGAACAGCCCTGGTGCGCTACGGCGGCGGCGAGTTGCGCGGCTTCGCCGAGCGGGCGCGCTATATGATCGAGATCGCGGAAGCGGCGCTGGCGCCGCTCGATCCCGGCCCCAGGCAGGGCTTCAAGCGCTGGATCGCGCGCGAGCCGCTCGGCCTCGTGCTGACGATCGCGCCGTGGAACTATCCCTATCTGACGGCGGTCAATTCTGTGATCCCCGCGCTGATGGCGGGCAATGCGGTGCTGCTGAAACATTCCGCGCAGACGCTGCTGGTCGGCGAACGGTTCCAGCGCGCGTTCGACGGCCTGCCCAAGGGCCTGTTCCAGAACCTTGTTCTCACACATGAGCAGACGGCGGCGCTGATTGCGTCGCGCGCGGTCGATCAGGTCAATTTCACCGGCTCGGTCGCGGGCGGACGCGCGATTGAAACGGCGGCGGCGGGGCGGTTCCTGGGCGTCGGGCTGGAACTTGGCGGCAAAGACCCGGCCTATGTACGCGCCGACGCCGATCTCGCTTATGCGATCGAGACGATTGTCGACGGCGCGTTCTTCAATTCCGGCCAGTCCTGCTGCGGCATCGAGCGCATCTATGTCGATGCACGCGTGTACGACGCCTTCGTCGAGGGCGCGGTGGCGCTGACGCGGCAATACGTGCTGGGCGATCCGCTCGACGAGGCGACCACGCTGGGGCCGATGGTGCGGGCGGAGGCAGCCGGCTTCGTGCGCGGGCAGATCGCGCAGGCTGAGCGGGCCGGGGCGCGGGCGCTGATCGACCCCAAAAGCTTCGCGCGCGACGCGGCGGGGACGCCCTATATCGCGCCGCAGATCGTCGTCGACGTGACGCACGATATGTCGTTGATGCGCGACGAAAGCTTTGGCCCGGTGGTCGGGATCATGAAGGTCGATAGCGACGCGCAGGCCGTGCGGCTGATGAACGACAGCCCCTACGGCCTCACCGCCGCTTTATTCTCCCGCGACATCGAGGCGGCGGAGGCGATCGGGCGCGAAATCGAGACCGGAACGGTGTTCCTCAACCGCTGCGACTATCTCGATCCCGCGCTGGCCTGGAACGGCGTCAAGGACAGCGGGCGCGGTGCGACGCTATCGCGCGTCGGCTACGAGACGCTGACGCGGCCGAAATCGTTCCATTTCAAACTGATGGAGTGAATGCGGCGCTATTGCGCCGGGGCGTCTGCGCGTTCGGGCAGCGCGGCCATGCGCAGCGGCGCGTTATGCGCGCCGGGGCGACGCGGCGGCAACGGCGCATCGGTGGGAACCGGCTCCGCCGGCTCGAACACCTGCACGGCGGCGGGCGCATCGTCGGCTGTCTTGAACAGCTTCTTGATCAAGGACTTGCTGCCGTCCAGCAGATCGCCCGATGCGGCCGGCTTGGCGGCGTTCGACGCCACGGCGGTTTCCGGCGCGGCGACGGGTTTGGCGGACTTGCCTTTGCCCTTGCCATGCGCATCGGCGCTCGCCACCTCGACCACGGCCGGCAAAGGCTTGCCATTGGCGCCAAGCACGATCTCGCGCGGACCTTCGACCAAAGCGTCGGGGCGGCTGACGTCGAACTTGCCGGCGAAGACGGGGTTCTGGCCGCCGTCGGCATAGACGAGGCGGACCGGCTTCTCACCCTTGGCGACGAGCGCGGCGACTTGCGCCTCGTCCTTGCTCGTCTTGGCCGCGACTTCCGATTCGGTCGCCTCGTCGCGGATCAGCTTAGGGCAAGCGCCGCGCGCGGAAAAATCGCCCTCGGCCTTGGCGCCGAACACATAGTGGCGGTCGCAGACCAGCACCGGCACTTCCGCTTTTGTCACTTCGAAATGGTCGGAGCCGTTCTTGAGTTCCTTCCAGAACGCGATATTCGAGTCGAGCCGTTCCTTGGCGAGGTTCTGCGTCGTAATGCGGAAGGGATAGGACTGGAACTGGATCTCGCGCTGGCCGCCGGAGAAAGCCTCGCGCGCGATGGCGTAGATTTCGCCGATCTGCGGGTCGGTCATGGAGAAGCAACCGGCGGACGAGCAGATGCCGTGCACCATGATGCTGCCGCCGCTGCGATCCCACGCGCGGTCATAGGCATTGGGATAGCCGACGTTGAACGAGAGATAATAGCTGGAGTTCGGATTGAGCTGACCCGGCGAGATCGCGTAGAAACCTTCCGGCACCTGGCGGTCGCCCTCACGCTTCTTGGGGCCGAGTTGGCCCGACCAGCGGCACATCGGGTAGGACTTCAGCAGCGCATATTGCCCGTCCGACTTCTGCTTCCAGATCTCGAACTCCGCTTCCTTCTTGTAGGCGCGGAAGATGACGGGCGCGTTGGCGGTGGTCCCGAGATTGTCCATCAAGGCAAGCGTTTGCTGCGGGATCGGCGCCAGAGAACGCCCGTTGCCCGCCTCGAATTGATCTTCGCAGCCGCTCAGCGAGACACCCGCCGCCGCCGCCAGAGCCGCCGCAAGCAAGCGCGCGCGCCATGTCGAAAAGTTCATATTCGCTCATCCCCTAAGCGCAGGGTTTTACCAAATGCGACCGGCGGTGTCCATCGCCCCTCTCGCGCACGTCCGACTAGCGCCTGTATTCATTTAGGAAGTTACCGTTTCGGATTCGTGAATAAAGCTTCGAGGCGCCGCGGAGCTTGTGGGCGCGGACGCCGGGGCCGGGTTGCGCTATTCTACCTCAGCCGATTCGGGAGGGCGCCATGCGGGCTATTGCAACGGGTTTGGCGATGTTCGTCGCGGCGACAACGAGCGCCGCCGCGGGAGAGCGGTTTGAATTCCTGCCCGCGCCGCAGATCAACCTGTCGCTGCTCTATCGCCTGGACACGCTGAGCGGCGACGTGATCGCCTGCCAGTTCGCCCGCACGCCGGCCAAGCCCGATATCGGGCCGGGCGCCTACGGCATCACCGCCTGCTATCGCGGCGGCGAGGGCGCGACCGGCCAGCCGGCGGGCGACTACGGGCTGATCGTGAGCCGGCACGAGCAGGAAGGCGGCGTGTTTCGCGTCGATCGCAGAAGCGGGGCGGTCAGCATCTGCTATCTCTACTTCCAGCGCGAAAAGCAGGGCGAGCGCGAAACCGTGTCGGATCAATATGTGGTGTGCACGACGCCGTTTAAGTGATGCGTGGGGCGCGCTCAAACGTGGCCGAAATGCTGCACCGGGGCGCCCATTGCGAAACGGGCGGCGCGACGCAAAACTAACGCTTCGCGAATCGGGAGTCCTTCGATAGAGGGAAACTCCCATGGCGCGGTACATCTTCATCACCGGCGGCGTGGTCTCCTCGCTCGGCAAAGGTTTGGCTTCGGCGGCGCTTGGCGCTCTGCTGCAAGCGCGCGGCTACACCGTGCGGCTGCGCAAGCTCGACCCCTATCTCAACGTCGATCCCGGCACGATGAGCCCGACCCAGCACGGCGAGGTGTTCGTCACCGACGACGGCGCCGAGACCGACCTCGACCTCGGCCATTACGAGCGTTTCACCGGACGCTCCGCCAACCGCCAAGACAACATCACCACCGGACGGATCTATCAGGAGATTATCGCGCGCGAGCGGCGCGGCGATTTCCTCGGCGCGACGGTGCAGGTGATCCCGCACGTCACCAACGCCATCAAGGAGTTCGTGCTCGACGGCAACGAGGGCGTCGATTTCGTGCTGGTGGAGATCGGCGGCACGGTCGGCGACATCGAGGGCCTGCCTTTCTTCGAGGCGATCCGCCAGCTCGGCAATGATCTCCCGCGCAGCCATGTCGTCTATATCCATCTGACGCTGCTGCCGTTCATCCCGACCGCAGGGGAATTGAAGACCAAACCGACGCAGCATTCGGTCAAGGAGCTGCGCTCGATCGGCATCCAGCCCCATATTCTGCTGTGCCGCTGCGACCGCGAAATCCCGCGCGACGAGCGGCGCAAGCTCGGGCTGTTCTGCAACGTGCGCGAGAGCGCTGTCGTGGAAGCGCGCGACGTGGCGGGCTCGATCTACGACGTGCCGGCCGCCTATCACGCCGCCGGGCTCGACCGCGAGGTGCTGGCCGCCTTCGGCATCGAGCCGGCGCCCAAGCCGAATATGCGGCGTTGGGAAAGCGTGTCGAAGTCCTACCACAATCCCGAAGGCGAAGTGACGATCGCCATCGTCGGCAAATATACGGGGCTGAAGGACGCCTATAAATCGCTGATCGAGGCTTTGACCCATGGCGGCATGGCCAATCGCGTGCGGGTTAAGCTGGAGTGGATCGAGAGCGAGATTTTCGAGAGCGGCGATCCGGCCCCACATCTTGAAAACGTGGATGGGATTCTGGTGCCCGGCGGATTTGGCGCGCGCGGCGCGGAGGGCAAGATTCTCGCGGCGAAATTCGCGCGCGAGCGCAAGGCCCCCTATTTCGGCATCTGTTTTGGCATGCAAATGGCGGTGATCGAGGCGACGCGATCGCTGGCCGGAGTGGCGAACGCCAATTCCTCGGAATTCGGCCCGACCGACGAGCCCGTCGTCGGGCTGATGACGGAATGGCTGCGCGGCAACGAACTTGAACAGCGTCGCGCCGAAGGAGACCTTGGCGGAACGATGCGGTTGGGCGCCTATCGCGCGAAACTGGCGCCGGGCTCGAAAATCGCGGAGATTTACGGCACGACGGAGATATTCGAGCGGCACCGCCACCGCTACGAGGTCAATACGGCCTATCGCGAGCGGCTGGAGGCGAAGGGGCTAGTGTTCTCCGGCATGTCGCCGGACGGGCTTTTGCCTGAGACGATCGAACTCATCGACCATCCCTGGTTTATCGGGGTGCAATACCACCCCGAGCTGAAATCGCGCCCGTTCGAGCCGCACCCGCTGTTTTCGAGTTTTATTGCGGCGGCGAAAGCGCAGAGCCGTCTCGTGTGAAGTCGGAAGACGAAGCGCCCGCGAGGTTCAATTTTCGACTGTGATTTTGTTGGTGACGTCGATGACTCCGGGCGCAGCCGCGGCGGTGCACTCCGCGAGTTCACGCTCCAGTTCGCTTACTACCGCGCCGATAAGCACCGCGTGGCCGTCGTGAACCTCGACATGCAGTCGCTCCTGCGGCACGCCGCAATGGTGATGAAGTGCGTTGAGAACCCCGGACAGGATCTTCTCTTCGCTGCTGACCTCGCCATAGGGATAAGAAAGGCACGCACTATCTTTTCGGTTGATCGTAGCCATCGGTTTTCCTCCCTTCGCCTATTTTCGATCCCGGCTCATAGCCGCCCATTGTCAAATTAACTCCGCAGCAAGCTCCGAGTTCCCGACGCCCCGCGTCATATTAGCGCCATAAGCGGGAACAAACGTTGCGCTAGCGCATTTTTGAGCACACATCTCGCACCTACGCGAGCGTTGGACTAGGAGGGGCCTCCAATGTTTTTTCAGGGCAAATCGCCGAGACTCGTCGAAGCTGGCGATCCCACCAAGCTCGGCGCGTCTTTCGACGGCCAGGGCACCAATTTCGCAATCTTCTCCGGCTATGCCGAACGTGTTGAGCTTTGTCTGTTCGATGCGAAGGGCGTGGAAAGCGACCGCATCACGCTGCCGGAATACACAAACGAGATCTGGCACGGGTTTCTCCCCGGCGTCGGGCCGGGCCAACTTTATGGCTATCGCGTCCATGGCGAGTACGACCCCGAAGCGGGTCATCGTTTCAACCCGAACAAACTGCTGATCGATCCCTACGCGCGCCTGATTTTCGGCGAGATCAAGTGGGGACAGGCCGCCTATGGTTATCGTTTCGAAGATGAAGAAGGTGATCTTTCGTTCGACGAAACCGATAGCGCCGCGTCAATGCCGAAATGCGTGGTGATCGAGCCGGACGCCGGACCGTCGCAGGCGCGGCCCGGCCGGGTCGCGTGGGATCGTTCGGTGTTCTACGAAGCTCACGTGCGCGGCTACACCAGGCTGCACCCCAACGTGCCCGAACCGCTGCGCGGCACTTTCGAGGGCATGGCGCAACGTGAAGTGATCGATTACGTCAAGCGCCTCGGCGTCACTTCGGTCGAGTTGATGCCGATTCACTGGTTCTGCGACGACGACCATCTGTTGCAGAAGGGTCTGCGCAACTATTGGGGCTATAATTCGCTAGGCTTCTTCGCGCCGATGACGCGCTACCTCGGACCCAAGGGTCTGGGCGGATTTCGCGACATGGTGCGCGCCTATCACGACGCCGGGCTCGAAGTGATCCTCGACGTGGTTTACAACCATACCGCCGAGGGTAACGAGAAAGGACCGACGCTCTCGTTCAAGGGCATCGACAATTTCTCCTATTACCGCACTATGCCGAACGAGCCGCGGTTCTACATCAACGACACCGGCACGGGGAACACGATCAACACTTCGCATCCGCGCGTCCTGCAACTGGTGATGGATTCGCTGCGCTATTGGGCGAGCGAGATGGAGGTCGATGGCTTCCGTTTCGATCTCGGCACCATCCTCGGGCGGGAGCCGGACGGTTTCAATCAACGCAGCGGTTTCTTCGACGCCATTGGTCAAGACCCCGTTTTGTCGCGTCTCAAATTGATCGGCGAGCCGTGGGATATCGGGCCGGGCGGCTATCAGGTCGGCGGCTTCCCGCCGGGATGGGCGGAGTGGAACGACAAGTTCCGCGATGGCGTGCGCGACTATTGGCGCGGCGAGCATAATTCGACGCGCGAACTCGCCTCGCGCGTCTCCGGCTCCGGCGACTTCTATGACTTGCGCGGACGACGGCCGTGGTCGAGCGTCAATTTCATCACCGCCCATGACGGGTTCACCCTCAACGATACGGTCTCCTACAACGAGCGTCACAACGAGGCGAACGGCGAGGACAATCGGGACGGCCATTCCGACAACCGCAGCTACAATCTCGGCGTCGAGGGGCCAACTGACGATCTCGGCATAAGGGCCACGCGCGAACGACAGAAGCGCAACATGCTGGCGACGCTGCTGCTGTCGCATGGCGCGCCGATGATTCTCGCCGGCGACGAATTCGGCCGCACTCAGGAAGGCAACAACAACGCCTACGCGCAGGACAACGAAATTTCCTGGGTGCACTGGGACAAGTTAGGCGACGAGGATCGCAAGCTGACGGAGTTCGTGCGCGCGCTGCTGAAACACCGCGAAGCGCAACCGCTGCTGCGGCGCGATAGTTTCCGCGACGGAATGGTGGTGGATTGGCTCAACCCCGCCGGCGGCAATCAAGACGACGAAGCCTGGAACGACGCAAGCGCGACGACCATGGGTCTGAGACTGGCGCGCGAGTCGGCAGGCGATTGCTGGAGCGAGGCGGTCATTCTCTACAATGCCCTCGATGCGGAGACGCCATTCCTGTTGCCCGAGCGGGCCGACAAGCCTTGGAGAATCGTCATCGACACCGCCGAGGTCAATCGCGGCGAGGACGTGGCCCTGGCCTCGACGGACGACGGCAAGCCGCAAGCCAATTTGTTCCCGCGCTCGCTGATGTTGTTGATCTAAGCCGCCATACGCCCAAACCTTGGACGGCGAGAGGGCGAGACTCGTGATCGAGGCCCGACGCTCGGCTGCGAATACCGGGCTGATGGCGGCCGAATTTTGATCGGAGGGCAGCTTCCCTAACAATATTGTGAACGGCAATGTGGGCCCGGACGGCCCTTGGACCCAACTCTTGCGTAATTTTTCCTTTACATGTCCGATTCGCCGGAACCGGCGCCGCGTTTTTGAGTTGTGCATCGCGGACAAGGTCAGGGACGGCGGATGATCGATCGGGAACGCTCCGACACAAACAGCTCAGATTTTGTTTGGGCGCCGCAGGTCCGGGTTTTGTTTGTCACGTCCGAGCTTTGCGGATATTTGAAAACAGGCGGCCTGGGCGAAGTCTCCGCCGCTTTGCCGCGCGCGCTCAACGGGCTTTGCGATATCCGCGTTCTGATGCCGGCCTACCCCGCAGTGCGACGGCAGCACCCCGACATCGAGATCATCAAGCACATGCCCGGCGTGGCGGGACTGCCGCAATGGTCACTGGGTCGCGCCGAGACGTCCGACGGGTTGGCCTTGTATTTTGTCATCTGCGACGCGCTCTACGACCGGGACGGCTCTCCCTATGGCGCGCAGGGCTCGGATTTCGGCGACAACGACATCCGCTTCGCCCGCCTATCGCTCGCCGCGGCGGAAATCGCCGAGGGCGTCGCCGATCCGAACTGGCGTCCGCATGTCGTCCACGCCAACGACTGGCAGACGGCGCTGACGCCTGCCTATATCAAATGGAAGGGCCTCGACGTCGCCTCCATCCTCACCATTCACAATCTCGCCTATCAGGGCCTGTTTGATCGCAATCGTCTCGGCGCGCTCGCCATTCCCGAGCAGGCGATGCAAATAGACGGCGTCGAGTTCCATGGGCGCGTGTCATTTCTGAAGGCGGGCATCGCCTATTGCTCGCAGGTGACGACGGTCAGCGAGACTTACGCGCGCGAGATCACCAGTTGGGAACATGGCTGCGGGCTCGACGGATTGCTGCGCGCGCGCAGCGAGCGCGGCGAATTGACCGGCATTCTCAACGGCATCGATTCGAGTTGGGAGACCCTAGGCAAAGAAGCGGAAAGCCCCGAATTCGTGCGCGACTGGAAAATGCACAAGGCGCGCGAACTGCGTCGCCTGTTCCGGCTTGACGACGCCGAAGGACCGCTGTTCTCGATCGTATCGCGGCTGGTGCATCAGAAAGGCATCGACCTTTCGATCCAGGCGGCCGAGTTGATTGTCGCCAATGGCGGCCAGTTGGTCGTGACGGGTGAAGGCGACCCGGAACTCGAACATGCGGTGGCGACGCTCGCCGACAATCATCCCGGCGCGGTCGCCGCTCGCATCGGTTTCGACGACGCCGAAGCGCGGGCGATATTCGAGGGCAGCGACTTCCTGTTGATGCCGTCGCGCTTCGAGCCCTGCGGATTGAGCCAGATGTACGCGCAAAGTCAGGCGTCGCTGCCGATCGCCTACCGCACGGGCGGCCTCGCCGACACTATCGACGACGGCGGCACCGGTTTCCTGTTTTCGATCGCCAGCGAATTCGCGTTCAAGCGGGCGGTCGGGCGGGCGTTCCGCACCTACTGGTCGGGCGATCGGTTCGACGAGATGCGTCAGAACGCGCTGGCGAAACGGTTCGACTGGATGGGGCCGGCGGTGCGCTATCGCGCGCTTTACGCGGCGGCTTGACAAGTGCGGGCGGCATTTGATCCTTTCGGCCCCCGCCATTTGGAGTTCCGCATCATGCGACTGTTCTACCTCGTCGCCGCGCTCAGCCTGCCCGCCAGTCTCGCTTTGGCGCAGACCGCGCAGACCCATCGCATCCCCGCCGCGCTCGCGATGGAGGCGGCCGCGGAGGTCGCCGCCGCCTGCGCGCGGCAGAATTACCACGTAACCGCCGACGTAGTGGACGCTGACGGCATAAGCATTGCCGTGCTGCGCGGCGACGGCACGGGCGTACATACGCTCGACAGCGCCCACGCCAAGGCCTACACCGCCGCCTCATTCAAGAACGACACGCTGGCGCTGTCAGAGCGCGCCAAGGGCGAGGACGGAATCGCCCCGCTCGCCAAGCTGCCGCACGTGATGTTCTTCGGCGGCGGCGTGACGATCAAACTCGGCGATGAAGTAATCGGCGCCATCGGCGTCTCGGGAGCGCCCGGCGCCAAACTCGACGACGGCTGCGCGCGGGCGGGGTTGGAGAAGATTCGCGACCGCCTCAATTAGGCGCGGCTTAGCCGCCGATCTCGACGACGACGCGGCCGCGCACCTGGCCTTTGAGAATGGCCTCGCCGGTCGCGAACAGGTCCGCGAAGGCGATGGTCTGCGTCATGCTCGCCAGCACCCCGCGGTCGAGGTCGCGCGCGAGGCGGCTCCAGGCGGCGAGACGCAGCGACATCGGGCATTGCACGCTGTCGATGCCGATCAGGCGCACGCCGCGCAGGATGAACGGGGCGACCGATCCCGGCAGATCCATGCCGCCGGCCAGCCCGCAAGCCGCGATCGCGCCGCGATATTTGGTCTGCGCCAACAGGTTCGCCAAAGTATTCGAGCCGACGCTATCGACGCCGGCGATCCAGCGCTCCTTGGCGAGCGGTTTTGCAGACGCGGACAGGCTGGTGCGGTCGAGGATTTCCGCCGCGCCTAGCTGTTTGAGGTAATCGGCCTCCGCCGGGCGCCCGGTCGAAGCGATCACGCTCCAGCCGGCCTTGGCGAGAAGGGCGATGGCGATCGAGCCGACGCCGCCCGCCGCCCCCGTCACCACCGCCGGCCCCATATCGGGCGTGACGCCCGCCTGTTCGAGCGCATCGACGGCAAGCGCGGCGGTGTAACCTGCGGTGCCGATCGCCATCGCTTCGGCGCGACTGAAGGGGCTAGGCAATTTGACCAGCCAGTCGCCTTTCACGCGCGCCTTCTGCGAATAGCCGCCGGAATGAGTCTCGCCGAGGCCGAACCCGTTGGCGACCACGTCGTCGCCGGGCTTGAAGCTGGGATGGCTGGAGGATTCCACCACGCCGGCGAAATCGATGCCAAGCAGCAGCGGAAACTTGCGCGGGATCGCGGATTTGCCCGACAGCGCGAGGCCGTCCTTGTAGTTGACGGTGGAATGGGTCACCCGCACCGTGACGTCGCCGTCCATCAGATCGGCGTCTTCGAGATCCGCAAAGCCTACCGATTGACCCGAATCGGACTTGGTGACCTGCACCGCCTTGAACGACATTCAGAAACTCCCTCGCTGCGCGAGGGGCTTTTTACGCGCTCGCGACGCCACGCGCTATTGCTTTAGCCGGGTCGAGAATTCGCCAGCGCGCAATCTGTCGGGCCAGCCTTGCGCCATATTGGCGACCCGCTCCTCGCCATGGGCCGCGACCAGCTCGCGCAAAGCGGTGGCGATGGCGGCCTCGGCGAAGGCTTCCACCTCAACGCCGTCGAGCACCGCTTCGGCGAACGCCTCACTGACATAGTCGAGCGCGGCCGCTCGCTCTTCGGCGGCGTCCAATTGCTGCATGGAGAAAACGGTGGAAAGCGACATGCGAAAATCTATAGTCAAATTACGTTGCGGCGGCGACTGGCCTCTTTAAGAATAGTTAATCGCAGGGGATTCGTTTGGTCGCACGTTTCGTGCTCACCTCGCCGCCGGACGTGGTGCGCGACTATTTCGGCTATGCGGAGACGCCGGATTTTCCGCCGCGCC
>JANLPL010000052.1:0-12397 GCA_031367195.1 Bradyrhizobium sp.
GCGGCGCGCGCGGCCTCGCTGAACGCGTTGGCGGAGAAATCCAACGCCGGACCGTCCTTGACGAGGAAGCGCACCCGTTCGCCGATTTCGACTTTGGCGTCGAACACGTTCATCGGCGGCTCGCCGATGAAGGTGGCGACATAGAGATTGGCCGGCCGTTCCTTCAGCTCCGTCTGGTTGGCCAACTGTTGCAACACGCCGCCTTCCATCACCGCGACACGGTCGGCAAGCGCATTGGCCTCCGTCTGATCGTGGGTGACGAAGATCGAGGTCATGCCGCGCTCGTTGAGGAGCCGCTTAAGTCGGCCGCGCAGCAGCGCGCGCAGGCGCGGCTCCAACTGACCCATCGGCTCGTCCAGCAGATAGAGATCGGCCGGCCGCACCAGCGCGCGCGCGAGCGAGGCGCGTTGCTGCTGGCCGCCGGAGATCGAGGAGGGATAGCGATCGAGGATCGGGGTGATCTCCACCAGCGCGGCCATTTCCTCAACCGCTTTGCTCGCATCCGCCGCGCTGATCCGGGCGCTCTTGAGCGCGAAGGCGATGTTGTCGCGAACCGTCAGCGGCGGATACAGCGAATAGCCCTCGAACGCCATCGCCACGCCGCGTCGCGCCGGCGGCAGCGTTTCGATGCGGCGGCCAGCCAACGTGATCGAACCGTTGGTGACGGATTCGAAGCCGGCGATCATGCGCAAAGTCGAGGTCTTGCCGCAACCCGATGAACCCAGCAACGCCACGATCTCGCCCCTGCGAACGTCGAGGTCAAGCGCCTGGACGGCATGCACGGGCTTCCTGGCGGTCGAGGCGTAGATCTTGTCGACGCCGGCGAGCGACAGCGCCACTTCGTTGATGGATTGCGCTTGGTTGAAGGGAGAAGTCATGTTCATACGCTCCCCTCCATGCGCGCGCCGCTCGCCTCGTCGAACACCAGCGCGCGGGCGGGGTCGAAGCGGGCGAAGGCGGGGCCGGGTTGGCGTCCCTCGCTCTCGACACCCGCTTCAGAGGCGAAGATTTCCTGACCGTCGCGGGTGCGCATCAACAGAACCGTCTTTTCGTTGAGCGGCGTGACGGCGACGACCTCGACAGGAAATGCGCCTAGCGTCTGCCGGTCCGAGACGGCAAGAGCCTCGGGGCGTAGTCCTAAAAGCAAGGAGCGGCCGGCAGTCCCGACATTGACCCCTGCCAGGGAAACCGTGGCGCCGCCAATCTCGCAAACGGCGCCGGTCGCGGTCGCTTCGGGCTTGATGGGAATGAGATTGATCGAGGGATCGCCGAACAATCGCGCGACGCCAACCGAACGGGGCCCTCTGTAGATCGCGGCGGGGGTTGCGATCTGCTCAATCCGGCCCTCGACCAGCACGGCGATGCGGTCGCCGATCGCCATCGCTTCCTTGTAATCCTGCGTGACATAGAGAACCGTCGCGCCCGAAGCGCGCAGGAGCGCGGGCAGTTCAAGCCGCATCTCATAACGCAGTTTGGCGTCGACGTTGCGAAGGGGATCGTCAAGCAGGACGATCTTGGGATCGGCGGCGAGCGCGCGGGCGAGCGCGGTGCGCTGCTTCTGGCCATTGGAGAGCGCGCGCGGGAGGTGGCTCAGCACATGGCTGATCTTCAGCATCTCGGCGATCTTCTCGACCTTGAGTTTGATGGTCGAGGCGCTGGCGCCATGCGCGGTCAGCGCGCTGCCGATGTTGTCGAACGCCGACATATGCGGGAACAGCGCGTAATTCTGAAACGCGATGCCGACGCCGCGCGTCTCCGGCGGCGCGTCGGTCACATCGCGGCCTTCAAGAACGATCGAGCCGGCGTCCGCCTCCTCGACTCCGGCGATCAGGCGAAGCAGCACCGTCTTTCCCACGCCCGAAGGGCCGAACACGCAGACGATTTCGCCTGCCTCGGCGGCGAGCGAAACGCCTTTCAGCACCTTGCCGGTCTTATAAGACTTCGTCAGCGATTTGAGTTCGATCTGAGCCATGGTCAACCCTTCACGGCGCCGAGCGACAGGCCTTCAACCAGATAACGCTGGGCAAACAGCGCGAGCGCCAGCGTCGGCGTGACCGACAGCACGATCGCGGCCGCGATCTGGCCGTACTGGATGCCTGACGCGGTGACGAAGGCGAGCGCGCCGACGGTGACGGGTTGTTTGTCGGCGGAGGCGAGGATCAACGCGAACACGAAGTTGTTCCAGCAGAAGATGAAGGCGAGCAGCCCCGCCGCCGCGATGCCCGGCCGCGCGAGCGGAATGGCGATGCGGGTAAAGGTCTGCAACCAGGAATGGCCGGCGATGCGGTAGGCGTATTCGATGTCGGGCGAGATGTCCTCGAAATAGCCGCGCACGATCCACAGGATCAGCGGCAGCGCGATCAACTGATAGACCCAGATCAGGCCGATATAGGTGTCATCGAGGCCGATCGCCTGGAAATAAAGCGACAGCGGCAGCAGCACCAGCAGCGGCGGCGCGAAACGGAACGAAAGCAGCGTGAAGGCGATGTCCTCGCTCAGGGGAAACTTGAAGCGCGCGAAGGCATAGGCGGCGGGAACGCCGAGCACGAGCGCCAGCGCGACCGATACGCTGGAGAGCAGCACGCTGTTGCCAAGATTGCGCATGAAGGCGAGGTCGAGCGAGCCGGCGGAAGTCTGCAACTTGCCGGTGATCAGCGAAGTGTAGTTGATCGTCGTCGGCGAGAAGAACAGGCTCGGCGGGATGCGCAGCACCTGCTCGTTGGTCTGGAACGACATCAGGAAGATCCAGAAGATCGGAAACAGGAAGAACAGCAGCACCGCCGCGATCAGGACGCCGCGGACGATGCGCTCAAAGGGCGACGTGTGCTCCATGACGCGCTCCCTTACGACAGGCCGCGCGCGCGTTCGCGCAGCTTCAGCCATTGCTTGATAAACAGGTTCGACAGCGCGTAGGTGATCGCCCACAGGATCATCAGCAGCGCCGTCGAGCGGCCGACATTGGTGTATTGATAGAATTCGAGATAGGCGCGCACCTGAAACACGAGCAGGGTGTTGCCGGGCCCGCCTTGCGTCATCGGGTAGATGATGTCGAATTGCTGGATCGAATCGAGCAGGCGGAACAGCGCGGCGGTGATGATATAGGGCGTCAGCATCGGCAAAGTGATGCGGAAGAACACGAAGCGTCGCGGCACGCCGTCGAGCGCGGCCGCCTCGAACGGCTGCTTCGGCAGGGAGCGCAAGCCCGCCAGCAGCAGGATCATGATGAAAGGCGTATAGACCCAGACATCCACCAGGACGACCGTGAACAGCGCGCTGTTGGGGCTCGACGCCCATTTGAAGTCATGCACGCCCATCAGTTGCACGAGATAGGAGAGCACGCCGAAATTCGGGTTGGTCATCAGCTTCCACATCAGCGCGGCGAGCGCGGGCGCGGTCATCAGCGGCAGCAGCAGCAGGATCGAGGCGAGATTGTTGAGGCGGGTCTGTTTCTGCAATAACAATGCGATGCCAAGGCCGAGCACAAGTTCCGCGCCGACCGTCAGCGCGGTATAGAGCAGCGAGACGCGAACGGTGTTCCAGAATTCCGAATCCGAGAGGAAGGCCTGGTAATTGCCGAACCAGATGAAACCTTTCATCGCCGGCATGTTGAGCCGGAAGCGCAACAACGAATAATAGGCCGCCGTCACGAACGGGATCAGGATGGCGATGCAAACCAACAGCGCCGGCAGACTCAGGAGATAGGGCAGCAGCGAGATCTTGCGGCGGCGGGCCGGGGCGGCGATGTCGGTCATGTCTGTGCGGGGTTTCCATATGGCCGCCCCTCACCCCAACCCTCTCCCCGCAAAGGACGTTGAATGACGCCCGTCCGAAGACGGACTTTGCGGGGAGAGGGGGTGGCGAGGGGCGAGGGTTGGCGATCAGCCGAGCCCGGCGTCTTTCAACTGCTTGTCGATCGAGGCGGCGAGTTGGTCCAGGCCCTCGTCCACCGGCACCTGCTTGGCGACCATCTTCTGCAACGTCTCGGCCCACTGGGTCGTGACGTCGAAGAACAAAGGCTGGGCGGTGAAGTAGATCTTCGAGCCCGGCGCCGACACGTCGTACTGATCGACATAGCCGGTGTAGGACTTGGCGATGCGGCCGCGGAATTCCTCGTCCTTCCAGACCGACGAGCGGACCGGATTGACGAAGTCCATCTTGCGCGCGCCGAACATGTCGTGCTCGGTTGAGGAGGCCCACTGCATGAAGTACCAGGCGGCGTCCTTCTGCTTGCCGGCGGAGTTCATTGCGAGCGACCAGATCCAGACGTTCGGCGTCGGCGTCTTCGCGTTCGGGTTGGCCGCGAAACCGTGGAAGCCGAGGTTGCCCTTCTCCTTGTTGTCGCCGCCGTTCATGAAATAGCCCAGGATGTCGGCGTCGAAGATGGTGGCCGAAGCGCCGGCGCCCAGATCGGTGCCGACCTGATACCAGGTGTAGGTCGACCAGTTCTTCGGGCCCGAATCCTGGATCATGCTGACGAACATCTTGTGATAGGCCTTCGACTCGGCCGTGTTCATCGCCGCCTTCAGCTTGCCGCCTTCGACGGTGAGATCCTTCTGCCCGTAGTTGGCGTAGCCCGAGAGGAAGCCCGGATGGATCGAGGCCCAGGAGCGCGAGCCGCGCACGCCGATGCCATAGGGCCCGCCGAGATCCTTGGTGAGTTTGGCCGCGGTTTCGAGCAATTCCGGCATGTTCTTGGCCGGTTGGACCTTGGCTTTGTCGTACATCTTGCGATTATAGGTGATTGAGTTGAGCTCGAAGCCCCAGGGAATGCACCATTGCTTAGCGTCGGCCGAGCCAAGCTCGCCGCCGGGCACGCCGTTCCAGGCGGTCGAGGCGCGCAGGCCAGGCAGCACGTCGTCCCAATTATAGTTGGGGTTGGTCTTCTTGGGGTCTTTGATATAGGCGTTGAGATCCTCGATCCAACCGGCCGGGCCATAGGTCCAGGTCATGTAGGCGCCGGTCATGAAGGCGTCGTATGCGGAAGATTTCGACGACAGCGCCGCCGTCACCTTGTCGAAATAGACGTCCTCGGGGAAGATGTCGTAGGTGACATCCATGCCCGTCATTTTCTTGAAATTGTCGAGGTCGGCGATCATTGCATCGGCGTAGGGGTGTTTGTTGAGCAGCAGATGCAGCTTGTTCCCCTTGAACTTCATCCAGTCGAAATCGGCGGCCATGGCGTCGGTGCCGGCCGCGTTGAGCATGATATTCGCGCTTGCCGCGGTGATGCCGAGCTTTCCCGCGCCCGACATCAATTCGCGACGGCTCATCTTGCCCGCCTTGAAGGCGGTGAAGAAGTCTGATGCCTTGTCACTCATTCGTTCTCTCCATTGGGTTTTCCTTTGTTTGTTCGCCGGGTCTTCCGCCCGGCTTGCCCAGCGAGCAGCGCTTGCGCCGTTCGCTCGTCCGTGATGAGCCCGTGGATGAGGCCGCTCGCCAACACCGCGCGGATCGGCTCGATTTTGCTGCGCCCGCCGGCGATGGCGACCGTCTTGTGGCGACCGATGTCCTCAGCCGGCATCGACAGCGTGCGCGCGGAAAGCGCGCTCTCGACGCGCTCGCCCCGGCTCGAAAAAATATGGCCGAGGATTTCGCCGACGCCGCCGGCGCGCCGCGCCTCCTCGAATTCCTCGCGCTCGACCATGCCGGTTTGCAGCACCGAGGCGTCTCCGTCCATCGTGCCGATGCCCACCAGCCGCAGCGTCGCGGAAACGCCCATCTCGACCACCGGGCGCACGCCGCGCTGATCCAGCAGCACGGCGCGATCCTCGATCGTATTGGCGTAGAACGGCAGCGGCAGCACATAGGCCTCCGCGCCGGTGCGCTCCACGAGGCGGTGGATCACGTCAAATGGCGTGGTGGCGAAGCGCCGCGTCAGGCCGCCCAGCAGCGAGACCAGCTTGACGTTGGCCACGCTGAGGCGGGGCAGGGCGGCGGCGCAGGCGGCCAGCGTGCGACCGTGGCCGAAACCGATCACGGCGTGCTCGCCGCCTTGCAGCGCGAGGCTGAGATAGCGCGCGCCGGCGAGCGAAAGCGTGCGCAACGGCAGCGGTTCGTCGTCAAGATCGGGCGCGACCTGACAGAAGCCGAGCCCGAATTCGGACGCGAGACGCTCCTCCAGCGCGACGCATTGGCCGATGGCGCCGTCGATGGTGACGCGCACGAGGCCGAGCTTGTTGGCGCGGGCGATCAGGCGATGAGCTTTGACATTGGGAACGCCGAGCCGCGCGGCGACTTCCCCCTGCGTGAGGCCCGCCCCGTAGTGCAGCCATGCGGCGCGGACGCAAAGGTCTGCGTCCTCGTCGAAAGCGCCGCGGGCGACAGCCATGTTCAAGCGGTTCCCCCTGAAATTTTTTTCTCTTGATGAAGTTTTTCACCGATCCACGACTCTGTCAAGCTCAGGGCCATCGCGAACTTGTGAGCCTGCGCGAGGGCGGACTAGCGTAGGGTAACGCGGGGGCAAACCCCTAAGATCAGGGAGAAACGCTGTGATTTCAGATTTTGCGCCTGCGGCCGACGCTATTTTAAAGGCGGTTGTGGAGTCGAACCCGCGCGTGCCGGGCGTCGTCGCGATGGCGACCGACCGGCACATGACCATCTACGAAGGTGCGTTCGGCAAACGCCGGCTCGACCGCGCCGCCGACATGACGACCGACACGGTGTTCGCCATCTTCTCGACCACCAAGGCGATCACCGCGACCGCCGCGCTGCAACTGGTCGAGGCGGGCAAGCTCGATCTCGATGCGCCGGCTTCGACTTATTGCCCCGACATCGGCAAATTGCAGGTGCTCGAAGGCTTCGACGCCTCGGGCGCGCCGAAACTGCGCCGGCCCCAACGCGACATCACGACGCGGATGCTGCTGCTGCACACCGCCGGCTTCGGCTATGATTTCTTCAACGCCAACTACAACAGGCTGGCGACCGAGCAAGGCCAGCCGAGCGTGATCACCGCAACCAAGGCGGCGCTGATGACGCCGTTGTTGTTCGATCCCGGCGAGCGGTGGGAATATGGCTCCAATCTCGATTGGACGGGCCAGGTGGTCGAGGCGATCACGGGTAGGCGGCTTGGCGAGGTGTTCAAGACCCGCATCTTCGAGCCGCTCGGGATGGAGGACACGGGCTTCTCGATGACGCCATCGATGCGCGAGCGGGTCGCCGCGATGCATCAGCGCGAGGCCGGCGGCGCGTTGACGCCGCTCGATTTCGAATTGCCGTCCGAACCGGAGGTGCACATGGGCGGACACGGGCTTTACGCGACGGTCGGCGATTATATGAAATTCATCCGCATGTGGCTCAACGAAGGACGCGGCCTAAACGGGACCGTGCTGAAACCGGAAACGGTCGAGATGGCGGGCAAGAACGGGCTCGGCGCGAAGAAGATCGGCATGTTGCCCGGCGTGATCCCGAGCCTGTCGAACGATGCGGAGTTCTTCCCCGGCCTGTCCAAGTCGTGGGCGCTCAGCTTCATGGTCAATGACGACAAGGCGCCGACTGGGCGGCCGGCGGGCGCGCTGGGCTGGGCGGGCCTGGCCAATCTGTTCTACTGGATCGACCGCGAAAACGGTTACGGCGGCTTCTGGGCGACGCAGATCCTGCCGTTCGCCGACGCGGCCTCGTTCACCGGCTACATGAAGTTCGAGACCGCGCTGTATGACTCGCTGGGCGAGCGCAAAGCGGCGTAGGGCGGGAGCGCCGGCGGGTTCGCCGCCGGCGCGAGGGCTGCTATCGAAGCGAAGTCACTTCGGGCATTGCGGCCCGGGGCAATGCGGCCCGCCCGCGCCCCCTTGCGGCGCGGTACGCGGCGCCATCTGCGGCTGCGGCGCGGGACGCGGCGCCATTTGGGGCGCGGGACGTGGCGCCATCTGGGGCGCGGGACGCGGCGCCATCTGCGGCGCGGGACGCGGCGCCATCTGCGGCGCGGGATGCGGGGCCATCATCGGCTGCGGCGCAGGACGCGGCGCCAATTGTGGCGCCGGGCGCGGCTCCATGCGCTGCGGCGCGGGACGCTCGATGCGCTGAGGCGCCGGCCGTTCGATCACCGGAACGGGGCGCTCAAGGCGTTGCGACGCTGGGCGCTCGCCGACCGGCTTGGAGACGTCGCGCGGCTTCGGCCCCGCTGGAGCAATCGCCGGGCGATTGGGCTCTACCGGCTTTTCGATCACCCCCTTGGGTTTGGCGACGCTGTTGGGTGCGACAACGGGTTTCGCATCCGCCTTGCCCGGCGGGGCCTTGTCGAGCGCGCCTGGCGGTTTCGGCAGTTCGTGTCCCTTGGGGCCTGGAACGCCGGTGACGTCGGGCTTGCCAAGGGCCGGCTTGTCCGTCACGCCGTTGGGCTTGGCGACGCCGCTGGGTGCGACAACGGGTTTCGCATCCGCCTTGCCCGGCGGGGCCTTGTCGAGCGCGCCTGGCGGTTTCGGCAGTTCGTGTCCCTTGGGGCCTGGAACGCCGGTGGCGTCGGGCTTGCCGAGGGCCGGCTTGTCCGTCACGCCGTTGGGGCCGACAGCGGGTTTGGCGTCCGGCTTTCCAGGCGCGGTCTTGTCGAGCGCGCCGGGTGGTTTCGGGAGTTCGTTCCCCTTGGGGCTGGCGACGCCTTTCGCGTCGGGCTTACCGGGCGCCGACTTGTCCGTCGTCGGGGTCGCCGGGGCCGCCTTGTCGGCGCCGCCGGCGGGCGCGAGTGGCTTTGCGACTGCCGGCGTTGCGGGCTTACCCTTGTTCTCCTTGAAGCGCGCCTCGGGCAGCGCCTTCGCCTGGGTCGCGTGCTGAACCTGCGCGGTCGTCGGCAGAACATGCGACTCCTTCGCCGCGACGAGTTGCACTGGCGTCGGCCTGGCGGCGATGCCGTTAGGGCCGCCGTTGAAGCTGGTGCGTGGCGCATTGTTGTTGACGATCACCGTCTTGTTATAGACGTTGGTGACGTTGACGACGTTGGTGACATTACTTACCGAACGATTGTAGTAAAATTGTTCGCCGCGCCATTCGCCGCCGTAATAGCCCGATCCATTATAGCCAAATCCGTAGTTGACGCCGCCGTAAAAGCCGATCCGCGACCCCCAATAACCGGAATGGAATAGGTAAACGCCGTCATTCCAGCCCCAATATGCTGGAGTCCACAACAGACCGCGGCGCGGCGGCGCGACCCAGGCCCCGGGAACCCAGTAATAGTCTTCGTCCTCATCGTCCCAGGCCCAGAAGCCCGGCGTCCAGATATAACCAGAAGCCGGCAGCGGCGGCTGCTCGTAAACCGGCAGCGCTGGTGGCTCGACATTCACGCTGATGTCGATGGAAAGTTGCGCCCATGCCGGCGTTGGCGTGAAGGCCGTGGCCGACAAGGTCGGCGCCAACGCAATCACGCAAATCCTGGCAAAGCCTCGAGCTGATTTTAACATTCTGATCCCCGCTGCCGCCGCGCCGAATATTCCCAAGCGAATAGCCTCGGCGCCGTTGCGAGCCACAGTGCTCGACCTGAATTGAATGAGGGATGAATGTTTCGCGGCGAAGGTGTGGCCTCGGGATGGCGGAACGGCCTCCCCCGACACACAACGACCGCGGAATCGCTCAATTCCCGAGGCGCGCGGGCTTAACTCGCCGCTTGCGAACGCGCGCCGAAAATCGCCGAACCGACGCGCACATGCGTCGCGCCGAGCGGGATCGCCAACGGCCAGTCGGCGCTCATGCCCATGGAGAGCTGGGCCAGGCCGTTGCGGCGCGCGATCTCGCCCAGCAGCGCGAAATGCGGCGAGGCCAACTCGCCGGCGGGGGGAATGCACATCAATCCCTCGACGGCGAGGCCATAGGTTTCGCGCGTCCGGCGCAGGAACACGTCGGCGTCCTGCGGCAGGACGCCGGCTTTCTGCGGCTCGGCGCCGGTGTTGATCTCGACCAGCAGGCGCGGGCGGCGGCCGGTCTTCTCCATCGCCTCCGCGAGCGCGGCGGCGATTTTCTCGCGATCGACTGTCTCGATCACGTCAAAAGTCTCGACCGCCTCGCGCGCCTTGTTGCTCTGCAACGGGCCGATCAGATGCAGTTCGATGGTTTTGCCGAGCGCGGCGGCGCGGCCGCGCAGATCGGCCCATTTGGCCATGGCCTCCTGCACCCGGTTCTCGCCGAACACCGTCTGCCCGCCGTCGCGGATTGTTGGCCAGACTTCGTCGGCGGAATGGGTCTTCGACACCGCGACCAGCGTGATGTCCTGCGGATTGCGGCCGCAATCGCGGGCGCGTAGCTCCAGGGCCGCGCGCAGGGCGGCGAGCCGCTCGACCGCTTGTTCCGACATGGGGTCTCCAGCTTGACGCCTACCGCGCGCTCCCCTATAGAGCCGCGACCCTAAACGCCAGGGGAAACGGCGAGCGGATTTGTATTTTCGCTCGCCTGGACCTGGGCTAACGCTTGAATTCGAGGATATCACAATGTCGCGCCGCTGCGAGCTGACGGGCAAGGCCGTGCAATCCGGCAATAAGGTCAGCCATTCCAACCGCAAGACGCGCACGCGCTTCCTGCCGAACCTGTGTCAGGTGACGCTGATCTCCGACACTCTGGGCAAAGGCTTCAAGCTGCGCGTCGCCGCGGCGGCGATTCGCTCGGTCGAACATCGCGGCGGGCTCGACGCCTTCCTGATCAAGGCGAGCGACCTCGATCTGTCGTCGGACGCGCTCGCCATCAAGCGCAACGTCGTCAAGAAGCAGGCCGAAACCGCTCAGGCGGCGTAACGCTTCTTTTTAACGAGATTTAGCAAAGCGCGCGGGGCCTCTCGCGCGCTTTTTGCTGTCCGCGCGCCGCCGCTCTATGCTGGCCGCGTTGCAGGAGGGAACGATGGACGAA
The DNA here is from genome assembly GCA_031367195.1 of Bradyrhizobium sp. Taxonomy (GTDB): domain Bacteria; phylum Pseudomonadota; class Alphaproteobacteria; order Rhizobiales; family Beijerinckiaceae; genus Roseiarcus. The sequence goes on from JANLPL010000052.1 coordinate 10,819, forward strand.
ATCGTAATTGTCGGCGCGGCGCGCACGCCGATGGGCGGCTTTCTCGGCGATTTCAAAGATGTGAGCGCCCCGGAATTGGGCGCGGCCGCCATCGCGGCGGCGCTTTTGCGCGCTGGCTTGAAGGGCGAGGACGCCGACGAGGTCGTGATGGGCTGCGTGCTGCCGGCAGGTCTTGGCCAGGCGCCGGCGCGGCAGGCGAGCCTCGGGGCCGGCGTGCCGGTCAGCGTCGGCGCGACCACGCTCAACAAGATGTGCGGCTCGGGCATGAAGGCCGCCATGCTGGCGCGTGACCTGATCGCGGCGGGCAGCGCGGACATCGTCATTGCGGGGGGCATGGAGAGCATGAGCCGCGCGCCCTATCTGCTGGAGCGGGCGCGGACCGGCTATCGCATGGGCCACGGCAAGGTCGCGGATTCGATGTTTCTCGACGGGTTGGAGGACGCCTACGACAAGGGGCGTTTGATGGGAACCTTCGCCGAGGACTGCGCGCGCGAATATCAGTTCACGCGTGAGGCGCAGGACGCCTATGCGCTGACTTCGCTGGAGCGGGCCAATCGCGCCATGCGCGAAGGCGCGTTCGAGGCCGAGATCGTCGCCGTCTCGGTGAAGTCGGGCGTGGTGGCCGCCGACGAGCAGCCGCCGAAGGCGCGGCCCGACAAGATCCCGACGCTGAAACCGGCGTTCCGCGACGGCGGCACGGTGACGGCGGCCAATTCCAGCTCGATCTCCGACGGCGCCGCCGCGCTGATTCTCACCCGTTTGAGCGTGGCTGAGAAGCGCGGTTTGAGGCCGCTCGCCCGCGTGGTGGGACACGCGACCTATGCCGCCGAACCGGCCAAATTCCCGACCGCGCCGATCGGGGCGATCAAGCGGCTGTTTGAAAAGACCGGCTGGCGCGGGGCGGATGTCGACCTCTACGAGATCAACGAGGCTTTCGCCGTGGTGGCGATGGCGGCGATGCGCGATCTCGATTTGTCCCACGACAGGGTCAACGTCAACGGCGGCGCGACCGCGCTCGGCCATCCCATCGGCGCCTCGGGGGCGCGGATACTGGTCACGCTGCTGGCGGCGATGCAGGCAAGGGGCGCACGGCGCGGCGTGGCGGCGCTGTGCATCGGCGGCGGCGAGGGGACGGCGTTCGCGGTGGAGATGGGGTAGGGATCGCGTTCTAGGGTCGAGAAGCGATGCCTCTGTCAAGACAAAATTTCCCGATGGACCGATCTCTCGTAAGCTCAAAATAGGGAGTAGCGGTTCCTTAGTGTCTGTCCGGAGACATCTTGAATCGGATGAATCGTTTGTGATTCAAGGGGTGCGGTCTGAATTTGTGGGAACGCGCCGATGTGGACGACGAAGAACCGAGCCCGTTACGACCGGAGCAAGTTGCGCTATCCGAGCGATTTGACGGACACGGAATGGGCGCACGTCGCCGCGCTTATTTCGCCAGCTCGACGTGGCGGCAATCGTCGGCATCGCGACGAGCGCGAATTGGTCAATGGGCTGATGTACATTCTGAGCACGGGCTGTCAGTGGCGGGCGGTTCCCAAGGATTTGCCGCCGCGCTCGACGCTGTACGATTATT
>JANLPL010000081.1:0-7648 GCA_031367195.1 Bradyrhizobium sp.
CTCGTCAACCGAAGGCGGAAGCAGATAGCCCGTTTGCCGATCGATGCCGCGGAAATTGTCCATGCGGTCCAGTTCATGGCAAAGCGAGAATCAGTCAATCGATACTATGCCCCCAAACCCAACCCGTCGCTCAAAAAAACGTTTCTCCGCCATTAAGTCCGACAGGCTGCTAGGCGAGCCGCTCCTCGCGGCCGCGCACGATCTGCGACAGCGTGACGGCGATGACCAGCGCGCCGCCATAGAAGAGATCCTGAACGTAAGTGCTGATGCCGAGGATCGACAGGCCGGTGATGCCGGTCACCAGGAAATAAACGCTGATGATCGTGCCCCAGGGATTGAACCGGCCGGGGCTGATGCTGGTCGCGCCGAGAAAGGCCGCCGCGAAGGCGGGGAGCAGGAAGCTCAGCCCCGAACTCGGGTCCGCCGCGCCCGTGGTGCCGACATAGAGAACGCCGGCGATGGCGCCGAGCAGGCCCGAGCAGACGAAGCCGCCGAGGCGAACGCGGTCCACCGCGACGCCGCTGAGTCGCGCAACTTCACGCCCGCGGCCGACGAACAGCAGGCGGCGCCCGGCCGCAGTATAGGTCAGATAATACCACAGGATCGCGCATAGCCCGAACGCGTAATAGAAGCCAAGCGGCACGCCGAACAGGCGGTCGACGATGACGGCGTTGACGAGCCCGTCCGAAACGCCGCTGATGGTCTGCTGGTCGCCAAGCCACAGCGTCACGCCATGCATGAAGGTGCCGACGCCCATCGTGACGATCAACGAATTCATGCGGAAATAGAGCACGAAAAACGCGTTGACGACGCCAATGGCCGCGCCGGCGGCGAGCGCGGCGGCGATGGCGAAACCAACTGGAAGCTGATGGTTGACGTTGAGCACCGCCAGCAGCGTCGCCGCGAAAGTGAGATTGTTGGCGATGGAGAGATCGTAGTCGCCCGCCGTCAATGGAATGATGAGGCCGAGCGCGGTGACGACGATGACCGATTGCGAGCCGAGAATGGCCGCGAAATTGGACCAGGTGAAGAAACTCTCAGGCCGCAGATAGCCGAACACCGCGATCGTCGCGGCGAAGACGAACACCAGCGCGAGGCGTTCGAATCCGTCGATAAGCGCCTTGTTGCCGCCGCGCGCCGCGCCCGCTTTTCCCGCCGTCGTCGTCAACGCCGCTCCTCGTTTGCTTCCGATCTGTAGCACGCCTGGGCGATGGCCGCCTTGGAGATCGTCGAACCGCCAAGCTCCGCGACCACACGGCCGCGCGCGAAGACGACGACGCGGTCGCAGATCGCTGTCAGTTGCTCGTAATCCGAACTCGCGCACAAGACCGCCGCGCCTTGCGCCGCCGCCTCGGCGACGGCGGCAAACACCTGCGCCCGCGCGCCGACGTCCACCCCCTGCGTCGGCTCGTCCAGAAGGATGAGGCGCGGGCGGGTCTGAAACCATTTCGCCAGTACGACCTTCTGCTGGTTGCCGCCGCTGAGGGACCCCAGAAGCGTCTGCGGGTCGCGCGGGCGCACATCGAAGCGCGCCGCCAGGTTCGCCGCATTGCGCAGCAGCGCCGTATCCGACAGCGCCCAGGCGCGCGAGATGGCCCCGAAGACGGGCTGGTTGACGTTTTCCGACACGCTAAGCGTCGCGACCGCGCCCGATTGCAACCGGTCGCCGGGAATTAGCACACAGCCGCGCGCGATGGCGCGCTGCGGATCAAGGCGGGCGACGGCGACGGTCTCGCCGTCGAGGACGAGCGTGCCGGAGGATGCGGGCGACGCGCCATAGAGCCGGTAGATCACCTCGTCATATCCGGAGCCGATGAGGCCTGTCAGCCCCACGACCTCGCCCGGCGCCAACGACAGCGAGAACGGTGCGAGGCCGCCGCCGGCGAGATCGGAAATGACGATGGAAGGGGAGGCAAGCGTCTTTGGCGGCGGGCGCATGGCGTCGAGATCGACGCTGCGGCCTACGATGAGGCGGATGACTTCGGCCTTCGAAACCTGCGCCGTTTTAAACACGCCGGCCACGCGCCCGTCACGCAGCACCGTCGCGCGGTCGGTGATCTCAAGCACCTCGTCGATGTCGTGCGAGACAAAGATGACGCTCGCCCCGTCGGCGACGATCTCGCGCACCAGCCGGAATAGAACCTCGACGTCATGCGCGGGCAGGAACGGCGTCGGTTCGTCGAGCACGAGCAGGCCGCGCGCGTGGCTCTTGGCCTTGTCGCGGCGCAGTTCGTCGAAAGCGCGCACGATGGCGACCTGCGCGCGCGCGACCGGCGTCAGGTCCGACAGCGGCGCCAAGGGATCGAGATCGATTTCGTAGCGCGCGAACATGTCGCGCGCGCGCCGTGCCTCCGCCCGCCAGTCGATATAACCGCGCGCGCCGGCGGCAAGCTCTGACAGCATCAGGTTTTCGAGCACCGTCAGCGACGGCATGAGACCGAGATGCTGATGCACGAAGGCGACGCCGTGCGCGCGCAGCGAGGCGACGCTGACCGGCAGCGAGACGGGCCGGCCGTCGATCTCGATGACAGGCGATCCGTCCGGCGCGTGGAAGCCGCAGAGGATCTTGATGAGCGTCGACTTGCCCGAGCCGTTCTGGCCGAGCAGGCCGTGCACCTCGCCATGACGAACGGCGAGGCTCACGTCGTCGAGCGCCCGCGCGCCGCCGAAGCTTTTGGAAAGCCCGGATATGCGAAGTACCGGCGGCTCGGAAGCCGCGCGATCTTCGCTCAACCTCACTTGAGCTTCCACAGCTTCGCGTAGCCGTCGATGTAGGAGTCGCCATAGCCGGTGTTGACCTGCGGCGGCTTGCCGGCCGTGTCGGCGTTGCTCTTGTCGAAGATCAGCAGCGGTATCTTCGGGTCCTTCACGGGGGCAAGGCCGCAGATCATTCGCATCTCGGCGTCGATGACGGCGTGGCCGATCCAGTCGAGGTTCTCGCCGATGTCCACCTCGACCTTGCCTTCCTGGACAAAGCCGATGGCGAAAGGCGTGCCGTTGAAGGTGGCGACCTTCACCTTGTCGGACTTGCCGGTGATGGTGATCGCAGGCACGACCCATTGCGAAAGCACGTCATAAATGGGGATGACATAGTTGACCGTGGGGTCCGCCGTGAGCGCGGCCTGCACGTTGGTCTGCGTCTTGGTGGCCATCTCCGGTAGCGTGACGTTGATGTAGTTCATCTTGCAGTTCGCGCATTTGGCGAACTCTTCCTTGATGCCGCTCATCATCGACTCGGTGGAGAGCACATCGTTGATGCCGATCACCACGGCGTTGGCCTTGCCGTCGGTCTTCGCGATCGCCCAGTCGGCGAGCAACGCGCCGGCGCGCTTGTAGTCGATCGGCACGACGCCGCTGACGCCCGCCGGGATCGGCTGCTCGTAGCCGGTCAGATGCGCCGCGACCACCTTGAGGCCCGCGGCCTCGGCGGCTTTCACCTGCGGCACGAGGAAACGGGGATCGGCGCCCGCCATCAGGTCGATCAGGTCGAACTTGTTGTTGATCGCGTGATCGAAGCCCTGCACCCATTGCGTCGGCTGGCCCTGGTTCTCCCAGATCTTGAGATTGAAGCCGACCTTCTGCGCGACCTTCGACATCGACGACTGAATCGTCTTGATGAACGGCACGGCGCTGGAGGCGGGGATCGACAGGATCGACTTACCCTTCATGCATGCGGCGGCGTCGAACGCCTCGCCCGGCGCCTGGAACGTCGGCAGCTTGCGATAAGACTCCAACTGCTCGCGCGCCCGCGCGGCCTCTGGACTTTCCGCGAGAGCGGCGCCGGCCAATATCTGGAAAGCCGCGACGAGGCTCGCGACCGCGATACTCCGCTTCATCTGAGACTACCTCCCACGTCGGATGACAGCTGCGCCGAAGGCCTGACCGCCAGGGTTGATTGCAAATGTCCGACGACCCCTGGACAAGCAATTATCAATTCTGTATTCGAAATGCAATCTTGCGGCGGCGGAATGAAGCGGTTCGGAGATTTCGCATGAACGGCTTCGACGAGGATCGGACGATTGCCGATCTGCGCAGGCTCGCGGAGATCGGAAAGTTCAAGACCGGCGTGCATCGGCCCGCTCTGAGCGACGTGGATCTCGAGGCGCGGCGCTGGCTTTGCGCCGAGATGCGCGCGGCGGGGCTCGACGCCGAGATCGACGGCGTGGGCACCGTGCTCGGCCGCGCCCCGCGCGCTTCTGTCGCGCTGCTGCTCGGCTCGCATTCGGACACGGTTCCCTTCGGCGGCTGGCTCGACGGCGCGATGGGCTGCATCTTCGCGCTCGCCGTGGCGCGCGCGTGGAGCGCGACGGCGAGCGGCGCAGCGGTCGGCGTGGACGTGGTTTCCTTCACCGACGAAGAGGGGACATTCATGGCCTGCGGCGGCAGCCGCGTCTTCTGCGGCGACCTCAGGCTTGAGGATTTCGACACGGCGCGCAGTGCCTCCGGCGAGAGTTTCACTGAGCGCTTGCGGGCTCTGGGCCTTGCTGGCCGGCCGCTGGCGAGGCTCGATCCCGCGCGCAATCGCGCCTTTCTCGAAGCGCATATCGAGCAGGGGCCGCGGCTGATCGAGTCCGGCGTCGCTGTCGGCGCGGTCTCCGGCATCGTCGGCTTGCGGCGGCGGCGCGTGACGTTTCACGGCCAGGCCGACCATGCCGGCACAACGCCGATGTCGATGCGCCGCGACGCCGGCGCGGCGATGCACGCCTTCGCCGTCGCCGCCGTCGAAACGCTGCTCGCGGCGGGCTCGCCCGAAAGCGTCTGCAACATCGGGGTCGTCTCAGTGAAGCCGGGCGCGGCCAATGTCGTGCCGCACGAGGCGGAAATCGTCGTCGAGTTCCGCGATCTCTCGACGCCGGTCATGGAGCGCATGGACGAAGCGCTGCTTTCGTTGATCGCCGCCCGCGACGGCGCCGGCGGCGTGCGCATCGATTCAGCGCGGATCGGCGTCATCGAGCCGACGCAAATGGACGCGCGGCTGATCACACATATCGAGCGCGCGGCGGGCGAAGTGGGCGCAAGCTATATGGGCATGCCGAGCGGCGCCGGCCACGACGCGATGATCCTCGGCCGGCGCATCCCGGCCGCCATGCTGTTCGCGCCGAGCGTCGGCGGCCGCAGCCATCACATTTCCGAGGACACCGACGAGGCCGACATACGCCGGGCGCTGCGCGTCTATGTGCGCGCGGCGCAATCCATTCTCCATGCGCTGGGGCCGGACGGCCGCGGCGCGCTCTAGACGCAATCGAGGGGCAAGTCTTATGCGAATGATCGGCGTGGACGTCGGCGGGACCTTCACCGATCTCGTCTATTGCGACATGGAGTCCGGCGCGCTCGCCATCCACAAGGTCTCGACAACGCCCGACGATCCCTCGCGCGCCATGCTGCAAGGCGTCGCCGAGCTCTGCGAGAAGGCCGGCGTCGCGCCCGGCTCCGTCGATTATCTGCTTCACGGCACGACCACGGCCACCAACGCCGTACTCGAGCACAAGGGCGCGCGCACGGGCATGGTGACCAACCAGGGCTTTCGCGACATCGTCCATATCGCGCGTCATCAGCGCGTCGAGCATTATTCGATCATGCAGGAATTGCCGTGGCAGAACCGCCCGCTGGCGCCGCGCCGCCATCGCAAGGTGGTGCGCGGGCGGCTCGCGCCGCCGAAGGGCGAAGTGCTGGAGCCGCTCAACGAGGAGGACGTGATCGCCGCCGCACGCGAGTTGAAGGCGGAAGGCGTTGAGGCGGTCGCAGTCTGTTTCCTCTTCTCCTATCTCAATCCCGCGCACGAAGACGAGGCGCGGCGCATACTGGAGCGTGAATTGCCGGGCGTGTTCGTCACCACCTCGTCGTCGGTGTCGCCGCAGTTCCGCGAGTTCGAGCGTTTCACCACCGCCTCGCTCTGCGCCTTCGTCGGCCCGAAGATGCGCACTTATGTCGGCAAGCTCGACGCCTCTCTGCGCGAGGCGGGCTTCAGCGCCGAACTGCGCATCATGACCTCGAACGGCGGCGTCGCGACGCCGGCGATGGTGGCGGAAAAGCCGGTGATGACGCTGCTCTCCGGCCTCGCGGCGGGCGTGCTCGGCGGCGCCTGGATCGGCGCGCTCAGCGACCGGCGCAAGCTCATCACCTTCGACATCGGCGGCACCAGCGCCGACATCGGCATCGTCGTCGATGGCCGCTACGCCGAAACCGACCCGCGCTCGACCTCCATCGCCGGCTTCCCGCTGCTGCTGCCGATGATCGACATTCACACCATCGGCGCCGGCGGCGGCTCCATCGCCTATGTCGACGCCGGCGGCGCGTTCCGCGTCGGGCCGCGCAGCGCCGGCGCCGCGCCTGGCCCGGCCGCCTACGGGCGCGGCGGCGCACAGCCGACCGTCACCGACGCCAATGTCGTGCTCGGCCGGCTGGATAAGGATGATTTCCTCGGCGGAAGCATGAAACTCGACGCCGAGGCCGCAACCCGCGTGATCGACGATCTCGCCGGCCGCCTGGGTCTCACCCGGCAGGAGGCGGCCGAGGGCGTGCTGACCGTCATCAACTCGAACATGGCCAACGCCATCCGCTCGCGCACGGTGCAGAAAGGCCTCGATCCCAGAGAATTCGCGCTCGTCGCCTTCGGCGGCGCCGGGCCGCTACACGGCGCGGAGGTCGCGAACATGCTCGGCATTCCTGAGGTCGTCGTGCCGCCCTATCCCGGCATCACCTCGGCGATGGGCCTGCTGACGACCGATCTCAAATACGACACCATCCGCACGCAGTTCCAGGTCAGCGGCAAAATCGATCTCGCCCGTCTCAACGCCGATCTCACCGCGATGGAGCGCCAGCTCGGCCAGCAATTCGCCGCGGATCATCTCGACGCCGCAAGCTTCCACTTCGTGCGTGATGGCGATCTGCGCTATGTCGGGCAGGGCTACGAGCTCAAGATCCCGATACTCGCCGGCGAACTTACGGAGCTAAGCCTCGTCGAGATCTGGCGCCTGTTCCATGAGGCGCACAAGCGCGAATACGGCCATGCGTTCGCGCAGAACTCGATCGAGATCGTCAACGTGCGCGTGACCGGCGTCGGCGCCATGCCCAAGATCGCCAACCTCAAGGCGCCCGAGGGCGGCTCCTTCGCCGCCGCCCGCACCCGCGTCGGACAATGCGTGTTTCGCATCGACGGCGTCTTGAAGAGCTTCGAGACGACGTTCTACCGTCGCGCTTTGCTGCCGATCGGCAAAATATTCCCCGGGCCGGCGATCGTGCTGCAAATGGACAGCACCACCGTCATTCCGCCGCGCTGGTCGGCGATCAACGACGCCGCCGGCAATCTCATCCTCAGCTTCGACGGAGACGCCCGATGACCGAAGGCTCCAACCTGCCCGTGCGGCCGGCGACGCGTGTCGATCCGATCACCGGCGCCGTGATCCAGGGCGCGCTCGAAAACATCGCCATTGAGATGGGCCACAAGCTGATGCGGATGAGCTATTCCAGCATCATTCGCGAATCGGAAGATTTCGGCGCCGCGCTCACCGACGCCGAAGGCCGCCAGCTCTGCGAATGCAAGATGAGCACGCCGCTGCAATCTGGGCCAATCCCCGGCTATGTGCGTGGCGTCAGGGAACGCTTCGCCGCCCGCGGCGACGTTTTCCGCCCCGGCGACGTCATCATC
>JANLPL010000099.1:0-4707 GCA_031367195.1 Bradyrhizobium sp.
GCGCCAAAACCAGCCGAATCAGGCATTCCTTGTCCAGCGATTCAAGCGCTTCCCGATCCATCGGAAGCTTGAATCAACTCCCGAGTCCCGCGTCAAACGCCAGCCGGCCGGCCTTCAGAACACCCCCCTGAGCAATTACGGCGAACCTGACGATGCGGATGCACAATCGCCGGTTCACTAGGTTGACGAATGCGTTCAGCAAAAAATTCGAGAGCCACGCGCACATGGTCGCGATTTGGGCAGTCTGGTATAACTTCATCCGCATCCACAAGACGCTTCGCGTTACGCCAGCGATGGCGGCGGGATTGTCAGACACGGTTCTCGACTGGTCGGACTTCGTTGCGCTCATGGACGCGGAAACGCCAAAGGGCGGCCCGCGCGGTCCTTACAAAAAGTCGGGCGAATAAAATTCAAACCGAGACACTACCCAACGGCGAGATTGCTTGCCAACCCCCCCATATTCCGCTAACGCCCGCGCCATTCCACAGGCGGAGCTTTGCGGACCCTGCTCCAAGGGCCCGCTCCGGTGGTCAGTCTCCATGGCTGACAACACGCTCCGCCGAGGCTCAACCGGAAAGGGTACGCAGTGTCTCTGCCTGATTTCTCCATGCGCCAACTCCTAGAAGCCGGCGCGCATTTCGGCCACCAGTCACATCGCTGGAACCCGAAAATGGCGCCCTATATCTACGGCGCCCGCAATTCCATCCACATCATCGACCTCGCCCAGACGGTGCCGCTGCTGCACCAGGCGCTGAAGATCGTGTCCGACAGCGTCGCCAAGGGCGGGCGCGTGCTGTTCGTCGGCACCAAGCGTCAGGCGGCCGACGAGGTGTCCGAGGCCGCCAAGCGTTGCGCCCAGTATTTCGTCAATTCGCGTTGGCTCGGCGGCACGCTGACCAACTGGAAGACGATCTCCGGCTCGATCTCGCGTCTGCGTAAGCTCGACGAGATGCTGGCCGAAGGCGCCAAGGGCCTCACCAAGAAAGAGCGCCTGATGCTGACGCGCGAGAAGGACAAGCTCGAAAAGGCGCTCGGCGGCATCAAGGACATGGGCGGCGTGCCCGACCTCGTGTTCGTGATCGACACCAACAAGGAGGCGCTGGCGATCAAAGAGGCCAACCGCCTCAAGATCCCGGTCATCGCGATCCTCGACACCAATTCCGATCCCGACGGCGTGGCGCATCCGATCCCCGCCAACGACGACGCCAGCCGCGCGATCCAGCTCTATTGCGACCTGATCGCCAAGGCCGTGATCGACGGCATCTCGCGCAGCCAGGGTCTCGCCGGGCATGACGTCGGCGCGTCCGACGAGCCGGTCGCCGAGGCGCTGCCGGAGACGGAAGCCGTCGCCGCCCCCGAGGAGCACACGGAGCATTACGAACTGCTCGCCGCCCCGCGCGGCGCGCCCGACGATCTGGCCAAGCTGACCGGCGTCGGCCCGCAGATCGTCAAGAAGCTCAACGAGCATGGCGTGTTCCATTACTGGCAGCTCTCCGCCATGACCGACGATGAGGCGGCCAAGCTCGACACCGATCTGCGTTTCAACGGCCGCATCACCCGCGACAAGTGGTCGGATCAGGCCAAGATGCTGATCGCGGCGCAATAGGCCGACCTCGCGTCGCAGCCCTCTCTCGCGCGGTCTCCACAGAGGCGGCGGGAGAGGTTTTACTTTTTCGGACAAGGAGCCTGAGATGGCCGAGATCACCGCCGCTTTGGTGAAGGACCTGCGCGAGAAAACCGGCGCCGGCATGATGGATTGCAAGAACGCGCTCAGCGCCACCGCGGGCGACATCGAGGCCGCGATCGACTGGTTGCGCAAAAAGGGCCTCGCCAAGGCGGCCAAGAAGAGCGGCCGGATCGCGGCCGAGGGCCTCGTCGGCGTCGCCGTGCAGGCGGGTCTCGGCGTGGTCGTCGAGTTGAATTCGGAGACGGACTTCGTCGCCCGCAACGACGATTTCCAGGCGCTGCTGCGCGGCGTGCTGGCGGTGGCGCTCGACCATGCGCCCGACGTCACGGTGGAGAAGATCGCGGGCGGCCATTATCCCGGCGGCGGCACGGTCAACGACGCCATCGCCAATGCGATCGCCACCATCGGCGAGAACATGACCCTGCGCCGCGCCGCCGGCCTGCATGTGCACGAGGGCGCGATCGGCCATTACGTCCATGGCCAGATCGGCGAGGGGCTCGGCCGCATTGGCGTGCTGGTGGCGCTGGAATCGAAGGGCGATCACGCCGCGCTGGCCGCGCTCGGCCGTCAGATCGCGATGCATATCGCCGCCGCCAGCCCGACCGGGCTCGATGCGTCGAGCCTCGACCCCGCCACGGTCGAACGCGAGAAAAAGGTGCTGGCCGAGAAGAACGCGGGCAAGCCCGAGAACGTGCTGGCCAGAATCGTCGAGTCCGGCCTGAAGACCTATTACAAGGAGGTCTGCCTAGTGGATCAGGCCTTCGTGATCGACCCCTCGAAGTCGGTCGCGCAGGCGGTCAAGGAGGCGGAAAAGACGGTCGGCGCGCCGATTAGTTTGAAGGGCTTTGTGCGTTACCAACTCGGTGACGGCATAGAAAAGCCGGCCGAAGAGGTTTAAGCGCGGGCGACCTCGGGCGGCTCCAGGGCCGCCCGATTCGTATCCGGAGCCTTTTCATGACCGAGCCTTTGTTCAAACGCGTCGTGGTGAAGCTTTCCGGCGAAGCGTTGATGGGCCCCGACACGCACGGCCTGCACGCGCCGACTTTGCGCCGCTTCGCGCTGGACCTGAAGGCCGCCGCCGGGCTCGGGGTGCAGGTCGCGCTGGTGATCGGCGGCGGCAATTTCTTCCGCGGCCTGCAAGGCGCCGACAAGGGCATCGAGCGGGCGCGGGCCGACTCGATCGGGATGCTCGCCACTGTGATGAACGCGCTGGCGATGGAGGGCGCGCTGGAGGAGATCGGCCAGCCCGCCCGCGTGCTGTCGGCCGTGGCTATGCCTTCGCAATGCCAACCCTATTCGCGCCAGGCCGCGCTCGCCCATCTCGTCAAGAACCGGGTGATCCTGCTGGCCGGGGGCACCGGCAACCCGTTCTTCACCACCGACACCGGTGCGGCGTTGCGCGCGGCGGAACTCTCCTGCGGCGCGGTGATGAAGGCGACCAACGTCGATGGCGTCTATACCGCCGACCCTAAGAAAGACCCCGACGCCCGCCGCTACGAGCGCCTGACGCATGACGAGGCGATCCAGCGCAATTTGCAGGTGATGGACACGGCGGCGTTCGCGCTGACGCGGGATAACAAGATCCCGATCGTGGTGTTCTCGGTGCATGAGGAGGGGGCGATCGAGGCGGCGCTGCTGGGGAAGGGGCGGGCGACTTATGTGATGCCGTGAGGGTGGCGTCGTCTTCGTATTGACACTGTAGTTACACGCGCGCATATTGCGGCGTATGCTGAAGTCTCCTTTGGACGCCCCGACCGAACGGCCCTTCGTCAGCGAGACGAAAGGCAGCATCAACCTGCGGATCGAGACCAACACGCGCCAACTCATCGACGAGGCGGCGGCGGCGCTGGGTAAGACGCGCACCGAGTTCATGGTCGAGAGCGCGCGCCGACAGGCCATCGACGTGCTGCTGGATCAACGGTTGTTCCGCCTCGACGACGAGCGTTACGACGCCTTTTTGCACGCGCTCGACAATCCGCCCGCGCCGGGTCCAAAACTTCGGGCTTTGCTGCGCCGGACGCCGGCATGGCGGAAATAGGCGAGCCGCAGGGGCGCTTTTCCGCCCCCGTTCCCCTGACCGCTGGCCACGATCTCTCGCGCTTCGACTGCGGCGATCCGGCGCTGAACGACTGGCTGCGTCAACGCGCCTTGAAAAACGAAAGCCGCTTCTCGCGCAGCTATGTCGTCTGCGCGGACGCCCGCGTCGTCGCCTACGTCTGCATTTCCGCCGGCTCCGTCGATCGCGCGTCCGCTCCCGGCAGGGTCCGCCGCAACGCCCCCGACACGATCCCGGTTTCCGTGATCGGGCGTCTGGCGGTCGACCGCGAATATGCGCGCCAAGGCCTTGGCGCCGACCTCCTCGCCGACGCACTGCGCCGGATCGCCCTCGCCTCGCAAAGCATCGGCATCGGGGCGGTGCTGGTCCACGCGAAGAACGAGGCGGCGAGGCGGTTCTATCTGAAATGCGCGGAGTTTATCGAACACCCGGCGGAAAGCCGGATTCTGTACTTGCCGATTGAAACGGTGGTTGCGGGTTTCGGGTAGGCGTGGGAAATTGTGGCGTCAAGTTGCTGCAACTTGGAAGGCCGCTGCGAGGAGCGCCTGACTTACGACGAGGCGATCCAGCGGAAATTGCAGTTGATAGAAGCGGCGGCGTTTGCGCTGACGCGGGACAGTAAGATTTCGATTGTCGCGTTCTCGGCGTCCGAGAAGGGGGCCATCGAGGCGGCGCTGCTGGGACGAGGAAGGGCGACTTATGTGATGCCGTGAGGGGGCGGCAAACGATTCGGAAATGCCCTGACGTTTGTCCAACGGACCGTCTGAGTTCAAGATGGACTTTGCACGCAAAATGGAAGCATATGCGAGTAATTTCTCAACTACCCGCGGAAATGTAAGCTCGACTAGATCGGTATTAACGCCCTCCCATTTCGAGAATCTTATGGCTATGGCGACTGAAGCTCCTCCTTGGGGAACAAAAGGATTGGCTCGTGTAGCGGTATTTGTTGATATCGGCTAACGTG
>JANLPL010000102.1:0-3667 GCA_031367195.1 Bradyrhizobium sp.
GACGCAAAATTGCGTGTCCAGATGCGCGCGGAGATCAAAGAGCTGCATCAGCGGTTGACGACCACGACGGTCTACGTAACGCATGATCAGATCGAAGCGATGACCATGGCGGACAAAATCGTCGTCATGCGGAATGGCGCGGTCGAGCAAGTCGGACCACCGCTGGAGCTTTACGACAAACCTGCCAACATGTTTGTGGCCGGATTTATTGGCTCTCCGGCGATGAATTTTCTGAAAGGCAAGATCGAAGCGAACGCCACGGCAACTTTCGTGACCGAGAGCGGTGTCAGGGTGCCACTTCACGATGCACCCGTCGCGTCTGACGGCATGCTGGCTGTACTCGGCATTCGTCCTGAGCATTTCGTGCTCGATGCGGCGCGTGGCGCGCCGGCCGAAATTATCGTGGTTGAGCCTACCGGCTCCGAGACCCAAGTGAATGCGCGGTTCGCCGGACAACAAGTGACTGCCGTGTTCCGCGAACGCATAGATTCGAAGCCTGGCAGCATGATCCCCTTAGCGCTGGCGCCGCATATGGCGCACCTGTTTAATACCGAAAACGGCAAAGCAATGAACTGACTGCGTCGAAAAGAGAGTTTGTGGCCCACCAGGCGCGAGTCTGGTAAGTTGAAGCGCCCACTTGCATGATGAGGCGCGGCTTACAACTTCGTCCACTTTCCATTGGCCGACGATGATTTGACGGCCGCCTCAATAAACGCGAGACCCTTCACACCATCGTCGATCGTCGGGAAATGCATTTCCTTGGGCGGCTTCTTGCCGGTCCGTGCGGCTTTGATGGCGAGGGCGATTTCGCTGTAGATGTTGGCGAAGCCTTCGAGATAGCCTTCGGGATGTCCCGGAGGGATGCGAGTGACGCGACCGGCTGCGGCGCCCGAATCGGGACCGCCGCGCGTCACAATGCGCGTCGACTGGTTCAGCGGCGACCACAGCATTTGATTGGGGTCCGCCTGCACCCAATGCAGTCCGCCCTTCGTTCCATAGATACGCAGTCGCAAACCATTCTCGTTGCCCGGCGCCACCTGGCTCGCCCACAGGGCGCCGCGCGCGCCATTGGCGTAGCGCAGCATGATCTGCACATTGTCATCGAGCTGGCGGCCCGCGCCAAAGCTGGTGAGTTCGGCTGAGAGTTGGCTGACCTCAATGCCGCAGACATAGTCGGCGAGATTGAAGGCATGCGTGCCGATGTCGCCGATCGCGCCGCCGGCGCCCGAGCGCTTGGGATCGACGCGCCATTCCGCCTGTTTGTTGCCGGTAGTTTCGGTTGGCGCGGTCAGCCAATCCTGGGGATATTCGACCTGCACCAGTCGGATTTCGCCAAGATCGCCAGCGCCGACCATTTCGCGCGCGCGACGCACTAAGGGATAGCCGGTGTAATTATGCGTCACGGCGAATATGCGACCCGATTTGTCGGCGGCGACCTTGAGTTTCTTCGCTTCGGCCAGCGAAGTCGTCAGCGGCTTATCGCAAATCACATGAATGCCCGCCTTGAGGAAGGCGTAGGCAGGCCCCGCATGCATATGGTTGGGCGTGACAATAGCGACCGCTTCAATACCGTCGGAGCGCTTCGCCTCCGTTTTCGCCATCGCCTCGAAGTCGTCATAGATGCGATCGGCGGCAAGGCCGAGCGCCGCCCCAGAACGTTGGGCTTTTTCCGGCGTCGAGGAAAGCGCGCCAGCGACAAGATCGTAGTGATCGTCCATCCGCGCCGCCAGCCGATGCACCGCGCCGATGAAGGCGCCTTCGCCGCCGCCGACCATGCCGAGCCTGATCCTGCCGTCCTTACCCGAATCGCTGCGTCCCTCGATTGCCATCTTGTCCCCCAAAGTTTCAGCGCAGACCCAGCGCGCGCTCGATCTGTTTCTTGTCGACCGCGCCGCCGGCAAAATCGTCAAACGCCCTTTCCGTGACGCGGATGATGTGATGTTTGATGAATTCCGCGCCTTCGCGCGCGCCGTCCTCCGGGTGTTTCAGACAGCATTCCCATTCCAGCACCGCCCAAGAGGAATAGTCGTATTGCGCCAGCTTCGAGAAGATCGCGCCAAAATCGACCTGTCCGTCGCCGAGCGAACGGAAGCGTCCGGCGCGCTCGACCCACGAGGCATAGCCGGAATAGACGCCCTGACGGCCGCTCGGATTGAACTCGGCGTCCTTGGCGTGAAACGCCTTGATGCGCTCGTGATAGAGATCGATGAAGGCGACATAGTCGAGCTGCTGCAGCAGGAAATGCGAGGGATCGTAGAGAATGTTGCAGCGCTTGTGGCCTTTCAGCGCATCTAGAAAGCGCTCAAAGGTCGCCCCGTCGAATATGTCCTCGCCGGGATGGATCTCGAAGGCTACATCGACGCCGGCGTCGTCGAACGCGTTGAGAATCGGGCTCCACCGCCGCGCCAATTCATCGAACGCCGTCTCGATCAAGCCGGGAGCGCGCTGCGGCCAAGGATAGACGTACGGCCAGGCCAGCGCGCCGCTGAAGCTGGCACAGGCGCCAAGTCCCAGATGCTGCGAGGCTTTGGCGGCATGCAGCATCTGTTCGCTCGCCCACTTCTGCCGCTCGCGAGGACGCCCATGCACTTCCTTGGGCGCAAAAGCGTCGAAGGCTTCGTCATAGGCCGGATTGACGGCGACGAGTTGCCCCTGCAAGTGGGTCGAAAGCTCGGTGATCGCCAGACCGTGGCTCCAGGCGATTCCGGCGATCTCGTCGCAATAGTCCTTCGACTGCGCCGCCTTGGTCAGATCGAACAGCCGCCCATCCCACGTCGGGATCTGCACGCCCTTATAGCCCAGCGACGCCGCCCATTGGCAGATCGACGCGAACGTGTTGAATGGGGCGCCATCCCCGGCAAATTGCGCCAGAAAGATCGCCGGTCCTTTTATCGTCGATGCCATAAACTTAACCCCTGTGTTTCGACTCGTCAGCGCGATGCAATTCTGAGCATCGCGCAAAACTCGATCTTACCCTCGCGAACAGGAACCGCCTGTAGCTCAGAATAGCAGCTGAAGGCGCGGCATTTTCAAACTCGCGGCCGCGCGCCGTCAGGGATCGCCGTGGCGTCGCCCCGATCACGACTGGCCTTCGCGATTGATGCGTGACAAGAAAAGCTGCGGTCTATCCATCCATCCTCGATGCAGAAGTCAAATAGCCCGGTCACTCAGCATGTCCAGAAATCGAAGATCGACGGGTTTTGCGAGGAGTTCGTCTATCCGGCCAAACAACGGTTGAAGATAGGGCTTCTTTAGATGCAGCTCCAGGGCATCCCGATCTACGAAATTCTCGTAAAATACGAACACGTTCGGATCAGCCTTGTCGCAATGGAAATCATAGCTGACGCAGCCCGCCTCCGCGCGGGTTGGAGGGACCTGAGCCATGAGGATACGATACAATTCCTCGCGCGTTTCGGGCTTTGCGACAACCGTCCCGATAATTGTGCATCCTGGTCTTCTCACTGGCCCGCTCCCATTTCTGTTGATTATTGCGTTGAGAACATGAATCGCGCAATCGACGGCTCCGACACCGCGCATCAGCCAAGCGTCGCGCCTGTCTCCGCGTCAAACAATTGCATCGTCTGACGAGAAACCCACAGCGTGAATTCCTGGCCAGCAATTGCCGGACACCGCGTGTCAAGCCGCGCCACCATCGGCTTGCCAACGG
>JANLPL010000116.1:0-2815 GCA_031367195.1 Bradyrhizobium sp.
CGGCAGGAACACGTAAATGAGCTGATACGAGAACGCGATTTTGTGCTCCTCGTCGGCCACCTGGATCGCATTGCCGAAAGCCATCTGGAAATAGTTGAGCCGCACCCCGAGCGCGACCTGGAACTGGTTGACCAGCACGAGAAAGATCACGCAGATGCGGCCATAGAGATGCTGCGACATCAGGCGACGGCCAAACAGCGGGATCTTGAGCGAGATCGGCGTGCGCGCCTCGAAGAACGGATCGGCGATCCGCATCATCCGTTGCACAAAAGGAATTCGCGAAATCAGCGTCAGGGCGACGACGAACAGCGCGGTGGCGATCGGGAGATAGCGCGGCGGCGCGTAAAGCGCGAGCGTGTCGGGCCAGGCGTGCGTCACCTCCGCCAGCGTCACCACGCCGAATACGAATGTCTCGACCGCGAACAGCTCCGACATCATCTTCAGGAAGGTCGGGATTTGGATTTTCGGCCAGGCGGCGCCAGCGGCGAGCACTGAGGCGACCGCGAGGCCGATCGTCATGCCGTCGCGTTCGTAAAGGCCCACGATTAGGGCGACCGCTGCGAACAGTCCCAGCAAAATCACGCGCATTGAGCTTGCTTCCCGAGGAGAATCGTCTCCATCGGCGATAGCAGACCGCAACGGGCGAAAGAAGGGCGGCTCAGCCCGCTTTGAGCCGCGCCGCCTTCAGCTTGGCGAAATCTTCGCCCGCGTGGTGCGAGGAGCGCGTCAGCGGCGAGGACGAGACCAGCAGGAAGCCTTTCGCCGCGCCGACGGCGGCGTAGGCCTCGAACTCGGCCGGGGTGACGAAGTTCTCCACCGCGTGGTGTTTCGGGGTCGGTTGCAGATATTGGCCGATGGTGAGGAAATCGACCTCCGCCGAGCGCAGGTCGTCCATCACCTGGAGCACTTCGGCGCGGGTCTCGCCGAGGCCGACCATCGGGCCGGATTTGGTGAACAGCGTCGGCTCCAGTTCCTTGGCGCGCTGCAACAGGCGCAGCGAATGGAAATAGCGCGCGCCGGGGCGAACGGTGAGATATTTGCCGGGCACGGTTTCGAGATTGTGGTTGAATACGTCGGGGCGGGCCTCGACGACGATCTCCAGCGCGCCGGCTTTACGCAGGAAATCGGGCGTCAGCACCTCGATGGTGGTCGCGGGCGCGGCGGCGCGGATGGCGCGGATCGTGTGAGCGAAATGCGCCGCGCCGCCGTCGGCGAGATCGTCGCGGTCGACCGAGGTGACGACAACGTGGGAGAGGCCGAGCTTGGCGGTGGCGTCGCCCACGCGGTTTGGCTCGTCGGCGTCGAGCGCGTGCGGCATCCCCGTGGCGACGTTGCAGAACGCGCAGGCGCGGGTGCAGATGTCGCCCATGATCATGAAAGTGGCGTGCTTCTTCTCCCAGCACTCGCCGATATTGGGGCAGCGCGCCTCCTCGCAGACGGTGACAAGCTTGTGCTCGCGCACCAGCGCCCGCGTCGCGGCATAGCCCGGCGAGCCGGGCGCCTTTGCGCGAATCCAGGCCGGCTTGCGCGCGACCGGGTTATCCGGCCGATGCGCCTTTTCGGGATGGCGCGGGCGCGGGTCGGCTTCCAGGAGATCGAGGACGCGGGTCATGGCGGGCATGTATCACGACGACGGCGGGCGAGGTAGGCTCTTTGCTCTGCGTCGGCGTCAGGGCTGATGCGCGGCGGCGAGGTCAATTTCTTCGTAACAGGCGGAATGCGGGATCGCGACGCCGATCTCGGGCATGTTGAGCGCGCCGTCGCGGTCGACGAATTCGTGCGCCCACTCGCCCTCGTCGTCGCGGAAGAACACTTCCGCCGCCGCCACGTTCTGATGCAGGACGACGTAGCGGCGCAGCGACGCGAGGGTCTGGTACTCCGCGTTCTTGGCGCCGAGATCCTTGCGCGCCTTGCTTGGGCTGAGGATTTCGAAAAGGATGATCGGTTCGGAGAGATGTCGCGGTTGGCGACACCGGGGAGCAGATGACCATCGCGTCGGGGTAGCGGATGCTCGTGCCGGTTCGCACCTTAAATAAGCTGCCGACGACGCGACACGGTCCTCCTCGCAGCCGAGAGTGCAACGCGGCGATCAAGTTGACCTGGATTCGAGCGTGCGAAATCGTCCCGCCGGTCATCGCCTGAATATCGAGCCCGTCGAATTCGTAGCGAAGTTCCTGGCGTTCCTCCCACGCCATGAAATCGTCGAGCGACATCGTCTATCTCCGGCTCCCCAAAGATGCGCGTGCGCCGTGCAAAGCTCAAGCCCCCGCCTTGACCAGCCCCGCGACATAGAATCCGTCGGTGTTCGTGTGCAGCGGATCGAGCCGTAGGCCCGGCCCCAGTTTCGAGGCGAATTCCGCCAGCGCGGGCAGACCGGCGGCGCGCGCCATGGTCGCCGCGTCGAGCGGGAGATAGTCGGAATGGGCCTCCAGAAAGGCCGCGACGCGATCCTCGTTCTCCGGCTTCAGCACCGAGCAGGTGATATAGACCAGACGCCCGCCCGGTTTGACGTATTTGGCCGCCCGCTCAAGAATTTGGATCTGGTCCTTGATGCGCTCCTGCAACGCGCCGGGGCGGATGCGCCATTTCGCGTCGGGGCTGCGACGCCACGCGCCCGAGCCGGTGCAGGGCGCGTCGATCAGCACCAGATCGCAACGGCCGACGAGATCAGCGACCGGATCAGCTTTGCCTTTAGGCGAGCGCACCTGCACATTGCGCGCGCCGGATCGCTCCAGCCGCGCATAGAGCGGCGCGAGGCGGCGGCCGTCGTCGTCGGTCGCGTAAAGCTGGCCCTTGCCGGCCAGCATCGGCGCCA
>JANLPL010000142.1:0-1687 GCA_031367195.1 Bradyrhizobium sp.
TTCAGGGTTTGACACGACGCCGAGTGAAACCGTAATCGATTGCGGTAAACGATTAAATGATCGTCGTCTAAACACAAAATAAGTCGGCGGAACAGGGAAGGGCGCGATGGGTGAGCTGCGCTGGGGAATCCTCGGGGCGAATTCTTGGATCGCGCGCGATGCGATCGTCCCTGCCATACAAAAAAGCCGCAATGGGAAGGTCGTCGCGGCCGGCACGCGCGACCCGGGCTCGGTCTTAGAAGTCTCCGGCAAAATGGACGGCGCTCGCACGCTAAGCTACGAGGCGTTGTTGGCCGATCCTGGGGTCGATGCGATCTATATACCGCTGCCAAATTCTATGCATCTGGAATGGGCAATCCGAGCTGCCGAGGCGGGCAAGCCTGTACTGTGCGAGAAGCCTCTTGCGCTGAACTACGACGATGCGAACAAGATCGTTGAAGCTTTCGAGCGGCGCAATGTGCCACTCATGGAAAGCTTCATGTACCGCTTCCATCCGCAACACCAGCGTGTGCGGGCACTGATCGAGGCGGGCGCGATTGGCGATGTCGTGGAAGTGCGCACGCATCTTTCCGTCGACATCATGAACCCGCCTGATCCCAACAATATTCGCATGAAGCCGAATCTTGGCGGCGGCGCCCTGTTGGATATGGGCTGTTACATTATCAGCGTGGCCCGAATGTTGTACGCGACCGAGCCAGTCGCCGTTCGCGCATGGCAAAGAATTGACGATCGCTTCGGCGTCGATGTGGCGGCAGCCGGCGTGCTTGAATTTCCCGAAGGGCGCGTCGCGATGGTGAGCTGTTCGTTCGAAGGGTTCGGCAACGGTTTTTACAGCGTCATCGGCCGCAAGGGCGTTATTGAGGCGCCGCGCGGAATCATCCAGGGGCTGGGCACACGTCTCGGCGAGGCGCTTGTCATCACGATGGATGCCGATGGGCGCAGGACGGAAGAATCCTTCGCGCCGGTCGATCACTACCAACTGATTGTCGAAGCTTTCGCCGACGCAGTTCTCAACAAGACCCCGGTTCCGCTGCCGCTCTCTGACTCTCTCAACAATATGCGGGCTCTCGATGCCTTCGCGCGGTCCGCCCGAGAGGGCCGCGAAATCAGAATTTAGACAGGTCTGCTCGGCGCCGCGGGCGGCTTCAGGTCCGTCGCGCAAGACACCGCGATAGGATGTTTAGTTTACCCGACGTAATCGATTAAATTTGGCCGCGCGAATGGAAAGGTCAAGAAGTGAGCATAACCACGGGCGATGTTCCAGGGGGCTCGGCTTTCCCGCATCTGTTCTCGCCGTTTTCCATCGGCGGCGTCGCACTTCGTAACCGCATGGTGTTTCAGCCGCATTTCACCGCGCTCGGCAGTCTCGAGGGTATGCCGACGAACGACTTGGCCGCTTACCACGAGGAGCGCGCTCGCGGCGGCGTAGGTTTGATTATTACCGAAAGCCAAGCGATTCACCCGAGCGGAAAAATGTCCGCTCGCTTCCTCGACGCCTGGGATCCTGCGATCATCCCCGGCCTGGCTAAGGTGGCGGCCGGCGTGCACGCCCATGGCGCCAAGATTTTCGCTCAATTGACCCACGGCGGGCACACATCACTGGAGCGTCCCCCACACATCATGTGGGCGCCCACACAAATGCCTGAGCCGTCGAGCCATTTCAGCACCAAAGCGCTTGATGAGGATG